>NZ_JBHVGV010000002.1:348868-387448 GCF_042800555.1 Streptomyces sp. NPDC057617 | reverse complement strand
AGAAAACCACACCCCAAACCACCCCCCCCCCCCCCTCGCGTCTTCTCCCCCCCCCCCCACCCCCCCTCCCCCTTTCCCCCCCCCCCACACCCCCCCCCCCGGGCCGGCTGTCAGTGCTGTCAGTGCCGTGCTGTCAGTGCTGTTCCCACTCCCGCGAACGGCACGAGATCATGCCCATGACGTGGAAGTTGTCGTTGACGACCACCCTGTCGTCGTTGGTCTTCAGGACCCAGCCGACGTCCTTGTTCCTGACCGTCAGATGCGCGTTGGCATTCACCGCTCCCTTGAACAGGGAATCCTTCTCGACGATCAGCCCGAAAGTCGCGTGTTTGGTGGTCAGCTTCCCCTTGGCCGTCAGGTCACCGGCGACCACTTCCCCTGCGACCGTCAGGTCATTGAGGTCCGCTTTGGCGGCCGCTACGGTTCCCCACTCCCTTTGGTCGCCATGGAACACGTTCAGGCCGGTTTCCGGGAATTCGATCCACCCGTCGGTGTCGTTCCGCCCCCACACCCACTTCGTCCGCACGCTGTTCACATCGGCCTTCTCGGCCGCGACGGTCCCCCACTCGCGTTTCCCGTCCTGGAATACGTTCACCCCGGACTTCGGGAACTCGATCCATCCGTCGCCCGTGTCGCGCCCCTGAACCCACTTGGTGTTCACACCGTTCAGATCGGCCCTGTCCGCGGCGACGGTCCCCCAGCCGCCGGCCTGGTCACGGATCTCCGCCCCTGCCGCGGAGAACGTGACGCGGCCCTTGTCCGCCGTCCCCTCGACCCATGGGGTGTGTATCCCGGTGGTGGCGGTCAGCGTCTCGAACTCGGGATTGCGGATGTGGACCGTGGTGGTGAGAAAGTATCCCTGCTGCTGCCCGGGGGCGGTCCTGGCCACAAGGGTGTAGGTGGTGCCTCGTTTCGGTGCGGAACTCGGTGCCCAGCGGTACGTTCCCTGATTTCCCCGCGGGACGAGCACCTCCGTACCCTGCGGATCACGGATCCAATAGGTGAGATTGTCGGGCCCGTCCCACAGCAGGGCGACGTTCTCACCCGCGTCCGTATACACCATGGATTTCTCCGGGCGGAAGTTGCGCGGGATCTTCGGAGCTTTCTTCAGCAGCCCTTGTGTGGTGGTGTGGTCCCGAATGGCCACATTGCCGTCGCCGCCGCCGGCCGTCTCGTGCAGTTTGAGGCGGACCAACCCCTCCACACCTGAAACCGGTATGTCTTCCAGTGTCAGGACCAGGGACCCGCCGGCGGGCAGGGTGAGGGTGGGCGGGGCCCCCGCGGGTGCGGACACCCGGAAGACACTGTTCGTACCGTCCCAGGTGACGGTCGGCCGCGGCTCCACTCCCACTAATGGGTAGTCCGTTGCGACCGTTGCCTTGATCGCCGCGGGGTTGGGGGTCAGGCCGCCGGCGTTGTCGCCCACGGGCACCCCCACCTCGATGGAATCCCAGCGCACCCGCGCCGCGTGAGAGTTGGAGACGATCACATACACCGTTGCCACAGACGGTGCGGAAGGCTCTGATATCTGCAACGGGGCCGAATCCGTGATGACGGTATAGCTCAGCAACGACGACACAGTGTGGACTCCCTACCTCGGCGTATCACGCAATGCGGGCGGACGACGTGCGGTGAGGGTGCGATGTCGGCGGGCGTTCCGGGCGGTGCCGACAGACCCGCCGACAGCACTGTCCCGCCGGGCCGCCCAGAAACCGCAATTCGGAGTAACTGACTCGAAACGAAGCCCTGGTGGCCGGAACCAAAGCAACACAAATCATCTCGTTTCCCGCCCGGCTCCCTGGTCATCAACGCCCAGTGGACCGGCTCGTACACGATCAGGCCGACTCCGAGCCGAGCACCATGGCCATGAAGGACGTCAGGTTGCCGCGGGTGCGGGCGATCTTCTCGGCCAGGGTCAGGGTCTCGTCGAAGCCCCTGCCGGCCGCTGTCTTCCGCTTGCCCCGGACATAGAGCGAGCAGGCCAGGTCGTTGCAGAGGTACTGCCCGACGGTGTTGCCCTGGCGGCCGGCCTCGCCGGTGCGGCGCGCGGTCATCAGGACCACACCGCCGCCGGTGTGGGTCGTCAGGCACACGGAGCACATGCTGCGCGCGGTGAACCCGCGCGCGGCCCCGCTCGCCGCCCGCAGCGCCAGGCCCAGGAGCCGGCCCTCGTACTCGGCGACCAGGTAGGCGCGCTCGGGGGCCCCGGGATCCCGCCAGCCGAGGAAGTCGAGATCGTCCCACGGGCGCTCCTCAAGATCCCTGGGCAGGCCCGCACGCTTGGCCTCGCCCTTGGAGCAGTTGACGAACGACGCCCGGATATCGGCCTCAGTAAGGTGTCTCATGCCTCCCGAGGCTAGCCAGCCTAATATATTTAGGCAAACGACTTATTCAATTAGGCAGGATATGGCGCGCATGGGCATCACCCCGGAACTCCTCACCCGGACCGCGGCGGAGCTGGCCGACGAGACCGGCTTCGACAACCTGACGGTGTCGGCGGTCGCGCGCAGGCTCGGTGTCAAGGACCCGAGCCTGTACGCGCACATCCGCAACGCGCGGGAGCTGAAGGTACGGGTGGCCCTGCTGGCCCTGGAGGAACTCGCCGACGCGGCGGCCACCGCGCTGGCCGGCCGCTCGGGCAAGGACGCGCTGGTGGCGTTCGCCAACGCCTACCGCGACTACGCGAAGAAACACCCCGGGCGCTACGCGGCGGGCCAGTTCGAACTGGACGCCGAGGCAGCCGTCCACAGCGCCGCCCCCCGACACTCGCAGATGACCCGCGCGATCCTGCGCGCCTACGACCTGCCGGAACCCGACGAGACCGACGCGGTCCGCTTCCTGCACAGCACCTTCCACGGCTACGTAAGCCTGGAAACGGCGGGCGGCTTCAGCCACACCCCGCGCGAAGCGGAAGCGTCCTGGGCGTGGACCCTGGAAACCCTGGACCACGCCCTGAGAACCCGCCCCCGCCAGACATGAGGCAACGTTCGCCCTGTCGATGACCTTGCACAGACGTTGGTGAGCCCTCCGTGGTAGGTTCTGCGGCGCTGTGCTCTGCTGCGAACTGAGGGGGTGAGACCGATCAACGCTGTGACAGGTCGGGGCTCCCTCTTTCGCATGGCCTAGCTGGGGAGTGCCCGCAGAAGGCATCCCGAAAGGCTTGAAACGCTATGCGCTTCAGCTCTGAGACGTCGGCCGACGGCGTCTGCGAACAGCTCTTTGTCCTCGGTGAGATTCCCGGCGTGCTGTGGACGCCGACAGGTGCTGCCGGTACTCGGCCCCTCATCCTGATGGGACATGGCGGCGGCCAGCACAAGAAGGCACCCGGCATCGTGGCCCGTGCGCGCCGCTTCGTGGCCGAGTGCGGTTTCGCGGTGGTGGCGGTGGACGTGCCTGGCCATGGCGACCGGCCGGTGGATCAGGAGTACAACCGGATCGCGACCGAGAACCAGGCTCGCGTGGCTGCCGGGGAGGAGCTGGCTCCGCTGGTCGCCGGTTTTCAGGCGCTCGTGGCTCGCCGGACCGTCCCGGAATGGCAGGCGGTTCTGGACGGGGTCCAGGATCTCGACTACGTCGGTGCTGGTCCGGTGGGCTATTGGGGGGTGTCGTTGGGGTGCGGACTCGGTGTTCCGTTCGTTGCCGACGAACCCCGCGTCCGCGCGGCGGTGTTGGGGTTGGGTGGGGCGTTGGCATCAGCGGAGGCCGCCGCCCGGATCACAGTCCCGGTGGAGTTCTTGCTGCAGTGGGACGATGAGCGGGTGCCGCGGGCCCACGGCTTGACGCTGTTCGACGCTTTGGCCTCAGCCGAGAAGACTCTGCACGCCAACCCTGGCAAGCACGGGGAGATCCCGGCATTCGAACTGGACAGCACGCTACGGTTCTTCACCCGGCACCTCGGCTGACGGCTGCGCCCGCAGTCCGCGAACGGGGGGGCCAGCCGGCCCGATGACCGTCCGCCGGGGTACCGGTCCCGGCGGGCGGTCACTTCACCGGTCCGGGCTTACTTGACGTCGACGTAGTCGGCCGAGCCGGGCGTGGCCACGGTGAGGCTCGTGCCCGCGAAGTCGTAGCGGTACGTGCCGTCCGCGGTCGCCTTCACGGTGGCCGAGACCCAGCCGTTGCGGTCGGTGTTGAGCTTCTTCAGCGTGATGAAGGGGCCGCTCGTGCCCTTGCGGTACTGGAGCGCCACCTGGTGCCCGATGAGGGGCACGTTCTTGCGGTTCTCCCAGCTGGCGACGGTCATCTGGGCCTTGACCGTGACGTTCTTGCCCTTCTGCACCTGCTGCGGTGTGGCAATGGTCTGGGAGATGTAGGTCGTGCGCTTGATGCGCGCGAAGTAGGCGCCGTCCCCACGGGTGACGTTGCCGTCGCCGTCGACGGCCACGGGGGTGATGACCCAGAGGCCGGCGAGGGCGTTGCTGCGGAGGTTGACGCTGGGGTCGGCGGTCACGAGGGCCTCGCAGAAGGAGGTGGTGTCGTTGAGCCGCACGCAGTGGCTGGACCCGACCATGAGTCCGCGGACCTTCGCCCCGTCGTCGTGCCGCAGCTCGTACGACACGCTCCGGATGCCGGACGGGTCGGTGACCGTCGCGCTGACGCTGAAGGTCCTCTTCAGTGTGGCCTCGACGCCGACGGTGTAGTCGCGGTCGTGGTTGACATCGATGTTCCAGAACCGCGTGCCCGAGTCGTCCTGGGCGGCCCCGGCGGCCGGTGCGGCAAGAGCGGCTACGGCCAGGACGGCACTGAAAGCGGCGACAGTGGCGTGTCTGCGCATGCTGTTATTTCCCCACACTCGATGAAACCGAATGATCACTTCACCCGCATCAGACAAAGGGGACGCCCGGAAGGTTGTGCACTCCCGCGGACCCGGCCTGTCGGATCACACCCGCTTCAGGTACGCCGCGTGTTCCGCGTCCAGGTCCACGACCGTGAACTCCTGCAACTCCATGATCAGTTGACCCGCGAGCACCCACCCGATCCGCCGGCTCTCGAAGGCCACCCCGCCCGCTTCGTACATCACCGGAAACACCCCGCCCGGCTGGTACACGACCCCATGCACCCCCGCCACCACAAACGTTCGCACCCGCAACGCCACATAACGCTTCCGCAAGTGCGGACACACCCCCACCGACGTCACCGCACACGGCACACACAGCGGCGGATGCGTGGTGACGAAGCCCGGCTTGTGCAACTCCGGGTAGTCCGCGTCTTCGCCGACCACCCAGAGTGTGCCGTCGTCGGTACGGTCCGACGGCCCGCCACAGATCTGGCACAGCAGCTTCCGCATCGCCCGCCGCTGCCGCAGAAAATGCACATTCCCGAACTCCGGCCGCCCCTTCCCCGGGCTGATCCCCACCCGCTTCCACAGCACGCCCAGCTCGTCACGCTCGTACGGCCCCTCATCCACGTACGCGATACCGCCACCCCGGACGACCAACGTGCCCTGAGGCCGGTGCTCCGAAGACCAGCAGGCGATGTACGGAACGACCGGAGGCCGGCCCACCGGCGCAGTCACGAGCAGTCCCGCTCACTGGGCCGTACGACCGGCACGGCCAGGGACGCCCACACCACCTTCCCCGGCCCAACCCGCTCAGCCACACCCCACTCATCCGCCAACGCCTCCACCAGCAGCAACCCCCGCCCATCAGCCGCCTCCGAATCCGGCACACGCGGCTGCGGCCGCCCCGGACAACCGTCGTGCACCTCGATCCGTAACCCACCCGAACTACGGAAGTACCGCGTCTCGATGACCTGCTCCGGCGTCACCCTCGCATGCAAACCGGCGTTGCTCAGCAGCTCGGACACGATCAGAACAGCCGAATCCTCCAGCTCCGACAGCCCCCAGCCGGCCAGCGCCTTACGCAACTCCAGCCGCGCCAACGCCACACACTGCGGGTGACTGCTCCACCGCAGCACAACGCTGCAGCCTGTTGAGTCCGGCCTGCCGTTTCCGTACATGTCACGCGCCCTCCATAACCAACGTGGTGTCTCTCCAGACACGCCACCGAAGTGCCCTGACGATCTTTTCGTCGGCGAACGGCGTTGGCGTAGTGGCATCCTTAGGGGCAAGTAGGAATCGGCGAGCACCACTTGCGGGACCTAGGGGCAGGGTTAGGGGCAAGATGGGCCCATGGCCATCGGGGCATTGATCAGGGACCTGCGCGAGGCACGAGGATGGTCTCAAGGGCGACTGGCGGATGAGATCAACGATGCTTTCGGGACTGGACTCAACCGGGAGTACGTCAGCCGCTGGGAGCGTTGCAAGGTGGTGCCGGGTGCTTTTTACCTCCGGTGCCTCTCGGCCGTCCTAGACGTGCCCCTAGCCGTTCTTGAGGGTGAAGTGAAACGCAGAACGTTCCTGTCCGACGTAGCGGCAACGGCCATAGCCCCGCTGGTCGCATCCGACTTGCTCAGTGCGGGGTTCTCCGCACGCCTTCGTGGCGGTCCGTCAGCAGACGACTGGGAAGGCAAGCTGGCTACCTACGGCACCGAATACATGAGCCTCGGTGCCGCCGACATTCAGCGTCGGGTCTCCGGGGAACTGGTGCTGGTCCAGCAACAGTTGGAGAACCCCCAGCTGTGGTCCGTAGCCGCTCGGCTAATGACGCTGTACGCGAAGACATTCCCGGGCTCGGACGGATCCAAAGCGGTGAACTGGTACAGGCTCGCCGCCGAGGCCGCTGACCAGTCCGGCGACGACCGGACCCGGGTATGGGTCCGGGGCCGTGCGGCTATCGCACTCGGTTACGAAGGGGCGTCGCTCGGAGTCGCGGACATGCTCGCCGACCAGGCCATGGCAATCAGCGACAAGCCGTCTCTGGGGCTGTTGAACGCCATTATGGGAAAGGCTCACTCGGCGGCGATCCGCGGCGACTTCGCCACCGCACGCGCGCTCATGAACAACGGTCGCAGGACATTCGACGCGGCCGGATCGTACGAACAGACATCGGACTACGCCGTTCCCTGGTGGCGCATGAACGTCTTCGTCTCGCTGCTTGCTGCCCGGCTCGGCGACGAAACGACGGCCGCGGAGGCTCAGGAAGCGGCAAGGCGGGAGTTGCCCAATTCCTTGCCCCGGTTCGCGACGCATCTCGAAATGCACAAGGGCCTTATGATCGCCCGGTCCGGGGACAAGCGCGGCGGGGCAGACTATGCGCGCAAGGCCCTGAACGCATTGCCGCCGGAAAAGCACTCCCTCACCCTGCGTCTTCTTATGTCAGAGGTCGAGCAGCCCCAGAACCGGAAAGCCCCGTAGTGGCGCGAAACACCTGTCAACGCTCCAGGGCCGACGCCGGTGCCCGCCTCCACCCCAGCCAGTGATGGTTGCCCCCAACAAGATCCGGGGGCAGCCCAGCCTCTCGACGAAGCCACTGACCGAACTCGCCAAGACACCCGACTCGGGTGTGCTGCCCCTTCCACACCTGCCCCGTGTCCGCCGCTTCGCCGTGGTGGGACTGCGGGGCTTTTCCGCTTGGCGGGTTGCCCTCTTGTGCTGATTCTCCGCAGGCATGACGCTCGTGCAATAGGACGCAACCAAGTAGGCAGGAGGTAGAGCCCATGGCTTTACTCTTGTTCGGCAAGGACCCGAACACCAACGGCGACGACTGCCCCACCGTATGGGTGGACAGTACGTCGGCGGACCTTGTGCTCCAGGGCTGGAAGGCCGACGAGGCAACCGAAGCGGAATGCCTCGCGGTCGGGTACATTCCGGGCGATGAGGCGGTGGTCCGTATTCCGGCACGCATGGTGCCATTGATCAGGAAGGCGTGTGATGAAGCCGAGCAGCGTGCCGAGCTTCGCTGAGCTGATCAGCGACTGCGACCGGTCCGCCGTTCACCTTGAGATGCGCGATGTGTACGGCGTGGCATCCGAGGCCGACGACTTCGCGGAGTGGCAGGCGCGGGGGGAGATCACCCCCGAGTCCGTCGCCCGACGCCGGCCCTGGTTGGACCTGGTACGCGAGACGGTAGGCCGTGGCGTGGTGATGCGCCGCGCTCGGATCGTCTCCATGCCGGTCAGCGAGTACATCCGGTACGAGCACGCCGGTACATATCTCAATGTCGGGGCAGGCGAGTTGGTCCGTTGGCTGTCCCGGCGGGACGCCGCCACACTCACACTGCCCGGCGCTGATCTCTGGCTGTTCGATGACCGGCTGATCCGCTTCGGTCACTTCTCCGGGGACGGCGCCTCAGCGGGGCATGAACTGTGTGACGACCCGGCAGTCGTCAAGCTGTGCTCCGACGCCTTCGATTCCGTCTGGGAGCGTGCCACGCCGCACGAGAGGTTCACGGTCTGACCCGCGTCAGCGGATAGCCAGCTCATGCCCAGCTACCAGTCATCGAGCGTCGAAACCGCCCGCAAGAACGTGGCGGCAAGGCTCCGCGAAGTGCGCCTGGACGCCGAACTGAAGGGGCATGAGCTGGCCGCGCGTTGCGGATGGCACAAGTCCAAGGTCTCCCGTATCGAGAACGCCCGCACCCCTCCGTCCGACGCCGATATCCGCGAATGGTGCGCCGGATGCGGCGCCGACGACCAGGCGGCCGACATCGTCGCGGCATCGCGTACGGCCGAGTCCATGTATCTGGAGTGGAAGCGGCTGCAGCGCACGGGGCTGCGGCGTCTGCAGGAGTCCCGTATCCCGCTATACCAGCGAACCAAGCTGCTCCGGGGCTACGCCTCGCACGTCGTGCCGGGGCTCTTTCAGACGCCCGCGTACGCCTCCGCGCTTTTGTCGGTCATCAGCCGGTTTCACGGCACCCCCGACGACACCCCGGGGGCGGTAGCCGCCCGTATAGCCCGTTCCCGTGTGCTGCATGAGGCGGGCCACCGCTTCACGCTCATCGTTGAGGAGTCGGTGTTGCGCTACCAGATCGGAGACGCGGGGACGATGGCCGGGCAGTTGGGGCATCTGCTGTCGGTCATGTCACTGCCCGCCGTGTCCCTGGGAGTGATCCCGTTCGCGGCGCGGGAACGGGACATGTGGACGCTTGAGGCGTTCAACATCTTTGATGATCAGCGCGTGCATGTGGAACTGCTGACGGCTCAGGTGACGCTTACGGCACCGGGCGAAGTGGCCATGTATGTAAGGGCATTCGCGGAACTCCGAGAGCTTGCCGTATACGGGGATGAAGCGCGGGTGTTGGTGACCCGAGCACTCGAATCGCTTCGCTGAAAATCGCGTGCAACAACGTAGAACTGACTGTGTGTTGCGGGCTCACGGTTTCTAGCTTGGTCCTTATCCGGACGACGCTCCGGCGGCCCCAGAAAGGAGGACCCGAGTGAGCATTGCCAGCCCTGAGCACGTCGACAGGTACGAGACGCGCACTCCGGACGCCGCAGGGTGGAGGGGTGTTCCATTCCGTCACCCGGCTGACATGGAGGCGGACGGTGGCAAGCACGACGGAGGCCCCATGCCCCCCGAAGCTCCGCGTGACCCTGAGCCCGAGGGTGGGGACAGCGACAAGTAGCCGGTGGACCTGACCCGATGAGTGGCCCTGTCCGTGGGCTGGCCTTTCGCGCACGGACAGGAGGCGCCGTACTCAAGATGTCGTGAACAGCGGTGCGCCGCCGCCGGAGTCACCAGCCGCGGTCAGGTGTCTTCCGGCTCCGGCTCCAGCTCAAAAGTGAAGTAGATGCTCAGCACGTACGGCTCGTCCTCGTCGTAATCGAAGCCCCACGACACATCCACCAGGAAGACCTCGTGCTCCGCCACCCACTCGGATGCCTTTCTGAAGGCGTCCGCCGCGGTCGTGGCCGGGAACAGTTTTCTTGCCATCGGGTGCACCTGCGACTCCGCGTCCGAGTCGTCGAAGCCCTCCGGCACCTCCAGGCACAGGCCGGGATCGAACTCCATGGGCCGCACCCCTTCCATTCAGTCTCCGGCAGGCGGTCTCCCGGTAAGACCGCCGCGTACCCGGAAGGGTTGCTCCGGGCCGGGGGCCTCCGGGCCCCCGGCCTTCTACCTCATCCCAGCCGCTCCACCAGCGCCTCGTACTCCTCCCACAGCCCCTTCGGCGCGTGCTCGCCGAACGTCCGCAGGTGCGCCGGGATCAGCGACGCCTCCTCGCGCCACACCCCCTTGTCCACCGAGAGCAGCAACTCCAGCTCCTCGTCGGACAGTTTCAGGCCCGCCGTGTCCAGGGACTCCATCGTCGGCAGTACACCGATCGGTGTACGGACGCCGTCCGCCGTGCCCTCCAGGCGCTCCACGATCCACTTCAGCACCCGGCTGTTCTCGCCGAAGCCCGGCCATACGAAGTGGCCCGACTCGTCCTTGCGGAACCAGTTGACGTAGTAGATCTTCGGCAGCTTGGACTCGTCGCCCCTGGCCGCCGCCCGCGCGCCGATCTCCAGCCAGTGGCCCATGTAGTCGCCCATGTTGTAGCCGCAGAACGGCAGCATGGCGAACGGGTCGCGGCGCAGTTCGCCGACCTTGCCTTCGGCGGCCGCCGTCTTCTCGGAGGCGACGTTGGCTCCGAGGAACACTCCGTGCTGCCAGTCGAACGACTCGGTGACCAGCGGTACGGCGGTGGCGCGGCGGCCGCCGAAGAGAATCGCCGAGATCGGGACGCCCTTGGGGTCCTCCCACTCGGGCGCGATGATCGGGCACTGCCCGGCCGGAACGGTGAAGCGGGCGTTGGGGTGTGCGGCGGGCGTGCCGGACTCCGGGGTCCAGTCGTTGCCCTTCCAGTCGGTGAGATGGGCGGGCGGGGCCTCCGTCATGCCCTCCCACCAGACGTCGCCGTCGTCCGTCAACGCCACATTGGTGAAGACGGAGTTGCCCCACATCGTCTTCATCGCGTTGGCGTTGGTGTGCTCGCCGGTGCCGGGCGCGACCCCGAAGAAGCCCGCCTCGGGGTTGATCGCGTACAGCCGGCCGTCCTCGCCGAACCGCATCCACGCGATGTCGTCGCCGATGGTCTCCACCGTCCAGCCGGAGATGGTGGGTTCGAGCATCGCGAGGTTCGTCTTGCCGCACGCGGACGGGAAGGCCGCCGCCACATACTTCGACTCCCCGCGCGGCGGCGTCAGTTTGAGGATCAGCATGTGCTCGGCGAGCCAGCCCTCGTCACGCGCCATGACGGACGCGATACGCAGCGCGTAACACTTCTTGCCCAGCAGCGCGTTGCCGCCGTACCCGGAACCGTACGACCAGATCTCACGCGTCTCGGGGAAGTGCGAGATGTACTTGGTGCTGTTGCACGGCCACGGTACGTCGGCCTCGCCCTCGGCCAGCGGCGCGCCCAGCGTGTGGACGGCCTTGACGAAGAAGCCGTCCGGGCCGAGTTCGTCGAGGACCGCCTGTCCCATACGGGTCATCGTGCGCATGGAAGCCGCGACATACGCGGAGTCGGTGATCTCGACACCGATCGCGGAGAGCGGTGAGCCCAGCGGGCCCATGCAGAACGGCACCACGTACATCGTCCTGCCGCGCATCGCGCCACGGAAGATGCCCTTGTCGCCCGCGCCCCCGTCGCCCGTGAAGATGTCCCGCATCTCGGCGGGCGCCTTCCAGTGGTTGGTCGGGCCCGCGTCCTCCTCCTTCTCGGAGCAGATGAACGTACGGTCCTCGACGCGCGCCACATCGGACGGGTCGGAGGCCGCGTAGTACGAGTTCGGCCGTTTGACCGGGTCGAGCTTGATGAAGGTCCCCTTGGCGACGAGCTCCCCGCACAGGCGCTCGTACTCGCTCTCGGACCCGTCGCACCAGACCACCCTGTCCGGCTGTGTGATTGCTGCGATCTCGTCGACCCAGGAGATCAACTCCCCGTGCTGTGTGGGGGGAGCACTGGGGAGGGTGCTGGGGACGGCGCTGGGAGCCGCGATATCGCGCGCCACGATTGCTCCTTGATGAGGGTTTTTGAGTTTGTGCCCCTTGGGGGCCGCGGCCCGGACGCTTCGTAGCGTTCGCGGCCCTACTGGCCGCTCATCCGGTACCGACCGCACTCATTTGATCATCCGATTCTAGCGCCCATCCGTCCAGGGGGCTGCACACGTGAGCATGGCCACTCTTCACGTGAGCATCGCGGCCCCGGCGAGACGGCATCGCCGCCTCGCCAAGATGGCCATAGGATGAATTTGTACCGAAACGTAACCTACGCTCCCGTAGGTAGCATGTGCCTATGACTCCTGCAGCGCCCGAGCCCCTCGCCAACCCCCGGTCACAGGAAGCACATGAAGCACGGGAAGGGGGTCCCGAACTGCTCGGCGCGGCCAAGACGGCCGGCGCGGTCAGCGCCGCCGGCGGCGCCGGCGCGGTCAGCGCCGCCGGCGGCGCCGGCGCGGTCAAGCCAAGGCTGCGCGGCTGGCTGCACGCGGGCATGTTCCCGGCCGTACTGGTCGCGGGAATGGTCCTGGTCATCTTCACCGGCTCGACCCGCGCCCGGGTCGCCTGCGGGATCTACGTCCTGACCGCCTGCCTGCTCTTCGGCGTGAGCGCGATATACCACCGGGGCACCTGGGGCCCGCGCGGCGAAGCCGTCCTCCGCCGGCTCGACCACGCCAATATCTTCCTGATCATCGCGGGTACCTACACCCCGCTGACCATGCTGCTCCTGCCCGATTCCAGCGGCCGGACCCTGCTCTGGGCGGTGTGGGCGGCCGCCGCGGCCGGGATCGCGTTCCGGGTGCTGTGGGTCGGTGCGCCGCGCTGGCTCTACACGCCGTGCTACATCGCGATGGGCTGGGCCGCGGTCTTCTACCTGCCCGACTTCCTGCGTACGGGCGGGATCGCCGTACTGGTACTGGTGATCGTCGGCGGGCTGCTCTACAGCGCGGGCGGGGTGATCTACGGGCTGAAGCGGCCCAACCCGTCACCGCGCTGGTTCGGCTTCCACGAGGTGTTCCACTCCTTCACGCTGGCCGCGTTCGTCGTGCACTTCGTCGGCATCTCCCTGGTGGCCTACCAGCACTCCTGAGCCACCCGCACACCCCGAGCCGCCCCCGCGGTTGCCCCACCACAACTCCAGACTTGACGCTCACCACCTTTTGGGAGTTACTGTCACTTGACACTAACTCCCGAAGGAGGGCTGCCATGGGCCGCCGATGGTGGGCGCTCGGCGCCCTCGTCGCGAGCATGCTCGTGCTCGGTTTCGATCTGACGATCCTCAATGTGGCGCTGCCGACGATGGCCGCGGAACTCGGCGCCACCACCAACCAGCAGCAGTGGATTGCCGACGCCTATGTCGTCGTCTTCGCCGCCCTGATGCTCCCCGCCGGACTGCTCGGCGACCGCTTCGGCCGCCGCCGGATGCTCATCGCCGGCCTCGCCGTCTTCCTGGCCGGTTCGCTGATGGGCGCGCTGGTCGGCAGCGTGGAGTGGGTCATCGCCGCCCGCGCCGTGATGGGGATCGGCGGAGCGCTGGTGATGCCGCTCGCGCTCTCCGTACTCCCCTCGCTCTTCCCGGACGCCAAGGACCGCACCAAGGCCGTCGGCATCATCTCCGCCGCCTCCGCGCTGGGCATCCCGCTCGGCCCGATCATCGGCGGCTGGCTGCTGGAACACTTCTGGTGGGGCTCGATCTTCGTGATCAACATCCCGATGGCCGCCCTCGGGATCGCCGCCTGCGTCCTGCTGCTGCCCGAGACCAGCGACCCGGCGGCACCCCGGGTCGACGCCCTCTCCACCGTCCTCACCGCCGGCGGGCTCGGCGGGCTGGTGTACGGGATCATCGAGGCGCCCGGCCGCGGCTGGGGCAGCCCGCTGGTCGTCGGCGCGCTGGCCGCGGGGGCCGTACTGCTGGCCGGGCTCGTCCTGCGCGAGCGCCGCATGACCCGGCCCATGCTCGATCTTGTCCTGCTGCGCCACCGCGGCTTCCTGCTCAACACCCTGGCCGCGACCCTCGTGATGTTCGTGATGTCCGGGCTGCTGTTCCTGCTGCCCGTACACCTCCAGGCCGTCCTCGGCAACAGCGCCCTCGGCACCGGGGTGCGGATGCTGCCGATGATGGGCGGGCTCATGCTCGCCGCCAGGGGCAGCGGACCGCTGATCCAGCGGGTCGGACCACGCGGCGTGATCGGCGGGGGCCTGGTCGTGCTCGCCTTCGCGGCGGTGCTCGGCAGCCGTACGACCGTCGACAGCGGGTACGGATTCACCGCGCTGTGGCTGTCCATCGCGGGCGTGGGCTTCGGCTTCGCCGTCGTACCGGCCATGGACGGAGCCGTGGCCACCCTGCCCGCCGACCGGGCCGGCAGCGGTTCCGGGCTGCTGATGACCGTACGGCAGATGGGCAGCGCGGTCGGGATCGCCCTGCTGGGCTCGCTGCTCGCCGCCGCCTACACGTCCCGTCTTGACACCTCGGGCCTGCCCGCCGCGGCAGCGGACACCGCCGGGGACTCGGTGGTCGCCGCGCACGCCGTCGCCGAGACGCTGGGCGCGCCCGGGCTCGCGGCCTCGGCGGACGCCGCGTACATCCATGGCATGAATCTCGCCCTGCTGGTCTGCGGGGCCGCCGCGCTGGTCTCGGCACTGCTGGTCGCCGCGCTGCTGCCGGATCCGGGGCGGGCGGAGCGGCAGGCGGAGCGGCGCGCCGGTGACGGCGGGGACAAGGCCGGGGATCCCGGCGGTGACACGGGCGTGGCCCCGGCGCCCGCCGATGCCCGACAATAGGAACCATGGCCGCCACTTCCCGTACCCCCCTCACGGAGTGCAAGCCCCCGATGGGCCTGCGCGAGCGCAAGAAACTCAAGACCCGGATCGCGATCCGGCGCGCGACCTACGCGCTGATCGCCGAGCAGGGGTACGAGGCGACCACCATCGAGCAGATCGCGGAGGCGGCCGAGGTGTCCCCCTCGACCGTCTTCCGCTACTTCCCGACCAAGGAAGACATCGTCCTCACCGACGAGTACGACCCGGTCATGGCGTCCGTGCTGCGCGCCAGGCCGGCCGACGAACCGCCGCTGGAGTCCATCCGGTTCCTGATGGACGAGACGATGCGGGCCGTCATGGCCACGGAGCACGACGAGTTGATCCAGCGCACCAAGCTGATGGTCGAAGTCCCGGCCGTACGGGCCAGGATGACCGAGACCATGTCGTCGATGGCGAAGCTGTTCGCGGAGGTGCTGGCGGAGCGTACCGGCCGGGAGCCGGACGACATCGAGGTACGGATCTTTGTCGCGGCGGTGCTGGGCTCGCTGCGCGAGATCACCTTGTACTGGGGCGAGCGTGGGAACCAGGACGATCTGCTCGCCCTGATCCACCGGGCGCTGGACAGCCTGGCGGGCGGGCTGCGGCTCTAGGCCGTGGCCGAGAGCGGGTACGGGAACGGTCAGCGGGTTGCGCGGTCGACGACCGCACCGTGTCCTCAATCGCCGGACGGGCTGAATTTCAGGCGCGCCGTGATCGTCTTCGGGCGCTGGTACTCGTGCAGTGCCAGCGTGCTCAGATCCGTACCGTGCCCCGACGAACCCCGGCCGCCGTGCGGCAGCTCCGCCGTCTGTACGAGATGGCAGTTCACCCACGCCTCGCCCGCGTTCAGCCGCCCCGCCAGATCCAGCCCCGCCGCCAGGTCGCGGGTCCAGACGCTCGCGGCGAGGGCCTGCGGCACGCCGTTCGCCAGGGCGAGCGCGTCCTCGACCGTGTCCGCCGACTGGACCGTCAGGAGCGGGCCGAAGACCTCTTCGGCCACCGCCGGATCGTCGTCCGGCAGATCGGCGAGGACGCAGGCCGGGCGCCAGTAGCCGCCCTCCTCGCCGTCCCCCGGGGCGAGTTGGCCGGTCGTGCGTGTCTTCGCGGCGGACGCGCCGACGATACGGTCGTAACGCGCCGCCTGGTCCGCGTTGTTGAGCGGCCCGAAGTCCTGGCCCGCGCGCCGCTCGCGCATCGCGTCGCCGAGCAGGGCCACGGCCGACTCGTAGTTCTCGGTGAGCGTGATCACCCGCGCGGGGACGGCGCAGCTCTGGCCCGCGTTGTACGTGGCCGCCGCGGCCAGTTCCGTCCAGGTGTCGGCGGGGGCGTCGGGCAGGACGACGACCGGGCTGTTGCCGCCCAGTTCCAGGCTGACCCGCCGCGTACCGGCCCGCGCCGCCACATCGGCGCCGGCGAGCGCGCTGCCGGTGAACGCGACCATGTCGACCCCGGACGCCACCAGCAGCCGCCCGGTCTCCCGGTCGCCGGCCAGGACCTCCAGCACCGACTCCCCCAGCGCCTCGCGCGCGTGCTCCGCAAGCAGGGTCAGCGAGTCGGGTGTGGTCTCTGCGGGCTTGGCGACGACCGTGTTCCCGGCGGCCAGGGCGGGCGCGCAGCGCCAAGTCGCCATCATCAGCGGGTAGTTCCAGGGGACGACCACCCCGACGACCCCGATCGGCTCCCAGCGGACCCAGCTCTCATGGCCCGCGACAAAGCTCCCGGCGGCCGGGGCGGACTGGGTGCGCGCCGCCCAGGCGTAGAAGCGGAAGAGGTCGGCCGCCTGCTCCACCTCGCCGGCCGTCTCGGACGCGGGCTTTCCCGTACCGGCGCGCTCCAGCGCCCCGTACTCCTCGGCGTGCTCCTCGATCAGCGCGGCGAGCCGCTCCAGCCGCCGCGACCGCTCCCTCGGTGTCAGCGCCCGCCAGCCGTCGAAGGCCCGGCGGCCTTCGGCGACCGCGAGGGCGACCTGCTCCTCCCGGGCGGCCGTGAGATCCCCGCGCACGCGTCCGGTACGGGGGTCGGTGAGGGCGAGCGTGTGCAAGGGAGCCTCCATCAGGCGGTCGGGCGATATCAGGCGGTCCGGCGATGTCGTGGGCGCGCGATCAGCGGATGTCGTAGGCGCGCAGCCACAGTTCCAGGGTGAGTACGAGCCACAGCTTGCCGCCCTGCCTCGGCAGCAGCGCGCCCTCGCCGCGCATCCAGGCACGTACGGTGTCCTGCCGGAAGAGACCGCGGGCGCGGGCCTCCCTGCCCAGCAGCAGATCGCCCGCCAGTTCGCGCAGCGGCCCGCCGAGCCACTGCTGGACCGGTACGCGCATCCCGCTCTTGGGCCGGTCGACGACCGTGCCGGGCAGCAGATCCCGTACCGCCTCCTTCAGCACCCACTTCTCCACCGCGCCGTTCAGCTTCCAGCGGGGCGGGGTGGCGAAGGCGTGGTCGACGACCCGGCGGTCGAAGAGCGGGGCGCGGCCCTGGAGGCCCTGGGAGGCGGTGAGCCGTTCGACCTTGGTGAGGATGTGGTGGGCGCCCTTGGTGCGCAGATTGCAGTGCAGGAGCTGGTTGAGCAGATGGTCCATCCGGCCTTCGCGGGCAGGGGGCGTCAGATAGGGGGCGACGAAGCGCTCGGGCTCGGGCGCGGTGGCGAGGGCGTCGAGCGCGTCGGCGGTGAGCAGGTCGGGCAGATCGGTGTAGCACTTGCGGTACGAGCGGAGGTACGTGGTCGTGCGCGCGGCCCTGCCCGGGTCGCCGGTCGCCCCGGCGACATCGCCGCGGTGCATCTCATGGACCAGCATGGGCAGGTTCTTGGGCCCGCCGAACACCGGGTCGCCGCCCTCCCCGTTGAGGACGACGTTCAGCCCGTCGCCCGCCACCGCCTCGGCCAGCATCAGGTTCGGTACGGTCAGCGGATCGCCGACGGGGCTGTCGAGCAGCGCGGCGGCCTCCGCGAGGCGCGCGGCCACGGCGGTCCCGGAGACCGTGAGCACCCGGTGACGGGTGTGGCAGTGGGCGGCGACCAGGCCCGAGTAGCCCAGTTCATTGGGGAGTTCGTCGCCGAAGCTGATGGAGTAGGTGTGCACGGGGTGGGCGTGCAGCTTGGCGGCGAGGGCGGTGACCAGCGAACTGTCGACGCCGCCCGAGAGCAGGACCCCCACGGCCTCCGCCTCCGGGAGCCGTCGCGCGGTCGCCTCCTCCAGCAGTTCGCGCAGCCGCAGGGCATACCGCTCCGGCGGTGCGCCGTCGTCCTCGATCAGCTCCTGGGGCTCCCAGTAGTGCTCCTCGCTGACGGTCCCGTCCCCCGCGAGCCGCAGACACCGTCCGGGCAGCACCTCGCGCACGCCGCGCAGCAGGGTCTCCTCGCCGGGGAGGTAGGCGAAGGTCAGGAAGGAGCGTACGGCGGCGAGTTCGAGGCCGGTGTCCAGCGCGGGCCAGCGGCGCAGGGCCCGCAGCGAGGTGGACGCGGCCCAGCAGTCCGCGGCGCGGGCGTAGAACAGGGTGCGGGCGCCGACGTGGTCGCGGATCAGGACCAGACCGGCGTCCTCGTGCACGGCGAGCGCGAACATGCCTTCCGCCGCGCGGATCCCGTCCGTACCGAGCCGTGCCCAGCAGCGCAGCAGCAGTTCGCCGTCCGGGCAGTCGGGCGGGGCGGGCGCGCCGGCCGCGGCGAGGGCGGCGAGCAGCTCGGGCCGGTTGTGGAGGGTGACCTCGCCGACCGCCGTACGGCCGTACGCGGTGAACGGGCCCGTGGCATGGCCCGGTTCGTCCTCGACCAGCGCCAGCGCGGGGCCTTCGGGGCGTACGGAGGCGCCGGTCGCCGCGAGTTGCTCCCTGGCGTGCTGGGGATCCGCCGCCAGGAAGGCGCTGAACCGCGCCATGGTCACGCTCCTTGTGCTGTCATGCCTGCTGTCGCGCTTGCTCGCCGGCCAGCTGCACGGTTGGTGGTCCGCCGCGGCTGTACGGTCCGTCCGCTGTACGGGCCGTCCGACCCGGCTCGTCCGAATCCGTCCGGTCCGCGGCTCATCCGAAGTGTCCCGGCCCAATGCTCATCGGAGGTCTTCCGGTCCGCGGCTCATCCGAAGTCGTCGTCGCTCCAGCCGCCGTCGCCGTCCGAGTTCCAGTCGGCGTCGGAGCCGAAGTCGCCGCTGTCACCGCCGGTGTCGCCGTCGTCGCCCCACTCGCCGCCGACCGGACCGCCGTCGCCGCCCGAGCTGCTCTGGGCCTGCTGCCGCAGCTCTTCCTCCTCCTCGGGGCTGAGGGCCGCGGGCGGGAACTGGGTGGCGGTGACCGCGAGCGTCGCCAGGCCGAGTCCGCCGAGCAGCACGCCCATGCGCCCGCCGAACGAGGTCCGGTTGACCATGACCGTCTCGCCCTGGCCCCAGACCGTACGGCCGTAGCCGATGTCCCGGCCGTAGGTGACGGTGCCGTCCGCGTACGTCCGTTTGATGATCCGCTGCCCGAGCAGTTCGTCGGTGCCGGAGGCCCCCCGGTTGTCGTGCCAGCGCACCACGGTGGAGCTTTCGCGCCGCCGCCACTCCTCGCGCCCGTCCTCGTACCGCCGGTGCACGGTGCGGTCGGCGAGCAGCTCGTCTCTGTACGGTGTTTCGCGGGGCCGGTTCATCGCCTCGTGTCCTCGTATCGCGTGGTCTCGCCCGGTCGGTTCGTCGGCCATGACATGAACCCGGCCGTGCGCAGCTCGCGCAGTCCGGTCCAGATCGAGTGGTCGGGCATCCTCGGCCCGCGCACCTGGCGCAGGACCGTACGCAGCAGACGCGCCGGGGGTACGGCCTCCACCTCCGCGAAGCGCCCCTCGGCGAGCCAGTCGCGTTCACGGGGTCTCAGGGCTGCTTGCGCCGCCGGCAGTTCCGGCCCGTCCGGGTCCGGCGCCGGGCCGCGCCAGGAGGTCAGATGCAGGGCGGCGGCGTGCCGGGGTACGAGGCCCATGGAGGCGACGCGTACGGCGTGGGCGCCCGGGGTGGCCGGGGCGGCCTGGGTTGCCGGGGCGGCGGCCTGGGCGCTCGTGATGCTTTCGCGCACGCGCGTGACGAGGGCGAGGCCCGCGGTGCTCGCGTCGTGCAGGACATGCACGGTGGCGCCGTCGACCCGGCCGAGCCCGGCGACAAGGCGGGGGTCGAGCGGCAGGTCGTCGGCGGTGAGGACCGGGCAGGCGGCCTCCAGATGGACATCGTTCGCGAGGAGCATCCGGGCGACGGAGCGGCTCTGGCAGACGAGCAGCCGGGGCAGGCCGTAGTCGTAGAGGTCGGGCTCGGCGGGCTGTTGCGGCTGCCGCTGCGGCTCCGCCTGTACGGTACGGACCTCGGGCTCGGCCTCGGCCTCCGGTGCGTCCGGTACGGGTACGGGTACGGGCCCCAGCAGGCCGGGTACCTCCCCGTACCGCCGCAGCGCCTCCTCGAACCGCTCGTACCGTACGGGCGCCGCCGGAGTCACCGGCACCCGCCGCGGCACGGCCCCCAGCGGCCGCAGCACCCGGCACATCTCGTAGTAGAGCTGCCGCTCGGTGAACCGGATCCGCCCGGGCGCCCCGACGCGGGAGACGGCGGTGGCCAGGGCACGGTCGAGAAGCCGCGCGCGTATGCCATCGCCGGCGGACCGCCCGGGACCGAGCGCGTCGCCGGATATCGCGGCGGGCACCACGGCCGGTGTCCCAGCAGGTACCGCAGCCGGTGTCCCGGCGGGCGCTGCGGCCGGTGTCCCGGCAGGCACCACGGCCAGTGTCCCGGCAGGCACCGCAGCCAGTGTCCCAGCAGGTGCTGCGGCCGGTGCCCCAGCAGGCACCGCAGCCGGTGCTCCAGCAGGCACCACGGCCGGTGCCCCAGCAGGCACCGCAGCCGGTGTCCCGGCGGGCGCTGCGGCCAGCATCCCGGCAGGCGCCGCCGTGCCGGGCACGCCGGGCGCCGCTGTGCCCGGCGCAGCTCCGGACGCCGTTCCCGGCGTCCCGCCGGGCGCCTGGGCCGCCGTACCGCCGCGTACCTCGCCGGAGGCCTCGCCCGGCGACCCGCCGGACGCCGTGCCGGGCGCGTCGCCCGTTGCGTCACCGGGCAGCTCACCCGGGGGCTGAGGTGGCAGTGGCAGAGTCATCGGAGCTGCTCTCCCGGCCAGGTGAGGAAGCCCAGCGCCTCCGCCCTGCGCTGGACGGGGTCGCCCGAGGCGGTGACGCGTTCGGCGACCCGGGCGACCGCTGCCAGCAGCTTTGTCGGCGGGACGGCGATGAGGGAGGTCGACCAGCCCTTGGCCAGCCAGTCCAGTTCGGCCTCGGTGAGCGTGCCGCTCCCGCGCAGGAACTGCATGAGCTCGGGCACCGGCTTCCGGCCGCGTACCCCCGCGTCCTTCACCCGCATCACCACCCGCGGCGGCAGCCCCGCGTCGACGACCCTGCGGCCGGGCAGCTCCCGCCGGGCCCGCAGAAGCAACTCACAGCCGGCCGCGCTCGCGTCGTGCAGAACGATCACCGGTACCCCGTCCGGCACCTCCCGCACCATGCCGGCCACGGTCATCCCGTACCGCTCGAGGACCTGATTGGCCGCCAGAAAGGCGGCGATGGCCTCGTCCGGGCAGAGCAGCACGACCCGCGCGCCCTCCCGCTGCCGGGCGCCCCGGAAGGCATGGCGGTCCACGATCCCGGCCGGGACCGAACCGTAGACCCTGGGCCACTCGGTCAGCAGGGCGTACCGCACCTCGTCCATCGTGCTGTTGCGCGCGACCTTGGGGTTCTTGAAGCCGGAGTACAGGGTGATGAGGACACCGATCAGGATCACCGCGCCGAAGAAGGTGAAGACCCCGCCACCGCTGACCTTGTCGCCGATCACGACCAGGACACAGGCGACCGGCACACCGACCAGCGCGCAGCCGATGGCCCCCGCGTAACCGCTGCCGTTGGAGTTCTTCTGGATCTTGCGGGCCGCGGCGGCCCAGAACTGCTCGACGGTCACCGCCACCGTCCCGCCGGCGGTGAGCTTGTCGGTCAGCCGGCTGATCCGCGCGTCACCGAGCCGCAGGACATTGGTCTTGGGGTCCATGACATACGGGCGGTGGCACTTGGAGCAGGTCTTGTTCGGCCGCTCCTTGAACAGCAGATTCTGGTTGCAGTGCGGGCAGATCACCGCCGGCCCTCCAGTGCGGACGCGATCCTGCGCAGCCCGGCCGCGAACCGCTCCCGCGCGGTGAGCGCGCCGACGCCCCGGATCCGCTGGACCCGCTCGATGTCGCGCAGCGCGGCGGCGAGCAGTCCGAAGTCGGTGCCGATCCGGGCGACGGTGCCGACGCTGCGGCGGCTGCTCCGTACGACATCGTCCGTGGCGCGGCGCTCGGCCTCGTCCGCGGTGATGGCGTAGTCCTCGTGGTCGATGCCGAAACCGGTGTTGGCGGCGAGGATGTTGAGCGGTTTGGTGCCCCGGTTGGCGAACGAGTGGGGCATCATCTCGGGGATACGGATCATCCCGCCGGGCGCCAGCGGGATCTCGGTGACCCGGCCGCGCGGCGCGTCCCAGAGGCCGCACGAGGCATGGCCGAGGCTGAGGACGAAGTGCTCGCCGCCGTGCGCGTGCGGGGTGAAGGCGCTGCGCGGTCCTACGACACCGATCTTGACGGTGGCGTTGGAGGGGCGCTCGGGCGAGGTGCGCGCGTCACCGACGAGATAGTGGGCGAACTGCCCGTCGTCGATGAACGGCAGGAACTCCTCCCGCGGCCCCAGCTCCCGCGCTCCGTCACGGTCCGCGAAGAGCACGCTGCCGTCGGGGCCGATATGGAACAGCTCGACGCCGTACGGCAGTTCACGCGCCAGCCGCCCCATACCCCGAAGCCCCGGACTGCCGGAACCGGTACCCACGTCGGACATCGACGCCCCCCATCACGCTGTGGACCACCACCGCATGGTAGGCCCACGCTCGGGAACAAGCGGCACGGACGGCACAAATGCCAGACGAGATCGGGATGAACGGAGAGATCAGGACGAACGAGCGCGCCCGCGGCCAGTAAGGAGCGCGTCCGCGGTCAGGACGAACTGAGCGCGTCCGCGGCCAGTTTCCGTACGCGGTCGTCGCCGACGGACATCATGTACTCGCCCAACTGCCGTACGTCCGGGGCCTTCGAGCGGTGCAGCACGGTGACGGCGTGCACCAGCGCCTTGGGCGAGGCGGCGGCTTCGAGGACGACCATGGCGAGGTGCGCGGCGAGCGGGCCGTCGACCAGGGCGGCGGCGCTCGCCAGATCGACGAGCTGGGTGGCGAGGTCGAAGGCCGGGTGCGCGGTGTCCGGGTGCGGGGCGAGGGACTTGGCGCCGCGTTCGACGGTCTCGGCGATGTCGGGCAGCACCAGGGCCACCATGGCCTGGGGCATGAGATCGCCGAGCTGCTCCTCGAAGTACTCGCTGTCCGCGATCCGTACGAGCGCGCGGAAGGCCGCTTCGCGCTGTCCGGCGGTACGTTTCTCCGCGGCCGGCTCCGCGCTGTCGCCGAGCGCTATCGCGAGCTGGGCGAAGGTGATGTCGACCGAGAACTTACGGTCGGTCAGGGCCTTGTACCAGGGGCTGGCCGCGGGCGAACCGGCCGCCCTGATCACCGCCTCGTACCCCGCGGACTCGCCCCAGGTGGTGAGGGCGAGGCAGGCGAGGAAGCGGTGCCGGGCGGGGGCCGCGGTGTCGGACATCATCTCGGTCAGTCCGGGAACCCGGTCGCGGTGACGGGGGTCGTCGAGACCGCCGTAGATGACTTCGTCGGGATCGGCCGCCGGCCGGTCGTCGAAATCGGTGCCGAGGAGCTGGTCGAACCGGCTCATGGCGGGCCTCCTTTCTGGTGTGTGCCGTGGATCCGGTGCGTGCGGATCCTACGCGGGACTTGGGGACTTGGGGACTTGGGAGCTTGCGGACGTGCGGACGTGCGGGCTTGCGGGCTTGCGGGCTTGCGGGCTTGCGGGCTTGCGGGCTTGCGGGCTTGCGGGCTTGCGGGCTTGCGGGCTTGCGGGTCGTCTGCAGCCGGTGCAGCCGGGTGACGAAGTCGTGCGGAACGATGCTCAGCGAAGCGTACGGACTGTCCGGCTCGGCGGAGTCGCGGCGGACGATGTGCCCGACGATTGTTGCCTAGCCGTCCGGGTCGGCCGGGACGGGGGTGCCGTCGGCCCCCCGGGGCGAGTTGAGGGCCCAGGAGCGGCTCCTGCCGGCGCGAGAACCCGTGCTGTCCGGTGGTGAGGGATCAGCGGTGGCCGGCCGCGGTGGCCGGAGCACGTGCGGCGAGGAGGAGGTCCTCGTAGGTGTGGTGACGGCGGGTGGTGGTGCGCCGGTGCAACAGGCCGGCCGCGCGAACGTGCTCGCCGGCATCGACGAGGGCGCGGGCGAGGGTGTCCTGGATGATCTCGCGCTCCACCCGTACCCCGCCGATCCGTTCCGCTCTCTCGCCCAGGCCGCTCAGCAGGTCCGCCGCCGCGCGGGGGCGGCCCGCGGTGACCTCCGCCAGCGCCTGGACCACGGGGGCCAGGACATCGCGGTAGTCGGGGCGTTCGTCGGCGGCGGCCCGGCGGGCCAGGACGCGCAGGTCGTCGGTCGCGGCCTCCACGGCCAGGGCCAGGGCGAGGTTGAAGGTGTGGAAGACCTCCGCCATCCCGCCCGGTGCGGCGAGCAGTTCCCGGACGTGATCCGGATCGCTGCGGCCGGCCGGTGACTGTCCGACCAGGAGCAGGCGCCAGTTCGTCGCGGCCCGCATTCCGACATCCGAACGCGCCAGCGCCGTATCCGCCCGCCGGCGCGCGTCCGGGAAGTCGCCACAGGCGATCGACTGCAACGCGGCATGCCAGTTCAGGTGCCGTGACTGCACCGCTTGCGGGTCCGCCAGGAGCCACTGGTCCAGGAAGCCGGCCGAGGCGCGGCCCGTTCCCAGCTCATGATCCGCGTGCGCGAGGGCGTGCGCGGCGACACCCGAGCGGGGGTGCAGGGCCAATGCCCGCCCGGCCAGCTCGTGCGCCTCCCGCACCCGGCCCTGCTCCGCCCTGACCGACGCCAGCCAGCTCGTCCACGGCCAGCTCTCCGGGCCGGCCAGCACCGCCTGCCGCTCCGTCAGAGCTTCGCCGTGCGTACGGTACGTGGCGTCCCCGCAGGAGGAGAACGCGCCGAGCATGAGACCGGCCAGCTCATCGGCGGGCCAGCGAGCGAAGTGTCCCATCAGGTGATCGGCCGTCAGCCGGTAATGCCGGTGCGTATGAAGGAACACCCCGTACACCAGACTCACCTCCCGCTCACCGACGGCCAGCGCGTCCCGGTGCGCGATCACCAGCTGCTGCTTCAGCACGGCGTCGTCCCAGCGGTCGCCGGTCGCCAGCGACAGCAGCGCCCGCGCCACTCCACAGCCCGGATCCGAGCCGACCCACTGGCGCAGCAGAGGCAGCGTCCGCCCGCTCAGGGACAGCAGCGCGTCCACCGCCCGCTCCTCCACCGGTGAATCCGCCGCTGCCCCGCTCACCGCCATCCGGCCGGTCACCTGCCGCTCGCCGGCCCGTTCAGTACTGTGCCATGAACACGGCGGTACAGACGATGCCGCTGTTACCGCAATGGTTGCGCGGCAGGCTCAACGGCAGGCCGGCCAGGTTGCCGCTCGCGACCCCGCTCGCGGCCACCGTGGCGCCCAGGGCCCGAGCACCGCCCTGGTTGACACAGGTGTTGCCGAACGCCGCGTTGCCGATCCCGACGACGTTCGCGTGAGCGGCACCGGCCGGAAGCAACGCCGCCCCGGCCACCGCGCCCAGCACCGCGGCCCGCACACCCACGCCTCCGGCGCCGCAGCTCGTACCCCGCGTCTCCACGCCCATCGCGCTTCTCCTTACATCCGGGACCGCGTCCCGGTGTCCGTACAGATCACGCCCGGCCCGGACGAACCCGGTCCGCACTCCCACCAACGAGAGAACTCCGCTCCCGACACGCGGACACCACCGGGACCGTTGCGGAACGTGCGGCCGCGTCGGAACTGTCCGGGCGCGTGTTCGGCGGTCCGCGCACCGTACGCGTCCGGGGCCGGGCACATGGGTCAGCCCGTCTGCGTCAGGACGATGACCTTGTACTCCTTGCCGTCGACGATGGTCGTCTCCGTACCGGTCTGCTTGAACGTGCCGCCGCGCGGGATGAGGACCTCCGACTCCCGGCCCCGGTAGCGGGACAGCGGGTCGATATTGCGGCCGTTGTCCGTCTCGATGCGGACGAGCACCGACTCGCCGTCCCGGCCGTTGCTCTTCGCGTTGGAGGCGGCGCGCTGGGCCTTGTTGATGTCGGTGGTCGTGCTGAGGTACTCGGGCATGGTGATCTCCTCACCCGCGGCGTACTTGTCGAGCATGTCCTGCGGCATGAACGTACCCCGGTAGAAGCTCCCGCTGACCGGCGGCAGGTGCTCCAGTGCACGGTCCATCTTCTCGATGAACTCCGGGACCTTGGCGGCCCGGCTGCCGGGGACCGGCTGGCCGCGGAGGTACATGTTCGCGTCATTGGCCCAGGGGCCGGTGTAGTCGGCGATGATGAGCGCGTCCTCGGCGGTGAAGTTCTCGGTCAGCGGGTTCTCGCGAGCGATCCGCTCGACCTCCTCCGACCATTCCTTGCGTGCGTCCTTGCCCGCGCGGTACTCCGGGATCTCGTCCAGCACGTGGAACGGGTCCATCGGCTTGTTGGCGCCGGGGTCCTCGCAACTGCCCCCCACGTTGGGGTCACCCGGGTTTTCCTGTTCCAGGGTGGGGTCCGTCTGGCCCTCGTTGGAGCCAAGGGCTTGCTGGACCGCGTCCTCTGCCTCTTGGTACGTACCGAAACCGGAGAGGGAGACCGCGGACAGCGCCTGCATCGCGGCCTGGGCGGCAGCGGCGTCGGGCTCGTCGGCCGCGAGTGTGAAGCGGGTGCGGGTGCCGGCGGCGTGCCAGGTGGCGGCGGTTGTACGGGGGGCCGTGGCCGTGGCCGTACGGGTGGCCGTGGCCGTACCGACCTCGGCGGAGGCGAGTGCGAAGGTGACGGTGCCGGTGCCGGTTGCGCCTGTGGTCAGGCTGCCGGAGTAGGAGACGGGTGAGCCGAGGGGAGCAGCACCACCGAGAGGAGCGAGGTTTCCGTCATCGCACTTGTCCTTCTCGTCCTCGCTCTCGTCCTCGTCCTTGTCCTTATCGTCTTCGTCCTGATCCTTGCCGTCGTCCTTGCCGCCGTCGCTGCCACCGCTGTCAGTGCCACCGGTCGTGGGCTTCTCCGTGCAGACCTGGGTGTAACCCCAAGGCGCCATGACCGGATTGCACTCGGTCACGGTCTCGGTTTCGTCCTTGTCCTTGTCCTTGTCCTTGTCGTCGTCCTTGTCCTTGTCGTCGTCCTTGCCGCCGTCGCTGCCGCCGCTGTTACTGCCGCCGGTCGTGGCGGGCTTCTCCGTGCAGACCTGGGTGTAGCCCCAAGGGGCCATGACCGGGTTGCACTCGGTCACGGTCTCGGTACCGCCATCCGAACCACCGCTGTCCGAACCACCGCTGCTGGAACCGCCGCTGCTGGAACCGCCGCTGGAGCTACCGCCGCTACTGGACCCGCCACCGGAGCTGCCGCCGCTGGAACCGCCGCTCCCGCTGGACCCACCACTGCCACTGGACCCGCCGCTGCTGCTACCACCGCTGCTGCCACCGCTGTTCGAGCTACCGCCGGAGCTGCTGCCGCCACTGGAGCCACCACTGCTGGAGCCACCACTGGAACTGCCGCCACCGCTGCTCGAACCACCGCCGCTGGAACCGCCACTGCTGGAACCGCCGCCACTCGAACCGCCGCTGGAGCTGCTACCGCCGCTCGAACCGCCGCTGCTGGACCCACCGCTACTCGAACCGCCGCCATTGCTGCCGCCGCCACTCGAACCACCACCGGAGCTGCCGCCGCCGATGACGGCTCCGCCTACAGCGCCGTCGTCGTCATCGTCGTCATCCGACCCGCCGTTGGAACCACCGTTGCTGGAGCCGCCATCGGAACCACCGCCGTCCGAACCGCCCCCGTCCGAACCGCCGCCCGAGTCGCCACCGCCGGAGTCACCACCGCCGTTGCTGCCACCACCATCGGAGCTGCCGCCGTCGCTGCCGCCACCGTCGTCGCCGCTGCTGCCGCCCGTACCGCCGTTGTCGCCACCGCCGTCCGAACCACCGCCGTCAGCACCGCCGTTGGAACTCCCGCCATCCGAACCGCCGCTGTCCGAGCCGCCGTTGCTGGAGCCGCCATTGCCCGACGTACCGCCCGAATCGCCACCGCCGTCGGTACCGCCACCGGTGGTGCCCCCGTCGTCGCCACCGCCTGTGTCGCCGCCGCCGTCCGAGCCGCCGCCATCGGCGCCACCGCCGTTGTCGCCCCCGCTGTCGCCGCCACCGGTCGTCGTACTGCCGCCGTCGTCACCACCACCGGAGCCGCCCGTACCGCCCGTACCACCGCCCGCGCCGCCACCACCGCCGCTCACGACCTGCGTGCCGCAGGAGTCGCCGCCGAGGATCTTGCAGACCGCGGTCTGGAGGCCGTCGGCGATCTGGGTCTGCACGCCACCGAGTACGAGCGTGCCGATGATGAGGGCGACCAGGCCGACCATGCCGACGTACTCGACGGTCGTCTGGCCACGGTTCCGGCGCCACCTGATCAGATGCGGAAGCGAGGGGATCGCAACCCGGCGGAACCGCTCGGGCGTAAGGCGCGGCTTCACGGCCCGCTGATCCGCGGGCAGTTCGAACCAGGCGCGGCTACCGCCCAGGGTGATCAGCACCAGCAGAGCGCCGGGCAGCACCATCTGGCCGAACCCGCGCTCCGAACCCCCGTACAGATTGATGACGCTGCCGACCAGCAGCCACGCCTGAAGACCGACCAGCCCGAACCAGACGACTTTCCCACCGGTCCACAGCCGCCGCGCCAGGACCACACCGGCGATCCCCGGCGCGACCGCGTACAGCGCCAGCAGGCTGAGCGTCGGCGTGACATGGCGGCCCAGGTCCAGCAGCGAGGCCAGCACACTGATGCCGCCCAGCAGCGTAAGGGCGAACATCAGGTACAGCAGGGCCCGCGTCAGAACCAGGGGCCGAGGCAACTCCCTGCGCCCGTCGGGCGGCGGCGCGACACCCTGGAACGTCAAGGTCCCTGGGTCGGACATGGGAAACCCTTCCACCACACTGCTCCAGACGTCCTGCTGACGGCACCCACCCGCGGCACCTGCGTCGCGTCAGCGTAGTAACGCCCAAGGCCCAACCCGTAGGGCCCACAGACCCACCGCCGGGCCCAACCGCCCCCGCACCCGGTCTCCGGAGCAGCGCGGCGCGATGGTCACAGGAGAGCCGAGTCCTGTAACAGATACCGGTGGTTGATCATGGATGTGCAACAGAGGTGCCGATCGATCAACCGCCTTGCCGTGGAGGCCGTTTGACAGGTTGAGATCAACAACAAAGCAACGCCGAAAGGGCACCCACATGTCTCTCCGCCGCACCCGCACCCGCTCTCGCACGCTGGCCGCTGTCGGTCTCCTGGCCGCCACCGGTCTGTTCCTCACCGCCTGCGAGCCCGCCGGCTCCGACGCCGCTGCCGAGGCCAGCACCGGTTCCAGTGCCGCCCCCGGTTCCGGAGCCACCGACGGCGACGACGCCAGTGCAGACAACCGTGAGGACGGCACGGTCAGCGGCGTGCTGACGTATCTGGCGCCGGGCAAACTGGAGGTCGGCGGCCGTCCGTTCCTCGTCGCGGACGACACCGTGATCCAAGGCGGCGACATCTGCGGCGACCCGGAGACCCCGGAGGCGGAAAACTGCACCGCCGAGGAGCTGGAGATGGTCGCGAAGGACGGCAACCGCACCGTCGAAGTGACCATCGAGAAGGGCATAGCCGTCAAGGTCGTCCAGAAGCTCTCCTCCGGGAATCCGTCCGGAGAGGCCGGAGAGACCGGTGCCGGAGAGGCCAATTCCGACAACCGTGAGGACGGCACGGTCACCGGCACGCTGACCTATCTGGCACCCGGCAAACTGGAGGTCGACGGCCGCCCCTTCTTCGTCGCGGACGACACCGTGATCCAAGGCGGCGACATCTGCGGCGACCCGGAGACCCCGGAGGTGGAGAACTGCACCGCCGACGAGCTGGACGCAGCCGCGAAGAACGGCAACCTCAACGTTGAAGTGACAATCAAGAAGGGTATCGCCGAGCGGGTCATCCAGGCGTAGACACGGATGCCCCTCACGTCCGCGACGGCGCTGCCCGTGGTCGCGGACGCCCCGGCTCAGGCACTCCCGCTCTCCCCCTCCGTCCTCCGCCGCCGACACGGCCTCCTCGGCCGCCGACGAGTCGTCCAGGTCACCGAGCAGCGCAAGCGCCCGCGCTTCCAGACACCACAGGTCCGCCAGACACGCGGGCGAGTTCGCCCGCGACAGCCCGTGCCGCCCCGCCTGTGCCGGGCGGCGTCCCGCGGACCCGGATCAGCCCAGCGCTACCCGCGCGTACGGCTGCCACTCGTACATACGGTTGTCGCGATGCAGCACGATCAACTCGGCCGACGCGATACGCGCCGTGGCCGGTTCGATGTCCGCCGCGTCGAGCGCCTCGCCCAGCGCGCCGACCGGTCCGTCACCGCTGCTGTACGCCACCGACACGTGCGGGCGGAACCCCTCGGCCCTTTCAGGCACTTCGGGAAGGACATCCCCGATCGCGGCCCGGACGGCGTCACGTACCGCACGTACCGGTTCATCGGGCTGTACGGGGACGAGTACGGCCTCCGGGTCGATGACCGGCGCGGAAAACGTGACGTCGAAAGCCGGTACGGAGGCGAGCCGGTCGCGGGCCGCGGTGACGATGGCGTCGACATCGCCCTGTTCGACCTCGTCGATGAAGCCGATGCCCTGCATGGTCAGATGCAGCCACCGATCCGGAATCGGATCAAGCCCACCCAGCCCGGCCAGCGCGGCCCGGTACTGCTCGGCGAACCGGTGGACATCCTGCTGTCCGTCGAAGACCAGGTGCCAGGTGTAGAAGCGCCGCCCGACGCTCCACCCGGGGCGCCACCACCAGTGATTCCGCATGTGCTCAGGCCGAGTCGTCATGACGCGAAATCCAATCAGGTGGCGCCATCTCCTGACGAGAGGGCAAGGTGTCGGGGTGCTGAGTCCAGACACCACTCGTCCAGGGCGCGTCGGGCAGCATTGGCCACCGAACTGGTGGCCAAGGGAAGCGCAGACATGAGCCACCCGAGGTCACGCATCCGGCCGGTGAGCGGTGCCGTGCGCTGCTCGGGTGGCAGCGCAAGCACAGGGGCGAGCGCATCAAGGGTTCCGTCCGGCTCGCCGGTGCCAATCAGGGCGGTCGCTCGGCTGATGTGAATCTGTGCTCCGGTTCCCCAGGCGCTCAGAGGCTGGGCGGCGAGATGGTCAAGCGCCGTGTCAGCCTCGGCCAGGGCCTTGTCGTACGCACCGATCCGCAGGTGTGCAGCCGCCGCGTAGTTCTCCTGACGGGCCGGAGTACAGGAGAAGATGCCACCGACCTCGTCAGCGTCACTGATGGATTCGCGTGCGACAACGGCCCGGCGTAGAGCTGCCTGCGTCTCGTCCACCGCGCCGAGCTTGGACCACGCGTCCGCCTCCTGGCAGGCAAGAAGTGCGCCGACGCTACCTCGCGGGTGCACTGCGGCACCGCGCCGGGCGTACTGGATGGCATCCCGCAGGCGGCCGTCCCAAAACGCGATCTTCGAGCGCGTGGACGCGACCCATGCGCTCAGTTCTGTGTGCCCGGCCATCTCGGCACACAGCCACGCCGTACGCCCTTGCGTGTCTGCGGCGCGCAGGTTTCCGAGGTCGCTGGAGATCCAGGCCAGCAGCCCGCACAGGTAACCGGCCGATACGTAGAGGTCTGCGGACTGGCGTGGAGGCTGGTGTCCCTCAAGAAGAACGAGACACGATCGCGCAGGCGACGGGTGCGGCCGAAGAGAGCGATGGGGTCGCCGGTCAGATACTCGCTGGCAAGCGTCCGTACGTCGGCGAGGATCTGCTCCAGGGCGATTTCTCCCACGTTCGTGGCCTCGGCCCACTGGGCCCAAGCAGCGGACTCCGTCGCTGCTGCACGGACTCGGTCCGGGTCGGGCTGCGTCTCGATCACTGCGTCGGCCGCTACCGCGACAGGCTGATCCGGCGCACGGTGTCGCAGAATTCGTAGGTCGCTTTCCGGCAGAACGCGCCGGTCTTCGAGATCGAGGACGTCCTCGACGCTGCAGCCGTACACAGCGGCTAGGGCAACCAGGATCTGCAGCGTCGGGCGACGGCTGGACGGCCCCGGCCACTTCTCCCATTTGCCCACCAGTGACGCGTCAGCGGCAACAGCGGCTTCGGGCATTGCGGAAATCCGCTCGGCTGTCTCCTGGAGGGTCCAACCCAGGGCGTGCCGCCATGCCTCACGTGGCCGCAGCCGAAACCGGACACGCATCTCCGTAGCAATCTGCGCAGGAGTGCAGCCGGTCGCGGTCATTTCGTGGCGCAGGGCGTCGCGGTCAGCTTTGGCTCCTGGCTTCGGTGCTGGTGTCATGGCTCTCCCTGATTACGGATTGCACGCTCACGGTAGCCACTGGTCACCCCGCGAAGGGCGAAATGCCCTTGCCCAGGGGCCACCGACTGTCCGCTTCCATGTCCGGAACTGAGAGTTCCCGCAGGTCATCGCTTCGGCCAAGCGCCAAGAAACTTGGACATCGGCGCCCGCGACTGAAGGGGCCGGAGTTGAAACGGTTGTGACCGGCACCCAACCGCCGATGACAGGAGCCGATCATGACGACCCGTACGACGGAGACGGCCATCACCCGATGGCTGCTGTCCTCCTCGCACATCCCGGACATCGCCCGCGCGGACTGGCAGGATGGCAGACCCGCCGTTCTGCGTACCGGGGGTGCGTACGACGCCGTGCGGATGCCGCAGGAGCTGGTGCACGCGGCGGTCGGTTGTACCGGCCCCGACCAGGTGAGCGCCGCACTGGCCGAGGCGCTCGACGGGCCGGTGATCTGTCAGCCGGGCTCCTGGTACTACGCGCTCGTGCCCGCCGGGACGTGTGGGACCTGGCGGTCGCCGCTCGGCGTGGTGCGCGGTACGGGCGGCTGGCTCGGTATCCCCCGGACGGACCGTTCGGAGCCCACCGCCGTCGCCCCCTACTGGGCCGTGCCCGTACAGACCGCCGGGAAGCTGTGCTCGGCCGATGCAGTGGCCGAGTTGCTCGATGACGGCCGCAAGCGCGTCGAGGCCCTCGCGCCATGACCGCGCTCGGTCTTCGTATGACCTCGCGACCGCCGATGACGCGTACACCTGGCCAGCGGTGCCACGCCATCGACGGCCGGTACGTCACCCGTACCCTCGACATCTGCGCCGGCCCGGCACCCTCGGCTGCCCGGAGCCGCCGTAGGTGTCAGCTCCGCGCTCGTACGTCGCCCCTTCCGCACGCCGTGCCGTCCCTGTCCGGGTCCAGGCGCAGGGGGTCGTCCTTGCCGTTGACCTTGAGGCGGCCGTACGCGTTCGCCGCCAGCCAGTCGCAGCGCGCCTTCGTCGTCGGCTGCACCGACTCGGGGAACACCGTGGGTACGCAGACGTTGGCCGAGCCGTAGTGGCGGTCGCAGCCCGCGATCTGGGGGCTCACCGGTGCCGAAGTCCGCTTCTTCTGCGGCTTCTTCACCTTGCCCGCCAGATCACCGGCGAAGTCGTGCACATGCGCCGACTCCGTCGACCCCTTCGCCAGCGCCGCCGGTCCCCCCAGATGCACCCACTTCGCCACCGACGGAATCCCGTTCGCGTCGACCGCGAACAGCATGTACCAGCCCGGCGGCGCCAGATTCGGGTTGCTCGTCACATTCAGATCGACGTTGTTCCCGTCCACCGTCAGCGGCAGGTCCACGAACCGCTGGTTCGGGTCCGACGAGTGTGTCACCGCCGCCGGCCGGATCAGCTCCGCCTTGGTGATGGGCCGGTCGACCGTGATCCGCTGCGTGTCCCCGTACAGCCACTGGTCGTCGATCAGCGAAGTGATCTGCGGACGCGGCCCCTTCAGCAGATACGGCGGGGTGTACAGGGACACCTGATGGTTCCAGGTGCCGTTGCCCGGGTTGTCGCCGGTCGTCATGACCCGGCCGTCCGGCAGCAGGAACGCCGACGAGTGGTAGCCGCGCGCCTCCGGGTCGACCGCCACCGGATCGAAGGTGTCGGTCTGCGGATCGAAGATGGAAGACTCGTACACCGGGTTGGCGCGGTTGTGCAGCGCGCCGCCGGTCTCCAGAACCTTTCCGTCCGGCAGCAGCACCGCCGAGCCGTACATCTTGCCCTGCGCACCGGTCTGCGGCTGCGGTCCGTTGCCGAGATCGACCGTGCCCTGCGGGAGCGGCGGTCCCGCGGTGTACTGCGGGCTGGGCTGCTTGAGGTCGATCAGGTCGGTGAGCCGGTTCGCCTCCGGGTTGGAGTCGATGTTGCCGCCGCCGATGGTGAGCACCCGCTGGTCCTGCGCGGGCGGCAGCAGCACGCTCGCCGACTGGTCGCGCTCGTCCTTGTTCTGGAGTCCGGGCACATCGGTGACCGTATTGGCGTCGTAGTCGTAGATCGACGAGCCCGTCCCCGGGGTGCCGTTGCCGAAGACATGGCTGCCCGAGTAGAAGAGCCGGCCGTCCTGCATCAGGATCATCGACGGGTACAGACCCCAGTACGACCAGGTCTGGTTGACCTGCCAGAGCGGCAGCCACTTGTCCTCGGCGGCCGACCAGCGCTCGGCGGTCACCGACCCGCTGGAGTCCTCGCGCAGCCCGCCGAAGGACAGCACATCGCCGTTGCCCATGATCGTGGCCGACGGATACCAGTGCCCGTCGTTCATGTCATTGGTCTTGCTGTACGTCTCGGTGACCGGGTCGAAGACGTACGAGTCCTTGTACCCCTGGTAGCCGACCGTGCCGTCCGCCGACGGATAGCCCTTGTTGCCGCTCATCACCAGCACCCGCCCGTCCGAGAGCTGGACATGGCCGGCGCAGAACATGTCGTCAGGGGTCGGGATCGTACGGTACGAGCCGTCCTCCGGGTCGTACACCGCCGAGGTGAACGTACCCGCCTCGAACATGTCGGTGTTGTTGCCGGACCCGGCGATCAGCAGCACCTTGCCGTTGTTGAGGACCACCGAGTGCATGGAACGTACGGGGTTCTCGGTCGGCAGGACCTCCCAGCGGCCGTCCACGCACTCCTGGGCGGTGCCGGTGCACTCGGGCTCGACGGGCGGCGGGGCGACCTCCTCCATGGCGTAGTCGTCGGTGGTGACACTGCCCGTGCCGTACACCGAGACACCCCAGGTGATCCGGTCGGTGCCGGGCGGTACGACGGGGGTACGGACCTCCGCGCGCTGGTAACCGGTGCTCAGGTCAAGGGTCTTGAGGTCGGTCCAGTACTGCCAGCCGGCCGTGGTGTCGTGCCGGAAGAGGGTGATCGCCGCGTCCGGGGTGGTGGACTTGTACCAGAGCGAGAGGTCGTACTGCCGCTCCGGCACCACGCCCGGCGCGCACTCGGCGGACTCGGTGATCAGCGCCTTGCGGTCGCCCTCGGTGCGGCGGGTCAGCTCGACCTTGACCGCCTTGGTGCCGGAGTGGGCGTCGGCGACGGTCGCGAAGGTGAAGTCGTTGTCGCCCCAGCCGGACTGCTCCCAGCAGTACGGCATGGCTCCGGGACCGCCGGGGCCCGCGGTCTCGAAGCCGGGGTTCTTGACGAGGTTGACCCCGGCGGCCGCGGGCTGCTGCGCGCTGAGCAGCAGCCCGCCGGTCAGCGCGGCGACGGCGAGCAGGGCGGTACGGCGGCTGCGCCGCGCGGGCGGCCGGCGAAGGGGACGCGCAGGCGGCCGCCGGAAGGGACGCGCCGAATCCCGCGCCCGCTCCTGCCTCGCCCCGCCCGCCGTTTTCCTGGCTCCGAACACTCTCACCGGATCACGCCCCCCTCGATACGGTCGGCCGCGGGGCTCCCGTGCCCCTCGGCCGCGGCTCCTCGTTCCGTACGGTCCGAAGCGCGGCCCGCGCCCCGCCGCCGCTGCCGCCCCTTCCGCTTCGGCAGATACACCAGCGCCTCCGTCCCCACGAACCGCAGGACGAAGGTGGCCAGCAGCGCCAGTGCCGTCGCGGGCAGCACCTCCGCCCCGAGCTTGGAGACGAACAGCGCGATGAGCGGGATCCGCAGCAGCAGATCGGCGTTGGCCAGTACCGCGAACCGGCCGACCCGGTCCGCCCAGTGCCGGTGGCCGCGCCTGCTGCGGAAGAGCAGTGCCTCGATCAGGACGAAGTTCCAGGCCACCCCGAACTGGTTGGCCAGCACCTCGGCCGGCAGATAGTGCAGCCCGGCCGCCGTCAGCCCGTACAGCGCCAGCAGGTTCGGTACGAAGCCGGTCAGCCCGATCAGTCCGAAGGCGGCCATCCGGGCGAGCGGCGAGGCGGTCCGCAGCTCCACCAGATGGCGCAGGAACCGCAGCCCCTCCTTGGCGGACGACTTGGACTCGCCCGCGAACCGGTCCCGGAAGACGAACGGCACCTCGGCCGGCTGCTCGGGCCGGCAGCGCACCGCCAGCTCCAGCAGGATCTTGTAGCCGAGCGGGCGCAGCGCCTCCGCGGTGACCGCCGAGCGGCGGATCGCGAAGAACCCGCTCATCGGATCGCTGATACCGCGCAGCCTGGCCGGGAAGATCCCCTTGGCCAGCCAGGTCGCCGCGCGGGACACCGCGACGCGGTAGCCGCCCGCCAGGCCCGCCCGGCTGCCGCCGGTGATGTAGCGGCTGGCGACGACGAGATCGGCGCGCTGCCGCTCACCGGCCGCGACCAGGTCGGGGACGAGGGCGGGCGGATGCTGGAGGTCCGCGTCCATGACGACGATCCACTCGGAGCCGGCGGCCTTGAGGCCCTCGACGACGGCCCCGCCGAGGCCGCCGGCCGGGGTCTCGCGGTGGATCACATTGACGGGGAACGGGCAGTCCTGTGCGGCGGACGCGATCACCTGGGGGGTGTCGTCGGTCGAGTCGTCGACGAAGAGCACCTCGCAGGGCAGCCGCGCGGGCACGGCGTCGGTGAGCTGCCGCAGCAACTCCCGTACGTTTCCTGCCTCGTTGAAGGTCGGGATGATGACGGTGACCGCGCCGGGCTCGGCCAGGGCGGTCGCCTCCAGGTCCGGGTCGCCGAGTTCGTGCCGCCGTACCGGGCCGCCGGGCTCGTTGGCACCGGCGCCGGCTCCCACCGGGGGATGAATGCTCATCGTCCGCCTCCAACGGATCGTCCGCCTCCGACGATCTGCCGGATCTCGATCCGGTCCTCGCCCTCGCCGAACACGGCGACGGGGTCCGAATGGTCCAGTGCGGCCCGTACGTTGGGCAGGTCGCGCGCGTCGCGCCGTACGGTCGGTGAGGCGACCACATAGTCCAGGTCGCGCCAGCCGCCGGGCATGGTCCTGGTGACGGCCGGGTCGAGATCGGCTTTGTAGAACCAGATCGCGCCGAGGCCCGGCTCGTATCCGGCGTGCACGAGGTCGAGCCAGAGCGCGTCGTCGACCAGCACCCGGGTCCGGGACGGGTCGGGGACCCGCTCGGCCATCCAGGAAGCGGCGGCCCGGTAAGGGGCGTTGGCGTCGGAGGTCAGGGCCGTACGGTTGCCGTCGTACCACCGCGGCGCCACATACACCGCGGCGGTCACGGCCAGGGCGGCGAACGCCGTCCAGCGCACGGCGGTCAGTTTCCGGCTCTCCCTCGCCGCCCGCCTCCTGCGCAGGATCGCGTGCGTGACGCTCGCCGCGCCGCCCGCCAGTACCAGCGCCAGGTACGGCAGCCCCTGGATGACGTACATCGCGGGCAGATAGCCGGAGGGGCGCATCGCGACGGCGGTGAGGATCACGACGGCCAGCGCGGGCCCGGCCAGCGCCCGCGCGGTGACCGACCAGCGCAGGGTCATGATCAGCAGGACGGCGCCCGCGAGCCCGCCCAGCGGCAGCACCCGGTCGTAGTAGAGCCAGGACTGGAGCACTCCGTACGAGCCGCTGCCCGGGTCGAGGATGAAGCCGGAGCCCGGCCTGCTCATCTGGTACGTGATGCCGTCCCAGAGCGAGACATGCCCGCCGCCCGGCAGCAGTTCGCCCTTGAGCAGGGCGAACAGCGGATACGAGAGGCCGATCAGCGCGCAGGCGGTGATGGCGCCGGTGAGGGCGAACTTGCGGGTGTCGCGATGGCTGAACCGCCACATCGTCACCAGCAGCGCGGGCAGCACCACCAGCATGGTCTCCTTGGTGAGCACCCCGACGGCAGCGGCGATCCCGGCCGCGAAGTGGTGCCAGAGATCACGGTGGGGCGAGGCCGCGAGGCAGAACGCCAGCAGCAGCCACATCACGGCGATGTTGTCGAGGAAGATCTCCCGCTGGAGCACCACGGAGAGCGGGGAGAGCCCGAAGAGGACCATCGCCAGCCCGGCGGCCCAGCGCGGCAGCCACAGCCGCCTGGCCAGCACGTACAGGAACACCGCGCTGGCGGCGGAGACCAGCAGCATCGCGAACCGCATCGGGGCGACCGTCATCGCCTCGGGTACGAAGAGCGAGGGCAGCCAGGTCAGAAAGGCGATCTGCATCCAGCCGAGCGGCGGATGGTCGTACCAGTAGGTGTAGTGGGCGAGGCCCTTGCCCTCCTGGACGGCCCAGGCCTGGGCGAGATAGGTGCCCTCGTCGTCGCTGAGCGTCGGGTAGTGCTGGATGTTCCAGCCCTGGACGACGAGGATCGCGAGGAGGAGCGCGCCGCAGAGCAGCAGGTCGGCGCGGGAGCTGCGGAAGCGGACGACGGGGCGGACGGTGAGCCGGCGGCTGTCGGGCACCTGAGTGTTGGCCCGACCGGTCTGGACAGCCCCCTTCCCGGCGTCTGTCGGCTTCTCGGTGGCAGCCCTCCTCCCCCTCGTCCCCACAGGGAGGGGGGGGGGTCCCCGTGGGAATCCCCTCCGATGTCTCCGATTTCT
>NZ_JBHVGV010000002.1:235149-348858 GCF_042800555.1 Streptomyces sp. NPDC057617 | reverse complement strand
AGAAGAAAAGGGGGGGGGGGGGGGGGGAGGGGGAGGGGGGGAGGAGGGGGGAGGGGGGGGGGGGGGGGGGGGGGGCAGTGGGGGGGTGCGCGCGGGGGTGCCCCCCGGCCCCGTTCCGGGCGTCGTTCGGCTGCGCGGTGACGGCCGTCTGATCCGTCGTCACCGCGGGGAGGGTGGAGGTCACGCGTGGACGTCCTCTCGGATGTCGCGGATGTCTCGGGTCTCTCCAGTGGCCGCGTCGCCTGCGGAGCCTCCGCCGGCCGGCGCCAGATGCGCGCCGACATGGCTGGTCAGCTCCCAGTCGCTGCGCCCCCGCTGCTCGCGCCAGACGGCGCGGATCGCCGCGCCGGCCAGGAGCACCTGGTAGAAGGGCCCGCCGACGATCAGCTTGAGATAGTGCGTGAGGCGGACGCGCAGCCCGTACTGCTTGCCGAAGTCATGCAGCCCGACGACCTCGAAGACAAAGGTGACCATCGCGGTGACCAGCGGCAGGAAGGTGACGAACGCGATCGCGACCGGTACGTCGAGGAACAGCGCGATCCCGACGTTGAGCGGGATGATCAGCCCGGTGAACGCCTGGAGGAACGGGGTCATCAGGGTGTAGCGGGCGAGCATCCGCTGTCCTGGCGTGGGCAGTTGCTTCCAGTCCTTCTTGCGGTAGACCTGAAGGAAGCCCTGGTTCCACCGGGTGCGCTGCTTGAGCAGGGACATCAGCGAGCCGGGGGTCTCCTCGCGGGTCACCATGTCCGAGTCGTACGCGACGACGACCTTCTTGCCCACGCTGGAGAGCCGTACGCCCAGATCGCAGTCCTCCGCCAGGCAGTCGGGGTCCCAGCCGCCGGCCGCGCGCAGCACTTCGGTGCGTACGAACACGGTGTTGCCGCCGAGCGGGATGAAGCCCTTCTGGGCGTGGAGATGGAGCCTGCTGCGGAACCAGAAGAAGTACTCCAGGCAGTTGCGCAGGCTGTACCAGCTCGAATGGAAGTTGATGAGCTGGACCCCGCCCTGGACGACATCGGCGCCGGTGGAGCGGAAGGCGTGGTCGACATGGGTCAGCAGCTCGGGGTGGACCTGGTCCTCGGCGTCGAAGACCCCGACGAAGTCGCCGGTGCAGTGCGGCAGCGCGGTGTTGAGCGCCTTGGGCTTGTTCTTGGTCTCGTGGGTGTCGACGACGACCCTGACCCGGTCCGGGGCGCGGGCCGCGGCCCGCTCCGCGACCTCGGCGGTCTCGGGGTCGTCGTGTCCGACGATGACGATGATCTCGAAGTTCGTGTGGCTGGACTGGAGCAGCCGCTCGACGGTGTGCTCCAGTACGGCCTGCTCGTGCCGGGCGGGCAGGAGCAGCGAGAACGAGCCCTCCCGGCCGCCGTCCGGCGGATCGAATCTGGTCGCGGCCAGCGTCTCCGGCGTACGCCAGGCATGCATCTGCCACCAGAGTGTGAACGCGGCCATCCAGAACAGCGCCAGTGAAACGGCAGCAATGAACACGGATGTGAACAACACGGCCCCCCTCGGCCCGGGTGGCCGCGGCAGGCCCCCCTGGCCGCCGGCTCACCCGTCATCCCCCCTCGCACAACAGGCCACCCATGCGCACCAGTTGTGCCTCTTGTGAAGAGAATAGGGCCGACCTGTGACGGCGGGTGGGCCGATTGGGTGAATACTGCGTTTCAGTCCGATTCACCATGCGTCATGAATCGGCCACAGTTCACTCGAACACGCCCAATTCACGCCGGAGTACGCTCACTTCGGTTGTGGGGGCCGCGCAAACGAACCGCCGGCAGACATACGCGGCGGAATGCCCGCCGACGAGCGGCCGGTCCGCCAGCAGCGGGAACTCGCCGCTGTCCGGGGCGCCCGCGGCGACGACCGCTCCGGGGGCCGTCGCGAGCAGGGCCGTACGGTGCAGCTCCCGGGCCGCGGGGTCGTCCTCGGGCCCGACGACGGCGATCTCGCGGGGGCCGTCGAGCAGCGCCTCGGCGACCGCGAGACCCCAGCCGATGAAGCGCGGCACCCTCGGCCCGAGGGCCTTCACCACGCCCAACGCCCGTTCGGCGGCGGTGCGATGGGCTTCGGAGCCGGTGTGCGCGGCGTACGAGAGGAGCGCGCCCGCGGCGGCCGTCCAGCCGGAGGGGGTGGCGTTGTCGGTCGGGTCCTGGGGGCGGCGGATCAACTGTTCGGCGTCGTCGGCGGTGTCGAACAGCGCGCCGTCCTCGGCGACAAAACGGTCGAGCACAATGTCCAGCAGGAATCCGGCGAATTCCAGCCAGGCGCCGTCGCCGGTGACGGACGCGAGCGCCAGAAACCCTTCCGCGACGTCCCCGTAGTCCTCCAGGACCGCGGCGTGGGCGCCGGACCGGCCGTCCTTGGAGGTACGGGCGAGGCGCGGCGCGACCCCTGCGGCACGGCCGGTAGCGGCGGTGCCCGCGGTGTCGTCGAGATGGACCCGTACGAGCAGGTCGGCGGCCTCGGTGGCGCGTTCCACCAGATCCGGCCGGTCGAAGTACGCCCCGGTCTCGGCCAGCGCGGCGATCGCGAGACCGTTCCAGGCGGCCACGATCTTGTCGTCCCGGCCCGGGCGGGGGCGCTGCTCGCGCGCCGCGAGGAGCCGTGCCCGTACGGACTCGGTGCGGGCGGCGTCCACCACCCCGCCGTCCTGCGGGAGTTGCAGCACCGAGGCGCCCTCCTCGAACGTGCCCTCCTCGGTCACTCCGAAGTACCGCGCGGCGAATTCGGCGTCGGACTCCCCGAGGACCTCGCGGAGCTGCTCGGGCGTCCAGACGTAGTACGCGCCCTCGGCGTGCCGGCCGGTGCCGTCGTCGCTGTCGGCGTCCAGCGCGGAGGCGAACCCGCCCTCCTCCGTGCGCAGTTCACGTACCAGGAAGTCCGCGGTCTCGACCGCGACCCGGCGCGCCAGTTCCGATCCGGTGGCCCGCCACAGGTGCGCGTACACCCGGCACAGCAGGGCGTTGTCGTACAGCATCTTCTCGAAGTGCGGCACCACCCACTCGCGGTCGACCGAGTAGCGCGCGAATCCGCCGCCGAGCTGGTCGTAGATCCCGCCGCGCGCCATCGCCTCACAGCTGTCCGCGGCCATCTGGAGCGCGCCCTCGGCGCCGGTACGGGCATGATGCCGCAGCAGGAACTCGGTCACCATGGACGGCGGGAACTTGGGCGCCCCGCCGAATCCGCCGTGCCGCGCGTCGTACTCCCTGGTCAGCCCGAGCAGCGCCTGCGACAGCTCCGCCTCTCCCGGCACCCCTTCCCCGCCATGCCCGAGCGACCGCCCGGCCAGCTCCCGCACGATCCGCCCGGCCACCTCGGCGACCTCCTCCCGCCGGTCGGTCCACGCGGCACTGACCCCCTCCAGCACCTGCGGGAAGGACGCCATGCCGTGCCGGGGCGCGGGCGGGAAGTACGTACCGAAGTAGAAGGGCTCCCCGTCGGCCGTCAGAAACACCGTCATCGGCCACCCACCCTGCCCGGTGGCAGCCTGCACGGCCTCCATGTACACGGCATCAACATCGGGCCGCTCCTCGCGGTCGACCTTGATGTTCACGAAGTGCCGGTTCATGTACTTCGCGGTCGTGAGGTCCTCGAAGCTCTCCGACGCCATCACATGACACCAGTGACACGCGGAGTAGCCGACCGACAGCAGTACGGGCACATCGCGCCGCCGCGCTTCCTCGAAAGCCTCCGGTCCCCAGGGCCACCAGTCGACCGGATTCTCAGCATGCTGAAGCAGATAAGGCGAGGTCGTACCAGCCAAGCGGTTCACAGTAATCACCCTCTCATGCGACGCCCAGCAGCCTGGCAGATCAGGCCTCAACCAGAGAATGCGCCCCACCGGTCGACCGGGTTGTCGGCGCACTGGAACAGAGACGGGGCCTCCGCTCTCACCCGAGTCGGGGCACGCTGGACAGTAGGCTGAGCGCAGCAGCGCTGGACCTGTCGGGGCTCCTCGAAGGAGGTACACCATGACCGCCGAGATGGTGGCGCCCGCGTGGATGCATACGCAGATCAGCGCGGAGCAGTACGACTCCTGGTCCGAGGAGCAGTGTGCCGGCATTGAGATCGTGGACGGGATGGTCGTCGTGAGCCCGAGCGCGTCCAAGCGGCACAACCGGATGGCCCGGATCCTGGCCAATGCCCTGGACGCCGCCGCGGGCCCGGACTGGAACGCCGACACGGACTTCGACGTCCGCCTGCAGGACGTTCCACTCACCAACCGCCGTCCGGATGTCATCGTCTACCGGGCGGAGACCATCGACCTCACGCCCACGCGCCCCGAACACGTACTCCTGGTCGTCGAGGTCGTGTCGCCCGGCTCGGAGACCACCGACCGGATCGTGAAGGTGGACCAGTACGCCAAGGCCGGGATCCCCTTCTACTGGCGGATCGAACAGGCCGCCACCGGTGTCCCGATCATCTACACCTATGTTCTCGACCCAGCCACCAAGGCGTACAGGGACGGCGAGATGTTCACCGGCGTGATCAAGGCTGCCGCGCCTTTCTCCGTCACGGTCGACCTCGGGACCGTGTGACCCCCGGACCGTCCCGACGCCGGGTTCCAGCGCCCGTCGGGTCCGCCGGTGGACTGGTCCCTGTCCACCGGCGGACCCCAGATGCCTGGACCCGCCAGACTGACGGGCTCGATGCGGGTGGGGTCATGCCCCGTTGCGGGCGCGGTTCAGTCGGAATGCCGAGATGAGGAAGAAGACGCCGCCGAGGAAGGCGTAGCCGGCGAGGTTTCCCAGCGTGGGATTGCCGCTGCCGGCCTGTGTGAAGAACGACGCGCCGGCGAGCGTGGAGATGGCGCCGCTGGTGATCATCGGCCATTGGCCCCCGAGCTGCCGGCGGACGGCGCCCGCGACGAGTTGGACGATTCCCGAGGCGATCGCCCAGGCTCCCCAGACCCGCAGGACGGCCGGGATGCCGGACGTGGCGGCGACAGCCAGGCCGATGACCGCCAGTGAGCTGATCGCGATGTTCACGTAGAGGGCCGGAGCCGTACCGCCGTTCGCCTTGGCGGACCGGACGTCGACGACTGCGGCCGCCACGTCGAACAAGGGGTAGATCACCAGGAGCGCCGCACTCAGCGGACCCAGGGTGTCCGCGGTCGCGAACAGCAGGACGGCCCACACGGCGGCGAACGCGAAGCGGACGAAGTACAGCTTGCGCAAGGTCACGGGAACGCTGGCGGGGGCAGTGCTCACAAGAGTGTCCACAGGGGTGCCTTTCAGTGGCGGCGTAGTGGTGCGGGACGGCTGAGTCATCGCGTGCGCTCTGTGTGCGCGCCGATCCGGTCGTTGCGGCGGAGGGCCATGAAGGCACCACCCATCATGAGGGAGAACGTTCGGTCTTGCTTGAGATCTAAGGCGACCGTACGACCACTGTCAAGACCGAACGTTCTCCCTCATCCGCTTGGTACACTCGGCCGCATGAGTCGGAGCCCAGAAGGAGGCAGCACCTCCGCAGCGCGAGCGCGGCTGCTCAGCACGGCGACCCGCATCTTCTACGCAGAGGGGATCCACTCCGTCGGCATCGACCGGATCACCAAAGAGGCGCAGGTGACTCGGGCCACGCTGTACCGGCACTTCTCGGGCAAGGAGGAACTCGTCCTCGCGTACATCGGCCTGGCCGACCTGGCAATCCGGGAACAGGCCGCCGCCGCCGTGGCGGGCAGCGGGTCACCGGCCGACAGGGTCCGGGCCGTCGCCAGGTCCATCGCCGACGGCATAGGGTCCCCGGGATTCCGCGGCTGCGCCTTCCTCAACGCGGTGGCCGAGTACCCCGATCCCGCCCACCCGGTCCACCAGGCCGTCCTGGCCCACCGGCAATGGTTCCTGGACACCGTCACAAGCCTGCTGGCACAGACCGGCGACGCACCCGCCGACGCAGCCGGCCGGCATCTCGTCATGCTCCGGGACGGCGCCATGGCGGCCGGCTGCCTCTTCGACCCCGAACTGGTCTGCGAAACCTTCCTCCAGGGCGTGGAGGGAATCCTTCAGGCGCGCACCGCCCTGTCGAGCCCTCGCATGTAGCGGAGTGCGCCGACCCGGCCTCGCCGCTGCTCACCGCCCTGGAGCAGGGCGCGGCGCGGTTGCCGGGTTTTGTCCCCGGCGGCACCGGACCGGTCGTCGCCTCGCGCGGCGGAGCGGCGGCCGGTGCCGTAACCGGAGCGGGGAGGGCTGCTCCGGGAGCCCCGGGACATTGTCGGCGCCTGGGCCGGGCTGAGCGCCGAGGGGCGCCGAGGGGCGCCGAGGACTGAGCGCCGAGGAATGTCACCCTCGCCTTACGCGGGCCCGGGCAGGACAATGTGCCTCCAGTCAAAGCATTCTGAGGGGGACGCAGATGCGGGAAAGCCATCGGGCCGAGGCCGACAGGCTGTTGGTGCGGGCCGTGGAGGAGGAGGTGCGGCGGTCGGGCGGGAAGGTTGACGGCGGGGCGCTGCTGGCGCGCGGGCGTGGTGCGCTGGAGTCGCTGGCCGCCGGGGCCGCCGAGGAGTACGCGGCGTACGCGCGGGCGCTGGAGGCGGCGGAGGCGGAACGGCTGTCGGGGCGGTTCAGCCGTAAGTCCCTCGGAACTCCCGTGCTGGTCACGGCCGTTGCCACCGCCGCCGCGATCGGCGCGGATGTCGCGCTGGGCACCGCCACCGGCGTCGCGCTCGGCGCGGGCGCGGTGGTCGCCGTCGCCGGGGCCGCCACCACCGTCGCGAAAGTGACCGCGTCGCACTGGCCCGCCGCGCACCAGCGGGCGGGCGCGGCCGGCCGACCCGGCGGCACCGAGCAGCTCAGGCTCCAGTGGCTGACGGCGCTGGAGGTACGGGGCATCCGCCCGTTCCTCGACCAGCAGCGCGTCCTCACCTCCGCGAACCGCCGCCCCGCCAAGAAGTCCGCGCCCCAGCTCAGGGGCAGCGACCGCAGCGCCGCCGCGCGCCGACGCACCGTACTGGAGCAGTCCTTCGGCCATCTCCCGCAGCCCGACGGGCCGTTCGCGGGCCGCCGCGCCGAGCTGGCGCAGATCGCGCAGTGGGTCCACGCCGCCCGCGCCTCGACCGAGACCCGGCCGACGGTCGTGGTGATCCACGGCGACCCCGGCTCCGGGCGCACCGCGCTGGCGGTACGGGCGGCGCACCGGCTCAAGGACCAGTTCCGCGGGGCGTGCGTCGTCGATCTGCGCGGCGGCGGCGCGGGCGAGGCGCCGCTGTCGACCCGGGACGCGCTGCTGCATCTGCTGAACCGGCTCGGCGCCCCGCGCGAGCAGCTCCTGTTCCGTGAGCGGACCTCCCCGGAGCAGCAGGTGCGCCGGCTGAGCGAGCTGTACCACCGGCATCTCACGGACCTGCCGGTGACGGTCGTCCTGGACGACGCCTCGGATCCCGCGCAGGTCGCCACGCTCGTACCCGAACGCTCCGAGAGCCTGGTGCTGGTGACGGCCCGTCAGCCCCTGGAGCTGCCCGCCGCCACCCCGGCCTGGGTGCACCAGCTTCCGCTGGAGGCGCTGGACGGAGCGGGCGCCGAGGAGCTGCTGCGCGAGGTCGCCCCGGCGGGACCCGGCGCGGCCGGGGCACCCTACGACGCCCAGTCGGCGGACCGCGTACGGGAGTTGTGCGGCGGACTGCCGCTCGCCCTGCGGATCGCGGGGTCCTCGCTCGGGGAGCGTACGGCCCAGCGCCTCGCCGCCGACCTCGCCGCGTACGGCCAGGGCGGCCCCGTCGAACGCGCGCTGTGGCTGCGCTACACCGACCAGGGCGAGCAGGCCCGCCGGCTGCTGCGCCGGCTCGCGCTCGCCGGCCGCGCCTCCCTGGGCGCCGCAGCGGCTGCGGCCCTGCTGGCGACGGACGAGCAGGAGGCCGGGCAGCTCCTGACGGCCCTGTCCGGGGCCGGACTGATCGACCATGTACGCGCCAGCCGCTACCGGCTGCACGACGCCGTACGGACCTTCGCGCAGGCCCGCCTCCAGGACGAGGAGGAGGCGGCCGACCGTACCGCCGCGCAGGAGCGCCTCATCCGCAACTACGCCGAGCTGGCCGACTCCGTGATCCGGCTCGTCGACGGCAAGACCTCGACCCGCGCGGATCTCTTCAAGAGCGCGGCCGGCGCCCATGGCTTCTCGTCCCTCGACGCGGCGCTGCGCTGGCTGGACGAGGAGTCGAGCTTCATCACGGCCACGCTCCGGCACGCGGAGGGCGTCGACCAGCAGGCCGTACTCGACCTGCTCGGCGCGCTCTGCGACTACTGCCTGCTGCGCGGCGACCTCTACCGGCTGGGCGAGATCAGCGAGCTGACGCAGGCGGTGGACCAGGGGCTGCTCGTACGGTCGGTCCAGTGGCGTACGGGCATCGCGGCCCGCCAGCTCGGCGAGCTGGACAAGGCGCGCACCACACTGACCTCGGTGGTCGACCTCTACCGCGAGGCGCAGCACGACGCCGGCGCGGCCCGCGCGCTCGGCTCGCTGGGCATCACCCTGCACCACCAGGGCAATCTCCCCGAGGCCTCGGCGAAGCTGCGCGAGGCGCTCGCCCTCCAGTCCGCCGACGCACTGGCCGGGGACCGCGCCTGGACCCTGCACGCCCTCGCCGCCGTCGAACGCGACCGGGGCGGTCTCGCGGAGGCCGTCTCGCTGCTCGCCACCGCGCTGGTACTGCACCGCGAGAGCGAGTCCGTGCACGGCGAGGCCTGGACCCACTTCCAGCTCGGCCAGGTCTGTCTGCGGATGGGCGATGTGCCGCGCGCGGAGGCCGAGCTGGCGGAGGCGCTGGAGCTGTACGGCAGGACCCGCGACGCCCGCGGCGAGGCCTGGGCGCTGACCCAGCTCGCACGGGCGCGGCTGGTGGACGGCGAGGCGTCCTCCGCGGTCGGCGGGCTGCGCGACGCGCTGGCCCGCCACCGGGAGAACGAGGACGCGCGCGGCGAGGCCTGGACGCTCTACTACCTGGGCCAGGCGCTGGAGGAGAACGGCGACCGCGACCAGGCGGTACGGGAGCTGGAGCGGGCCCGCACGATGTTCTCGCGGATGCGCGACGTGTACGGTCTGGCCTGCGCCCGGCACCACTCGGGCCGGGTCACCCGTGACCAGCGCGCCGCCCAGACCGGCAATCTCCGCAATTCCGGCTTCGCCCGTCAGCTCCTGGTCGACGCCCGCGCGGACTTCCACCGGATCGGGCTCGCGCACGGCGAGGCCTGGACCTGTCTGGAGCTGGCGATCGTCGACGCGGGCAACAACCGGGCGGCCCAGGCACTCCAGCTCTGCGACGAGGCGACGGCGCTCTTCGAGTCGTACGGGGATCTGCGCGGCGCCGACTGGGCGCGCTTCCTGCGCTGCACGCTGCTTCCGTACGCCTCGGCGGGCGGGACGGAGGTGGGCTCGGTGGTCGCGGAGCAGGAGCTGTCGGAGCTGTCGGCCGCCCGCCACGCGCTGCGCGACGGCAAGCTGGAGGACTGCGCCGACGCCTACGCGGTGATGCTCGGCCGGGGGGTCAGCCTGGAGGACGGCTGGCAGGCCTGGCAGCTCGGCATGGTGCCGACGCGACACGCGCGCGAGGTGATGGGCGTACCTGTGGAGACGACACCGGCGTAGAGCGCGGGCTCAGGGGCGCGGGCCTTGCGCGGGTACGGGCTTCAAGTGGCCGGCGTAGGCCGCGGACTCAGAGGCAGGGGCCTCGAACAGGCGCGGGCCCTGAGCGAGCGCGGGCCCTGAGCGGGTACGGCGCTTCAAGCGGCCTGCGCGGGCCGCGGGCTTCAGGGCCGCGGGCCTTGAGGCCGCGCACCAGCCCGTACCCCGTGCCCGTACGTCCGGCCGCCCTGGCGGGGGCGGCCGGTGCGGCATGACGCGAGTGCCGTGACCGGCACTAATCTCCCTGCGACCGCTGCGACTTCGCCGGAGTGCCCGCCTCGGCCTTCTCCGGCTCCGGGGTCTCCTCGAAGTCGACCTTGTTCATATGGCGGTTCATCGACTTCATGAGCAGCCACACCACGCCCGCCATCACCGCGAACACGATGAACCCGAGCACACCGGGCGTCACCTTGTTCTGGTCCAGCTCCTGGGCGAGCGGGATCATGTGCGTCATTGCCTGGGTCGCATACATATCAGGCATTGTCGCGGATGCCCGCGAAGAGGTCGCTCTCGGGGAGGGAGGTATCGACCAGGGACTTCGCCAGCTCGTACTCCTCGGTCGGCCAGACCTCCCGCTGGATGTCCATCGGCACCCGGAACCAGCCGCCGTCCGGGTCGATCTGGGTGGCGTGCGCGATCAGCGCCTTGTCCCGGATCTCGAAGAAGTCCGCGCACGGAATGTGCGTGGTCAGGGTGCGCTCCGCGCGGGCGAACTCCTTCCACCGCTCCAGCCACTCGCCGTACGGGGACTCAAGACCCCGCGCCAGCAGCGCCTCGTGCAGCGCGACCGTACGCGGCCGGTTGAAGCCCTGGTTGTAGTAGAGCTTCTGCGGCTGCCAGGCCGGACCGAACTCGTCCTCCGGGTACTTCTCCTTGTCCGCCGCCGCCTCGAACGCCACCATCGAGATCTTGTGGGTCATGATGTGGTCGGGGTGCGGGTAGCCGCCGTTCTCGTCGTACGTCGTGATGACCTGCGGCCGGAACGAGCGGATCAGCCGGACCAGCCGGCCGGCCGCCTCGTCGGTGTCCTCCAGCGCGAAGCAGCCCTCGGGCAGCGGCGGCAGCGGGTCGCCCTCGGGCAGCCCGGAGTCCACATAGCCGAGCCACTCCTGCTCGACGCCGAGGATCCCGCGCGCCTCGTCCATCTCTTTTTTACGGACCTCGTGAATGTGCTCCTCGATATAGGCGTCCCCCTGGAGCTTGGGGTTGAGGATGGAGCCGCGCTCGCCCCCGGTGCAGGTCACGACCAGCACGTCCACCCCCTCGGACACGTACTTGGCCATCGTGGCCGCGCCCTTGCTCGACTCGTCGTCGGGGTGGGCGTGAACGGCCATCAGCCGTAGCTGCTCTGTCAAGGCTCGGTCCTCAGTGATTCGTCGCTTCGGGCGGCTTCTATAGTGACGGATACCGGGGGGCGGAAATTCCGGCCGCCCGTCGCCGCCCGTCGCAGATCACAGATCGCAGAGAGGAACGATCATGGCCGAGGTGCGCGAGCGTCCTGTCGGCCGTTACGGCCGCTCCGCGGACGAGCGGGCGGACCACCGGCTGCGGACCGTCGGCGCCGTGCTCGGCGTCGCACTGATCGCCCTGATCGGCTGGTTCGGCTATCACTATGTGGTCGATCGCAGTGTCTCCGGGGAGCTCATCAAGTTCAAGGTGGTTTCCGCCACGTCGGTCGAGGTCCATCTGGAGGTCCGCAAGGACCGGGACGCCACCGGCAGCTGTACGCTCCGCTCCCTCGCGGAGAACGGCGCGGAGGTGGGCCGCAAGGACGTCCGCTTCGGCCCGGGCGAGACCCGGATCGACCAGGTCGTGACCGTACGTACAACGGCGGTCGCCACCAGCGCGGAACTGCTGGACTGCACCTCCGACTGAGCCGCGTCACATGGCCCGCGGTCGCCCGGGACCCGGCTGAGACTCGCCGAGACCGGCTGAGACCCGCCGGACGGCGCCTCGCCGGCCCCCGGCTGAGCTGCGCTGACCTGCGTTGATGTGAATCTGATGGCTTTCGTCCTCCCCTCCTGGCCACGAAATTGTTAGGCTCGTGGTTTCGCCCGCCCGAGAAGACAACATTCTTCTGGGTAGGGCGTTGCTTTGTATTCCCGGTACCTACGAGGAGCACCTGTGACCCAGACCAGCGAGAACGTCACCTGGCTCACCCAGGAGGCGTACAACCAGCTCAAGGCCGAGCTGGAGTACCTGTCTGGTCCCGCCCGTACCGAGATCGCGACGAAGATCGCGGCGGCCCGTGAGGAGGGCGACCTCCGGGAGAACGGCGGGTACCACGCGGCCAAGGAGGAGCAGGGCAAGCAGGAGCTTCGCGTGCGCCAGCTCACCCAGCTCCTGCAGAACGCGAAGGTCGGCGAGGCGCCGGCGGACGACGGTGTCGTCGAGCCCGGCATGGTCGTGACGATCGCCTTCGACGGCGATCCTGACGACACGCTGGACTTTCTGCTGGCCTCGCGCGAGTACGCCAGCTCGGAGATCGAGACCTACTCGCCGCAGTCCCCGCTCGGCAGCGGTGTGAACGGCAAGAAGGTCGGCGACAACGCGGAGTACGAACTGCCCAACGGCAAGACGGCGTCGGTCAAGATCCTCGACGCCAAGCCGTACGGAGGCTGAACGCGACAGCCCCCGGCCGGGCGTGTCCGCGAAGTCTCGCCTGGCCCGCGACGCCCGGCACGCGCACTCGCTGCGTTGTCGGAGTCGTCCAAGTACGTCCAGTACGAGGACGACCCTCCGCCTTGCGATTGCACGCACCGGACGCCGCGGGCCCCGCCCTGCGGGCGGACGGCGATACTTCGCGGACACGCCCTGGGAGCCGGGGGCTGTTTTGCACGTGTACGAGGGTTACGGACGTTACGCCGTGGCCGAGCGGTATTTCCGTACCGCCAGCGTCCGGAACACCACGATGATCAGGACCGACCAGATCACCGAGGCCAGCACCGGGTGCTCCATGGGCCAGGCGCTGGACTCCGAGACCCCCGGGTTCCCGAAGAGCACCCGGCACGCCTGCACCGTGGCGCTGAACGGATTCCAGTCGGCGATGTGCCGCAGCCAGGCCGTCATCCCGCTGGTGTCCACGAAGGCGTTCGAGATGAACGTCACGGGGAACAGCCAGATCAGTCCGCCCGAGGTGGCGGCCTCCGGGGTACGGACGGACAGGCCGATCAGCGCGCCGATCCAGGAGAACGCGTACCCGAGCAGAAGCAGCAGCGCGAACGCGCCGAGCGCCTTGAGGACGCCCTCGTGGATGCGCCAGCCGACGAGTACGGCGACGATCGACAGCACCACGACGGTGAGCGCGGTCTGCACCAGGTCGGCGAGAGTACGGCCGGTGAGGACCGCCCCGCGTGCCATCGGCAGCGAGCGGAACCGGTCGATCAGGCCCTTGTGCATGTCGTCGGCGATCCCGGCGCCCGCGCCCGCGGTGGCGAAGGTGACGGTCTGCGCGAAGATCCCGGCCATCAGGAAGTTGCGGTAGACGTCGGGGCTGACCGTGCCGCCCACCTGGAGCGAGCCGCCGAAGACATAGCTGAACATCACGACGAACATGATCGGCTGGATGAGGCCGAAGAGGACGACCTCGGGGATCCGGGTCATACGGATCAGATTCCGGCGGGCGACGACCAGTGAGTCGGTGACCGACTGGACGACTCCGCCGCGCGGCCGGGGGGCGACGGTCGCCGGTGCCTGAGTGGTGGCGGTCACTTCCGGGCCTCCTTCGTGGACTTGGCGGACTTGGCCGCGCTCTTGCTCTTGCCGGGGTCGTCCGACTCGGCCGCGCTGTCCTCGGCGGCGTGGCCGGTCAGGGAGATGAAGACATCGTCGAGGGTGGGGCGGCGCAGACCGATGTCGTCGATCTCGACCCCTCGGGTGTCCAGTTCCCTGATGACCTCGGCGAGCAGCTTGGCGCCGCCGGTGACCGGGACGGTGAGCTTGCGGGTGTGCTCCTCGACGGTCACCGCGCCGGCCCCTGATTCGCCGGACGCACCGGATTCACCGGACTTCGCGAAGGCCGCGAGGACGGCGCGCGCCGGGTCGATCTGCTCGCGCTCGTGCACGACGACCTCGACGCGCTCGCCGCCCGTACGGGCCTTGAGCTGGTCGGAGGTGCCGCGGGCGATGACCCGGCCGTGGTCCACGACACAGATGTCATGGGCGAGATGGTCGGCCTCCTCCAGATACTGCGTGGTCAGGAGGAGTGTCGTACCCCCGGCCACCAGCTCCTGGATGATGCTCCAGAGCTGCTGCCGGTTGCGGGGGTCGAGGCCGGTCGTCGGCTCGTCCATGAACATCACGGGCGGGGAGACGACGAGCGCGGCGGCGAGGTCGAGCCGGCGGCGCATGCCCCCGGAGTACGTCTTGGCCGTACGGTCCGCCGCCTCGGAGAGGTTGAAGCGCTCCAGCAGCTCGTCCGCGCGGGCCTTCGCCTCGCGGGCGTTCATCTGGTAGAGCCTGCCGACCATCCGCAGGTTCTCGCGGCCGGTCAGATACTCGTCGACCGCGGCGAACTGGCCGGAGAGGCCGATCGAGCGGCGGACTTCGTTCGGGTGCTTGAGGACATCGATCCCGGCGACGACGGCCTTGCCGCTGTCGGGCCGGAGGAGGGTGGTCAGGACGCGTACGGCGGTCGTCTTGCCGGCGCCGTTGGGGCCGAGGAGCCCCAGGACCGTGCCTTCCGGAACATCGAGATCGACGCCGTCCAGAGCCCTTACATCGCCGAAGGTCTTGACCAGGCCTTCGGCGTAGATGGCGCCTGGCATGAAGTGTCTCCAGTGGGTGCTGACGGTGCTTGCTACGTGCTTGCTGACGCAGCACGGTAACGCGATACATCGCGACCGAACAAGGGGTGATTGTAAGCCCGAAGTAAAGAAAACCGTACGAGCGCTCAACAAGCACACGATTTACCGACCGGCCGCGCGCAAGCCGGGCTGACCATGCGCAGGCCGCGGCGGCCGGCGCGCGATAAAGCGACCGGCGGGCATACGGCAAAAGGCGTACGGCGGTGGACGTACGGCGAGGCAGCCGACGGGCGTACGGTGACGCGGCCGGCGTACGGTCACGCGGCCGGGCGGCCGGCGGGCATGCCTCGGCGGGGAGCGGGTGCCTCAGGTGAGGACCGTGTACCCCGCCTTCCGCAGTGCCGCCTCGACCTCCGCGCAGTGCCCCGGCCCCTTCGTCTCCAGATGCAGTTCCACATCCGCCTCCGTCAGCCCCAGACGGGGATCGGTCCGTACATGGCTCACATCGAGAACATTGGCATCCGCCACTGACAACACGGTGAGCATCGTCGCCAGCGCGCCCGGCCGGTCCGTCACCCGGACCCGCAGGCTCAGATAGCGTCCGGCCGCCGCCATGCCGTGCCGGAGGATGCGCTGCATCAGCACCGGATCCACATTGCCGCCCGACAGCACCGCGACCACAGGACCGCGGAACGCGCCCGGATCGCTCAGCAGCGCGGCCACCGGACTCGCGCCCGCGGGCTCCACCACCAGCTTGGCACGCTCCAGGCAGAGCAGCAGCGCGCTGGACAGCTCGTCCTCGCTGACCGTACGCACCTCGTCGATCAGTTCCTGGAGGAGCTGGAACGGTACGTCGCCGGGGCGGCCCACCTTGATGCCGTCCGCCATGGTCTGCGGGGCCTCGACCGCCACCGGCCGGCCCGCGCGCAGCGAGGGCGGATACGCGGCGGCGCCCTCCGCCTGCACGCCGATCACCCGGACCTCCGGGCGTACGGCCTTCACCGCGAGGGCGATACCCGCGGCCAGACCGCCGCCGCCGACCCCGACGACGACCGTCCGTACCTCCGGGCACTGCTCCAGGATCTCCAGCCCGACCGTGCCCTGACCCGCGATGATGTCCGGGTGGTCGAAGGGGTGGATGAAGACCGCGCCGGTGTCGCGGGCGTACTCCTCGGCGGCGGCCAGGGTCTCGTCCACGACCTGGCCGTGCAGCCGTACCTCGGCGCCGTAGTCGCGGGTGGCCGCGACCTTGGGCAGGGGCGCCCCGACCGGCATGAACACCGTCGAGCGGACCCCGAGCAGGGTGGAGGCGAGCGCGACGCCCTGCGCGTGATTGCCCGCGCTGGCGGCGACGACGCCCGCCGCGCGCTCCTCCGGGGTCAGGCCCGCGATCCGTACGTACGCGCCGCGCAGCTTGAACGAACCGGTCCGCTGGAGGTTCTCGCACTTGAGCAGGACGGGGGCGCCGACCAGGCCGGTCAGATATCTGCTGCCCTCCATCGCGGTCATCCTCGCCACGCCGGAGAGCATCTTCTGCGCCCCTCGGATGTCATCGAGGATGAGGGGACGCACGGGGCGGGACGTACCGAAGCTCATGTCTGCCAGTCTCGCAGCTCACCGGCCGCCCGGCGGCCCCGTGAGGGCTGAGTGTGAATCCCTGCCCATGGGTTTACGCAGGGCCGGTACGGGCGGGGTCATCCCCGCGTACTCTGTCCCCCACCAACCGACCCCCGCACAAGAGAGCCCCCAGCCATGCCCCCCATTCAGGACATGACTTCCGCTGCGTCGGCCTCCCGGGAGACGGCCTCCGAACCCTTGGGGGCCGGCTCAGAACCCTCGGGTGAAGCCGTCCTCCTCGATGCACTCCAGCACCAGGTGGCCGTCTTCGCCCGGCGGGCCGAGCAGACCCGGCTCGGCGGTGTCGGCCAGGTCCGCAACTCGATGGACCGCGCCGCGTATCTGCTGCTCAACCGGCTCGACCAGGAAGGCCCGATGGGCGTCAAGGCGCTGGCCGCCGGTATGGGCATCGACTCCTCGACCGTCACCCGCCAGGTGGCTCCGCTCGTCGACACCGGCCTGGTCAAACGGACTTCGCACCCGGAGGACGGACGTGCCGTGGTGCTCCAGCTCTCGGCGCGCGGGCTGGCCCGGCTGGACGAGGTCCGCTCGTCGCGGCGCGAACTGATGGCGCAGGTGACGGGCGGCTGGACGGCTGAGGAGCGCACCTCCTTCACCACACTGCTCACCCGCTTCAACGGCGCGCTGTCGGCGCGGGCGGCGGGGCAGCCGCAGATCGAGGGCGGTACGGGCGAGAGCGGTACGGACGCGTAGCCGTACGCCGTAGGGCGGTACGGGCAGGGCGGTACGCGCAGGCGGGGCAGCCCGGGGCGCGCGGCCGGGTACGTCCGGTGTGAACGGGGGCGGGGCTCTGCCCGGAAAGCCCCTGTTCGAATCAGGTCGTAAGCGAAAAGGCCCTCTTGACCTGGGCCCGCCGACTCGCGTCAATGGTGAACGTGCGAGAGCGGCGGACTGCCACGGATCGCCGCCGCGCCCGTGAGCGTGAGTTCGAGGCGTTCGCCGCGGGTGCGGCCGGCCGGCTGCTGCATGCGGCGGCGCTGCTCACGGGCGAGCCCCCGGAGGCCGCGCCGCGCGCGGAGCGCCTGCTGATCGCCGCGCTGGCCCGTACGTACGCGGACTGGCACCGGCTGCGCGACGACGACCCGTACGACCACACCCGCCAGGAACTCGCCCTGCGGTACGCCAGCACCGCCTGGCACCCCCGGCGGCGTCGGCGTGCTCCGGCGGGGGTGCTGGCCGGGCTGGGCCGGCAGGAGCGGGTGGTGCTGGTGCTGCGGCTGTACGAAGGGGTCGCCGAGGAGCAGACCGCGGCCCTGATCGGGCTGCCGGTGGAGCGCGTCCACACACTCTGCGCCCGCGCGATCAGAACGATGCGCGGGAACGGGGTCAGGAACGGGAACGGGGACAGGAATACGCCTCCGCGCCCGGCACCCCGTATCGGCGACAGCCGGGTGGGCGAGGCGCGGGTGGGCGAGGCCCGGACATGAGCGGGGGCGGCGGCGACCGGGACCACCGCGACCGCAAGGCCACCGAGGTACGCCGGATGCTGGACACGGGGCGGCCCGCCGTCCCCGGCGATCTCGTACCGCGCGCCGCCGCCCTCGGCGCCCGGCTGCTGTACCGCCGCCGGGCGGTCCAACGGGTGTGCTGGGCACTGCTGTTGGTCGGGCTGATCGTGTTCGCGGTCTGGGCGTCCGCCGCCCACCCCTGGACCGTACCGCCGTCGGAGACCACCCCGCCGCTGGAGGACTGGTGACCGGTGACCGGTGACCGGCTGAACTCCCCCAGCCGGTCCGGCGCTTGAGGACAACACACCCAGCCCGTCAGGCGCTTGAGGACAACGCTTGCGGACGGACCGGCATCCGGGCGGACCGGCATCCGGAGGGACCGGATCCGGAGGGTCCGGCAGCCGGACGCGGCCGGACCGACCCCGTCCGCCAACGCGTCCTAGGCCAGCGCCTGGTGGAGGTCTGCGAGCAGGTCGTCGACCGACTCGATACCGACCGACAGCCTGACGAGGTCCGACGGCACCTCCAGCGCCGAGCCCGCCGCAGAGGCGTGGGTCATCCGGCCCGGGTGCTCGATCAGCGACTCGACCCCGCCCAGGGACTCGCCCAGCGTGAACAGCTTCGCGCGGTCGCAGACCGCCACCGCCGCCTCCTCGCCGTCCGCGACCTGGAAGGAGACCATCCCGCCGAACGCCTTCATCTGCTTCGCGGCGACCTCATGACCGGGGTGGTCCGGCAGGCCCGGGTAGAGGACCTTCGAGACCCGGGGGTGCGTGCTGAGCATCTCCGCGATCCGCGTGGCGTTCCGGCTGTGCCGGTCCATCCGTACCGCGAGCGTCTTGATGCCGCGCAGCACCAGCCACGCGTCGAAGGGGCCCGCGACGGCCCCCATCGCGTTCTGGTGGTAGGCGAGTTCGTCCGCGAGTTCCGCGTCGTCGACGATCAGCGCGCCGCCGACCACGTCCGAGTGCCCGCCCATGTACTTCGTGGTCGAGTGGACGACGACATCCGCGCCCAGCGCGAGCGGCTGCTGGAGATAGGGGCTGGCGAAGGTGTTGTCGACGACCAGCCGCGCGCCGGCCGAGCGCGCGATCCCGGCGAGGGCCGCGATGTCGGTGATGTTGAGCAGCGGGTTCGAGGGGGTCTCGACCCAGATCGCCTTCGTGCGGGGGGTGAGCGCGGCCCGTACCGCCGCGGGGTCGGAGGTGTGGGCGACCGAGAAGTCCACGCCCCAGCGGGAGACGACCTTGGCGAACAGCCGGAAGGTGCCGCCGTACGCGTCATCCGGGATCACGACATGGTCGCCGGGCGACAGCAGCGTACGGAGCAGGCAGTCCTCGGCGGCCAGGCCCGACGCGAAGGCGAGCCCGCGCCGGCCGCCCTCCAGGGCCGCGAGGTTCTCCTCCAGGGCGGTACGGGTGGGGTTGGCGCTGCGGCTGTACTCGTAACCGCCGCGCAGTCCGCCCACTCCGTCCTGCTTGTAGGTGGACACCTGGTAGATCGGCGGGACGACCGCGCCGGTCAGGGGGTCCGCGGTGTTGCCCGCGTGGATGGCGAGCGTCTCGAAGTGCTGCGGCTCGTGCGGCTCGCCGGGATGCTGCCCGTCGGCCGGGCGCTGGGTGGGGTGCTCGTGGCTCATGAGGCCCGAGCGTAACGCCGTACGAGCACCCGCCCGCACAATGGAGCACGGCGGCCCGCCGCGCGGAGACCGGCCCGAGACCGGTACGAGACCGTGCGGAGGTCGGTCGGAGACCGCGCCGCACCGCCGGGCACGCGCCCGGCACGCGCCGGGCGCTCACCGGCCGTACACCGCGCCGCACCGCCGGATACGTGGGGCGTGGCGTCCGGGACAATGGGGCCATGGAGATTCTCTGGTTCCTGATCGCGATGGGCCTGCTGGCCGGCGCCCTCGGCCCGTATGTGCTGCGCCGCCGCGGCGGTATCCGCCAGGTCGCGCCCGGTTCGCCCGACGCCGCCGACCCGGCCGCGTACGGCTTCCTGCTCCAGGAGGAGCTGGACATCCGGCTGCCGGGCCCCGACCAGGATCTCCTCGACGTACTCGATGTCGTACAGGGGACCCAGGACTGGCGGGCCGCCGCGCAGTTGCTCGCTGGCACGCCCAAGGAGGGCGAGGTGCGCTGGCAGCGCGTCCAGGCGTTCGCCGGGGCGGCCTCGCTGGAGCTCCAGCAGCGGCCCGGCGTGGGCGGCGCATGGCTGCGGGCGTGGCGCGCGGAGTCGCCGAAGGACGCGGGCGGCGCGGCGGTGCACGCGGAGTTCCTGGTGCAGCAGGCCTGGCGTTCCTCGTCGGCGGGGACCGACGACTTCCGGATCATCCTGGAGGAGGCCCGTACGGTCTGCGGCGAGGCGGCGCTGCTGGCGCCGGGCGACCCGGTTCCGTACCTCACCGAGCTGGCCGTGGCGCGCGGACTCGGTTATGCACATGAGCAGTTCGACCAGGTGTGGGCGAAGGTGATCGACCGCGCACCGGAGCACATGGGCGCGCATCTCGCGGCGCTGCACTACTGGTGCGAGAAGTGGCACGGTTCGCGCGAGGAGGCCGACCACTTCGCGACGACGGCCGCGGCGCGCGCCCCGCGGGGCTCGCTGCTGGCGGCGCTGCCGCTGTTCGCGGTGTACGAGCACCTGCCCGAGGTCAATCTCGTGCAGGGCTTCTACCAGAGCGCGGTGGTGACCAAGGCGGTGGAGGGCGCGCTGTTCGCGGTGCACGCGGCGCGGCCGGACGACCCGCTGCTCGCGCACGTACGGCACATGCTGATCCTCTTCCTCGTACGGCAGGAGCGCTGGGCGGAGGCGATGCACCAGCTCGTACGGGTGGACGGGCACGTGGGCGCGCTGCCGTGGACGCTGGAGGGGGACCCGGCGGCGGTGTACGCGGTGTACCGGGCGCTGGCGGTGGCGGGGTACGAGGCGAACGGCGGGAGCCCGGCGACGCTGCGGCAGTGAGGGGGTGTGCTGGCTTGTGCTGAGGCGGACGCGGCGGGTGGGGGCCGTCGCACGCCGGGGGCCGGGGCAGGCGGCCGGGGGTGGTTTTCCACAGGCCACCCCAGCCCCGTCCACAGGTTTTTCCACAGCCCTCCATGCCCATCCACAGGCCCCACGGAATGTCCAAGGCGCCCGGTACGTTATTTCGGCAGGACCCCACAGCCGAGGAAGCCGAGGAGACCTGAAATGTTCATCACCCGCCGCACCCCTGAGCTGCCCACCCCTGAACAGACCCTGCCCGGCCGCCCCGAGCGCGACTTCCCGGTGCCTTCCCGCCACACGGTCCTCGGCAACCCGCTGCTCGGCCCGTACCCGGAGGGCCTGGAGATCGCCGACTTCGGCCTGGGCTGTTTCTGGGGCGCCGAGCGCACCTTCTGGCAGCAGGACGGCGTCTGGACGACGCTGGTCGGCTACCAGGGCGGCACGACTCCGAACCCGACGTACGAAGAGGTCTGCTCCGGCCTGACGGGCCACACCGAAGCGGTCCGCGTCGTCTACGACCCCAAGGTCATCTCGTACGCCGAGCTGGTCAAGCTCTTCTGGGAGTCCCACAACCCCACCCAGGGCTTCCGCCAGGGCAACGACGTGGGCACCCAGTACCGCTCCGCCATCTACACCCACTCCCCCGCCCAGTCCGAGACCGCCACCGCGTCCCGCGACGCCTACCAGAAGGTCCTCGCCACCTCCGGCTACGGCGCAATCACCACGGAAATCCTCCCGTCGGAAGACCGCCCCTTCTACCCGGCGGAGGCCTACCACCAGCAGTACCTGGACAAGAATCCGGGCGGCTACTGCGGCCTGGGCGGTACCGGCGTCTCCTGCCCCATAGGCGTGGCCAAGGCCGAAAGCTGAGGGGTCGGCCCCACCCGGGGGCCCGGATGGGGCCCGGGCCGGGCCGTCGCCCAACGGTCGTGCGGCCGCCTACGCGGGCAGCGCGCCGGTCTGTTCCGCCTTGCGGTGCCGCGCGGACAGGCGGGAGCCGGACTCGCGGCGGGCGGCGCGGCGCAGGAGCGGCACCGCGAGGAGGAACCCGAGGACTGCCCAGGCGGTCAGGACCAGGGCGACCATGGGCAGTTCCCAGGAGCCGGCCGCCTCGGCGGTCCGCGCCGTGTCGGGGAGCAGCGCCGAACGCAGGCCCTGCGCCATCCACTTGAGCGGGAAGACCGCGGCCACCTGCTGGACCGGCACGGGCAGCGAGGTGATCGGGAACACCGTTCCGGAGGTGACCAGGAGCCCCATCGTCGGCAGCATGACCAACGCCAGCGCCTCGCGGGGGTTGGGCAGTACCGCCCCGATGGCCGCGCCCAGCGGTACGACGGCGAGCAGTCCGAGCGTGGTGACCCACAGCAGCGTCAGCCAGTCGCCAGGACCGTGCGGCAGTGGCCCGTCCACCAGCAGCGCCGCGGCCGCCAGGAGCAGGGCCAGGGTGCCGACCGCCACGACGACCACCAGCACGCACTTGGCGACGAGATAGGCCGGTATCCCGCCGGGCGTGGCGCGCAGCCGCAGCAGGGCGCCCTCCTCGCGCTCGGCCACGAGCGTCTGCGGGAGGTTGATCAGTCCGGTCTGGAACAGCAGGTAGGCGGCAAAGCCGGCCAGCACCAGATGGGCCATCGGGGTCCGGGTGCCGGGCACGTCGTCGCTGACGTAGGCGGCGACGAGGAGCGCGACGACCACGTTGGTCAGGTGGCTGGACATCTCCTTGCCGTTGCGCAGGAGGTGCCGCAGCTCGATTCCGCCGCGCTGGAGCCCGGCACGCCAGGCGTTCGGCGTGGGTGTCCTCATGGGCGAGTTCCTCATGCGGCCTGTGCCTCCTCGTCCGTGTCGCCATCCGTATCCGTGCCGTCGGCCCCTTGGCCGTCGGCCTCCTGGTGGACCATGTGCAGGTATGTGTCCTCCAGCGTCGGGCGGCGGACCTCCAGGCCGGCGATCGGGGCGTCCGCGTGCCGGTGGAGTTCCCAGACGAGCTGTGAGGGGTCCTCGGTGCGTACGCGGCGGGCCGTCCCGTCGTCGGCCGTCCAGCGGACCTCGGCCTGGGCGGCGGCCCGCCGGGCCAGTTCCGCGGGCGTGCCGCAGGCCCGGATCCGGCCGCCGACCAGCATGGCGATCCGGTCGGCGAGCCGCTCGGCCTCCACCAGGTCGTGGGTGGTGAGCAGGACGGTGACGCCCTCGTCGCGGGCCAGCCGTTCGACCAGGACATGGAACTCGTGCCGCGCCTCCGGGTCGAAGCCGGTGGTCGGCTCGTCCAGGAAGAGGAGTTCGGGGCGGCCGACGATGCCGAGCGCGACGTCCAGCCGCCGGCGCTGGCCGCCTGACAGCCGGTCGACCTGTCGGCCGGCCTGGTGGGCGAGGCCGACCAGGGCCAGCAGTTCGGCCGGGTCGCGCGGATCGGGGTAGTACGTGGCGAAGTGCGTCAGCAGTTCGGCGACCCGCCAGCGGCGGTGGTCGCGCCAGGACTGCAGGACCAGTCCGATCCGGCCGCGCCACGCGTCGTCGCCGCGCTCCGGGTCCGTACCGAGGACGCTCACCTCACCGGCGGAACGCCGCCGGAAGCCCTCCAGGATTTCGACGGTGGTGGTCTTTCCGGCGCCGTTGGGTCCGAGCAACGCGAAGACCTCGCCGCGGTGGATGTCCAGGTCGACACCGTGCAGGACGTCGATGGCGCCGTACGTCATCGTCACGTCGCGCGCGTGGACGACGGGCTGGGCGTGTGTGTGGCGCGGCGTCATCGTCCTGCCCCCGAGTGGTGTCGCTGTCCTGGTGGTGTTTCGGCCGCCCCTGATGGTGTTTCGGCCGCCGCCTGGGGTCCTGCGGGACCGGCGCCCTCGACGATCGCCCGGAGCGCCGCGACGTGCCCCTCGAAGGCGGTACGGCCGCGGTCCGTCAGCCGTACCCTGGTGCGCCGCTTGCGGCCGCCGCCGTCCTTGTGGAGCTCCAGATATCCGGCCTCCTCCAGGGTGTGCAACTGTTTGGAGAGCGCGGAGTCGCTGAGCGAGAGGCTGTCGCGGACGAACGCGAAGTCCGCCCATTCGGTGGCGGCGAGCAGCGCGACCACCGACAGCCGGGTGGCGGGGTGGATCAGCTCGTCGAAGCCGGCGGGGATGCTCATCGGTCCGCCCCCGCGCCTGCGCCCGCGCCGTCGGCCTGTGTGCCACGGGCCCTCGCCGACCCGGCCGCCCAGCGGCTCGTCGGCCCGACGAACAGTACGAAGACCGTCGCCGACACCGTGGCCTGGATCAGACTGGCGGGCATCGGCTCCAGCGAATCGACCAGACGGCCGGACAGCAGGGTCGTCCCGCCGGTCACCACCGCCCCCGCGACGAAGGTGCCGAACATCCGCGGGGTGCACCTGGTGTGGTGCAGCCGCACCCGGCTCCGACGGTTGTGGAGCACGCCCAGCACGCTCAGCAGCCCGACGTACGCGGCAACGGCCAGCCCCACGCCCCACCCGGGCAGGTCCAGCCCCAGCCCGGCCAGAAAGAGCCACATGAGCACAGCCGTACCCCAAGTAGCACCCGCCCCGCCCGCAGCGGACCGCTCGACCTCGTCATACACCCGCTCCTGCGGCACCCGGATGCGCTGCAGATCTCTCCATGCCTGTTCGGCATCCACCGACGAGCTCACGTCTCGTGCCCTCCCGTCCCCGCTTTACTTTCCTACAAGGAAAGTTACCTTTGACTTTCCCCACAGGCAAGTCGGCGATCCGCAGCGGGGCTGAAGGCCGTGGCCGCACGGCGCAGGGCGGGGGTTAGGGTCGGTCGGCATGGACTGGGTTGAGCAGGTGGGGAGGCTGCGGCAGTGGGTGAATGCGGGTGAACGGGCGCCGCACAAGCCGCTGTTGATGCTGTATGCGCTGGGGTGGTTCCAGCGTGAGCCCGGGCAGGGGCTGCGGTATTCGGATGTCGAGGGGGACTTGGCGGAGCTGTTGCGGGATTACGGTCCGCCGCGCCGGACTTCGCCCGCGTACCCGTTCCACCATCTCGTCAGCGACGGGGTCTGGGAGGTACGCACCGACGACGGGGCGGGCAGTCCGGGGACGGGGGTGCGGGTGTTGCGGGCGCGTGGGGCGGAGGGGCGGCTCGTACCGGAGTTGCGGGCCGCGCTCGGCGCGGACCCGGCGCTGCTCGGGCGGCTGGCGCATCTGCTGCTGGACCTGCACTTCCCGCCGTCGCTGCACCCGGACATCGCCGCCGCTGTCGGCCTCGACCTGGATCTGGCCGACGGAGCCCGGCGCGGGCCCGCACCGGCCGCGGCGGAGGCGCGGCGCCGGGCGGCGGAGCTGCGTGGGCAGGTGCTGGTGGCGTACGAGTACCGGTGCGCGTTCTGCGGCTTCGACGGTTCGATCGGGCGCGTGCCGGTCGGGCTGGAGGCGGCCCATGTGCAGTGGTGGGCGTTCCAGGGGCCGGACGACCTCTCCAACGCGCTGTGCCTGTGCTCGCTGCACCACAAGCTGTTCGACCGAGGGGTGCTCGGGCTGGACTCGGGGCGGCGGATCACCGTGTCGCGGGAGTTCGTGGGACGCGGCGACGCCGCGAGGAGCCAGGTCCTGGACCTCACGGGGCGCCCGCTCCTCGGGCCGCAGAACGGCAGCACACACGTCGCGCCCGAGCATGTGCGCTGGCATACGGAGCAGGTGTTCCGCGGCGAGGCCCGGGTGCCGGAGCGGGTTTGAGCGGGGGCGCGGGGCGGGATGCCGGTCAGGTGGTCGGCGGGTTCTCGGGGTCGATGTGCTTGGGGCGGTTCTCGAAGACCTTGGCGATCACCCATCGCTGTCCGCGCCGGCCGGCCTGTCTGCCGGGGTAGATCCGCAGGTCGTAGCCGTCCGTGAGGTACGCGGGCTCCAGCGCTCCCGCGTGGAACACGGCCTCGGTCCGGCCCTCGTCCCCCTTGAATTTCCGGGCGCAGTTGCCGGTGATCCGGGGGCTGTCGTCGAACACGTCGGGCGTCACGCTGTCGCAGAGCCCGGTCATGAACTCCGCGGACGGCGGCTTCCGCCCTTCGACCAGCACGATCACATGGACCAGCCGCTTGTTGAGGCGCTCGGTCTGAGCGGACCGACGGCGTCCGTTCGGTGCGGGGGCGGGGTCCAGTTGCCGGGCGCAGCGCGGACAGCCGAGGCTGTAGCCGGCCGGTCGCGCATGCCGCTTGCACAGGGTGACACCGCACGCCTCGCAGTACCCGCCCATCGGGTTGGTGATCATCGCGTCGCCGTGGCCGTCCAGCAGATGGTGGGCGCTCACCCACGACACGCCGCATTCCGGCGCTTCGCAGGCGCAGAACACCGCGTTCAGACGGGTGTCGAACAACTGCCTGGGACCGAGCTGTTCCCCGGGGGCGGCGTCACTCGTCGTACGGGCCCCGATGTAGATCAACGAACTGGCCCGTTGCCGTGCCTCCGGCAGGTCGGGGTAGACGTCGAGGACGACCAGCAGACGTGCGAGGGCCGATCGGTGCCGGTGCGACGTCATGTGCGCGTCCGCCTCGTCGAGTAACTGCTGTGTCCATGTCGTCACCATGCGGGAGCCTTCGTCCTTCGGTCGGGGGTGAGTGTCAGGGGTGAGGGGTGATGGTCCGATGCGGCCTGCCCTTTGGATCAGGCCGGATCGGGCGGCGGTGCGGGAGGCGGTACGTACAACGCGCGCGTGAGAGCGTCGCCGACGTCCGGAGTGAGGGACGGCGGCGGGGCCACAGCGCCGTCCACCGCGTCGTCGGGCGGGGACGCGGGACCCGGCAGGGCTGCGGATCCCGGGGGTACGGAGGTGAGGCCGAGGCGGAGGGCCAGCTCACCCCCGTACAGCCGGGCCGTGGCCTCCAGCAGCAGGGCGTAGTTGTCGGCGGCGGCACGGGTGCGCGACCGGCCCGCGAAGGCCAGGACGAGGCCGATGAGAGCGGCGGGCCACCACCATCCGGCAACCGGCAGATACAGCAGCGCCCATGCGGTGAGCGTGCTGCCGCGGTACAGGGACTGGCGTGCCGCGGAGATCTCCGTCCGGGCGGTCTCGGGCAGTGTGAGCCACAAGTACGGCCACACCGTGGCCAGATCGAGCCGGTGGACCCGCTCCAGGCGGGCGGACACGCTGTGGATACGGTCGCCGCTCCAGGTGGGGCGGTCGGGGAGTTCCGCAGCGATACGGGTCATGGAGCGGTGGGCCGCCCACCGTTCGGCGGGATCGCCGCGCTCGCCCAGTCCACGGGCGAGCCGCGCCTCCGCCACCAGTTGGTCGTACTGGCGGGCGGCAGCGGTCCAGCGGCGCCGGCGGCTGCTGACGCGCAACCGGGCCACGGCGCGCAACGGGCGCGGCCAGGAGCGCCAGTCGGCGGCCAGGCACGCACGTTCGACGAGTGAGCCCAGCGCCTGCGCGGCGAGCCCCGCCGCGGCGGAGCCGGCCAGCACGGCGCCGAGGATCACGATCTGCCCGCCGGCGGTACGGACCGTACGGGCTTCCGCCGCGGCGGAGATCCGCCCGGTCAGATGGTGCGGATCGACGGCGTGGCCGTGGCCGAGCAGGGCCGCCGTGCCGAGGACGGCAAGGTAGAGGGCGCCCGGCAGGACGAGGAGGGACAGCCAGCGTTCGGCGAGTTTCCTCCCGAGTTCGGAGAGCAGGCCGCCCATGGCTACAGGCAGTCCCGTCGCAGTGGTTCGCCGGTGATGGCACAGCGGGGCAGGGGCTCGGTGGGGTGCGGAGCCCAGGAGCGGGCGCACCGCCGCGCCGGGCACAGATAGACGATGTCGGCCGGACCCGGCGCCGCGCCCCGGGACAGCCCGGTCACCTGGTGCAGCCCCGGGCCACCGGGCCAACCACCGCTGACCGGGCCGCGCGAGCCGCCCTCCCCGTCGTGGAACCCGTACACCCCGCGGGCGTCGCCGTCCGCCTGGAGCACCTGATGCAGATGGTCCAGGGCCCCGTCGGAATCCCCGCCCGAGCGCATCACCGCGAGGAGCCGCTCCAGCGGTCCGTCATGACCCAACTGCCCCTCGGACAACTGGGCCCGGAGCAGCTCCAGGTTCTGGCAGACATACGCCACGGCGTTTGCTCTGCGAACAGTTGAACGGTCGAGGCCGTCACTCACACGTCCTCCCTGTAGTGATGCGGCACACCTCTGGGCAGTGTTGCGGGACACTGGTGGTCCCAACTGTGCAGTGTGGCAGGGATGTTCGGAGACGAGGTGCCGAATGCGGTGGATGCCGTTCACCGGCGGTCGCGGTCGCGAACGGCCGGAGCGCCGGGCCGGACGCGGACAGGAAGCGCAAACCCGGTACGGACACGAGGCATGGGCCCGGCACGAACAGGAAGCGCGGACCCGGTACGAACAGGACGCTCGGACCCCACGCGGACACGAGGTGCGGACCCCGCGCGGATACGAGGCGTGGATCCGGCGCGCATACGACGCGTGGGAGAGATTCGGCCGGACCGGTGCCACCGCGGACCTGGACGAAGCGATCGCCGCCTACCGCACGGCCGCGGCATGGACACCTCGGCGCCATAAGGACCGTGCGAACCTTCTGTACAACCTCCAAGTCGCTCTTCATACGCGCAACGCACGGACCGGTGCCCTGGCGGATCTGGACGAAGCTGTCGCCGCCGGGCGGGAAGCCGTCGCCCTCACTCCCGCCCACGCGGGCCACCTCTCGGTCCTCGGCGCCGTCCTCGCGGAGCGCTTCGACCAGACCGGCCGGGCCGCCGATCTCGAAGAGGCCGTCGCGCTGGGCCGCAGGGCCATCACGCTCCGGCCCACGGACCCGTACGACGTCGAGGCTTCGCTGACGAACCTCGGCACGGCGCTGCACCAGCGATTCCAGTGGACGGGGTCCGTGGCGGACCTGGAGGAGTCGGTCGATCTGGAACGTACGGCGCTGGCACTGACCCCACCCCGGTCCTCCGCGCGCAAGGGAAGCCTGACCAATCTCGGCAGCCGGCTGGCCTCGCTCTACCTCCGGACCGGCCGGCCGGAGGTCCTGGACGAGGCCGTCGCCTTCGCCGAACGGGCCGTCAGAGCCGAACCGGCCGCCGACGCCAGCCGGCCGGCCTGTCTGACCCACCTCGGCAACGCCCTGCACCTCCGCTACGAACGGGACGGCGTAAGCACGGACTTGGACGAATCCGTCGCCCTCGGGCGCGAGGCCGTCGCGCTGACATCGGGCGGCCACACCGGACGGGCACCGCTCCTCGTCAACCTCGTGAACAGACTCGCACTCCGGTACGAACAGGGAGGCGCGGACGCGGACATCGAGGAAGCGCTCCTCCTGGGCCGCGAGGCGCTCGCCGCGGCGCCTTTCCACCACCCGGAGCGCCCCGGATACCTGTCCCACGTGGTGAACGCCCTGGCCCTGCGATCGCTACGGAGCGGCGGTACGGCCTTCCTCGACGAGGCGGTCGCGCTCTCGCGTGCCGCGGCCGAGGCCACGCGTTCGACGGGCCACCAGGAGGTCTCGCCGGCGCGGCAGGATGCGTCCGCCCGGCACGAGGTCTCGCCGGTCCAGCCGGAGGTCGGGGGCGGCTATCTCACCGTCCTCGGCCACGCCCTCCGCAGCCGCTTCGAACAGGCAGGAGGCATCGCCGACCTGGACGAGGCGATCACGGTCGGCCGTGACGCCCTGGCGTTCTTCCCCACGGGATCCCCCGGCGCCCTACGGCAGTACGACTTCCTCGTCCAGGCGCTGTACGTACGGTTCCGGCACACCGGCTCCATGGACGACCTGGGCGAGGCGATCTCGCTCTCACGCGCGAGCCTCGCGGCGGCTTCCGGCGACCCGGTGGACCAGGCACGTCCGCTCGCTCTCCTCGGCATGCTGCTGTGGACCCGTTACGAGCGCACGCACGACGAGGCCGACCTGGACGAAGCGATCCGGTTCTGCCGTGAGGCGGTGGAAGCGACCGTCCACGAGGACGAACTGGCGGCGCGTCTGTCCAACCTCGCGGCCGCGCTGGTGGCGCGTTTCCAGCGGACCGACGTGCCGTCCGATCTCGACGACGCCATCGACACGGGCCGCCGCGCCGTCCGCCTCACCCCACGGCGTGACACCGACCTCCCGCGCTACCTCTCGAATCTCGCTTACGCCCTGACTCTGCGGTTCCAACTCGCCGGCGGGAAACAGGACTTGGACGAGGCCGTCACCGTGGGCCGGGACAGCGTCACGCTGATTCCCGCCCACCATCCCGAGCGGGCGAGGTTCCTCGGCAACCTCGGCAACGCGCTGAAGGACCGGTACGAGCACTTCGCGGCCGAGGCGGATCTGGACGCGGCCGTCGCCGCCTTCACCGAGGCGGCGGAAGCGGAATCCTCACCGGCCTCCCATCGCGTCGGCACCGCACGCAGCGCGGCCGGACTCATCGCCCCCACGGACCCCGCCCGGGCCGCGGACCTCCTGGAGGCGGCGGTCCTGCTGCTCCCGGAGGTCACTCCGCGCCGACTCGCACGCGGCGATCAGCAGCACGCGCTCGGCGATGCCCGTCGGCTGGCCGGCGACGCCGCGGCACTCGTACTGGCCGGTGCGCGGCGGTCCGGCACCGACGCCACCGCCCGAGACGGCGCCCAGGACAGCACCCAAGCCAGCGCCCAAGACGGCGTCCAGGACCGCGACCAGGACTCCGCCCTGCGCGCCCTGCGCCTCCTGGAGACGGGACGGACCGTCCTGATCGGCCAGGCACTCGACGCCCGGGACGACCTGTCGGAACTCCGCGCGCGCCACCCCGGACTGGCCACGCGCTTCACCGGCCTGCGGGACCGCCTCGACCAGCCGGCGCCCGCGCTGCTCGTACCCCCGCTGCCCAGCGGGGACGGCTCCCGGGCCGCCCCGAGCCACTCCTCTCCCCCGGCACCGGAACCGCGCGCGGCGCTGAACAGGCCCGCCCTCGCGGCCGAGTTCACCGCCACCCTCGCCGAGATCCGCGCCCAGCCCGGATTGGCCTCCTTCGGCCTGCCGCCCGCTCTCGAAGACCTGGTGGCCGTGGCGGAGCAGGGCCCGCTGGTGGTGCTCAACGTCAGCACGTACGGCAGCCACGCCCTTCTGCTCACCCGCGACGGCGTGTCCGCCGTCCCGCTCCCCGCGCTCGGCTTCGAGACCGTGATCGCCAGGACGGACACCTTCCTCGGCGCACTGGACAAGGCGGTGGCGGGCAGCGACAGCACCGAACGCCGCGCGGCCCAGCGCGATATGCGCGAGGTCCTGGAGTGGCTGTGGGACGCGGCGGCCGGCCCCGTCCTGGAGAAGCTGGGATTCCTGGACCGGCCGGCCGGCGAGCCGGACACCTGGCCCCGGCTGTGGTGGGTACCGAGCGGTCTGCTGAGCCTGCTGCCACTGCACGCCGCCGGACACCACACGGAGGCCACGCCCGAAGCCACGCCCGCCACCGCACCCCACACCGAAGCCACGGCCAGCACCGCATCCCACGCCGAAGCCAAGCCCAGCACCACACCCCACACCGATGCCACGCCCGGCACCGGCAACCACACCGAGTCCACGGTCAGCACCGCATCCCACACGAACGCCACGCCCGCCACCACACCCCACACCGACGCCACGTCCACCACCGCCCCCCGTACCGTCATGGACCGCGTGGTGTCCTCGTACACACCGAGCGTCCGTGCGCTCCACCACGCCCGTCGGCACGCGCCCGCCCCGGACACGTCCCCGTCCGGGATCCCGCGCGCCCTCGGCGTCGCGATGCCCGTCACCCCCGGGCTGCCCGGCGGGGGACGTCTGCACCACGCGAGCGAGGAGGTCGCCGCGCTCCGCGGGCATCTGCCCGGGCTCGTGGTCCTCGACGGCGGGGACGACCCGGCCGCGCCGGTCAAGGCCGAGGTGCTGAAGCGGCTCCCGGACTGCCCCATCGCCCACTTCGCCTGCCACGGTCACAGCGACGGTACGGACCCGTCCCTCAGCCGTCTGCTGCTCCAGGACCACGAGCGCGACCCCCTCACCATCGCCGCCCTCGCCCCCGTCGTACTGGACCGCGCCCAGCTCGCCTATCTGTCGGCCTGCCGCACCGCGTCCGTCACCCACCGGGGCTTCCTCGACGAGGCCCTGCATCTCGCCTCGGCCTTCCAGATCGCGGGCTTTCCGCAGGTCGTCGGCACGCTCTGGGAGGTCGACGACCGGCTCTGCGTCACCGTCGCCGACGGCTTCTACCGCCGTCTGCGCACCGCGGAGGGCGGCCTCGACACCCGCCGCGGTGCGTACGCGCTGCACAGCGCCCTCCGCGACGTACGCGACGGCCGGGACCTTCCGGGTCCCCTCACCAGATCGGCGAATCCGTTCCTGTGGGCGGCGCATATCCACGTCGGGGCGTGAGGACGGATCACGTGGACACAACGAACCGAACGGAGACGACATGCTGTTCAAACGCTTCCGAAGGAAGCCCGCGACAGAAGCGGAGCCGACTGCACCGGAGCCGACGGCAGCAGAGGCGACGGCAGCGGACGCGGCGGCAGCACAACACACCGCCGGACCCGACCGCGACGGGATGATCACGCTCTCCGGTACGGGCTGGACGGGCGAGCTGTACCGGGAGATCCCCGTCCGCGTTCCACGGCAGGTCGACGTCGACGAGTTCCTGAGCCGTCGGCCGCTGCCCTACCTCTGGCCGGACATCGCCGAGTACCGCGCTTTCGTCGACGCCAACGAGCACCCCGAGCAGTGGCTGCGCCTCAGTTGGATCGACGCCTTCCTCCACCACCCCGACGACGGGGTCGTCATCCAGTGCCTCCGCGACGCCTTCACCGGCGACAACCTCGGAAACCTCACCAGCCTCGCCGACATCCTCGGACACGCCTACGCGCCGGAGGTCAAGCGGGAAGCCGCGAAGGCGTTGTGGCGCGTCAGCGACGCGGGAGTGCACTGGGTCTTCAACGTGCTGCTCTCCCGCGGTGCCGTCCCCTCCGACTACACCGCCTCATCCGTCCACGAGGCGATCGCCCACCTGCGCGCGACCTGCCCTCCGGACAGGACCGGAACACTCACATCAGAACTCACCACCCCCGACGAGGACTGAATCCTCGCCCCGGGAACACCACCCGCTCCCCGCTCGCGACGCCGGACCGCCGAGCACAGGCCCGGCGCACGCCCGCGCCCGAGGCCGCGGACGCGGACGTTTAGCGTAGGCCCATGTGCGTATCCATGGATCAGGCCGAGTTCTCCGGCACCACCCTGTACGCCGGGCGGCTGCGCCATGACACGCATGGGCTGATCCATGTGCTGGGCTACCAGAACACCGCGGTGAATCTCGCGGATGGCCCCAACGCCATGCTCCTGCACCTCCCGGCTCGGCGGATGAGCCGGGCGAACTTCATTCCGGTGGGCCGCAGTTCCGATGTCCTCAGCCGTATGGTCGACGCCGTACGGCCCGTCGCCGGGACGCGGTCCGGCGTCGCGTTGATGGGCTCGGACGACAGCGGCCGGGTCGAGGTTTTCGACCACGACATCTACACCGTGCTTCTCGCCACCGACCCGACGCTGCTGCACGCCGCCCTCGCACAGGTCCCGCCGCACCGGCGTCCCCGGCTCAACCCTCTGCTGCTGGAGTTCTACGCCGACCACTACCCGGGGTACCCCATAGCCGTGTGCTGCTTCGACAACGCGGCGGCGGAACAGGCGAAGCCGCTGCTCATGTGGTACGAGCCGATGTACCCGAACCGGCTGACCCTGCCGGCCCTGGACTGCCACACCGGTGAGCCGCCGGACCTCAAGGGCAAGGTGCCCGCGGATCACTGGGTACTTTACGGAACAGACGAAGCCCCGGACGGCTGGGGCGAGCCCGTCAGCTACCCGCCCCGCATGCGCCACGAGTTGCGCGGTTTTCTCCCCGACACCGTCATGGGCGCCTACTTCGGCGAACGCCCCCTGCTCAACGGCGACTTCGTCCTCACCCACAAGGACCTGCTCGCCGGACGCCTGAACCGGATCCGCCGCCTGCCACCCCCGCACGTGCATCGGAAGCGCTCGGGCCCGGGGTCCGGCGGGGGCGCGCACGGATAATCAGGGCGCCCAGATAATCCGGGCGCGTGGCGGGGTACCACGTGCGTAGCAGCGATCTCAGGAGGCAACCCGTGTCACGTCCCGTCACCGTCGTCACCGGCGGCAGCCGCGGTATCGGCGCGGCGACCTGCGTCCGGCTGGCTGCCGAGGGGCATGACCTGGTGCTGGGGTACGTACGGGACGGCGCGGCCGCCGAGCAGGTCGCGGCGGAGGTGCGCGCGGGCGGGGCGCGGTGTGTGACCGTACGGGCGGACACGGCCGAAGAGGCTGACGTGGAGCGGCTGTTCGACACCGCCGCGGCCGAACTCGGCCCGGTCACCGGCCTGGTCAACAACGCCGGGGTGACCGGCCCCCTCACCCGGCTCGCCGACGCCCGCACCGAGGACCTGCGCCGGGTCATCGACGTCAACCTCCTCGGCTATCTGCTCTGCTGCCGCCGCGCCGCCCGCGACATGGCGCCGCGCGGAACCGGCGCCATCGTCAACGTCTCCTCCGCGGCGGCCACGCTCGGCAGCCCCGGCGAGTACGTCCACTACGCCGCGACCAAGGCCGCCACCGACGCGTTGACCATCGGCCTCGCCAAGGAACTCGGCCCGGACGGCATCCGCGTCAACGCGGTCGCCCCCGGCATCACCGACACCGACATGCACGCGACGATGGGTGACCCCGGCCGCCCGGCGCGGGTCGCCCCCGGGATCCCCCTCCGCCGCCCCGGCCAGCCGGCCGAGATCGCCGCCGCGATCGCCTGGCTGCTGTCGGCGGATGCCTCGTACACCACGGGTGCGGTGCTACGGGTCGCCGGCGGGCGGTGAGCCCATCAGGCGGGCGGGCAATCAGGCGGGCAATCAGGCCTGGCCGAGCGGCAGTTGGCGGGGCAGCGGTCGGTACGCCGGCGGCACTTCGCGTACGTTGCAAAGATCCCGGATCATCCGCTCCTACCGCCCAGCTGTCGTGGCAACTTCGGTGGAGACGGGGACCTTTTCGGCCCCGATCCGCCTCATGCGTTCGGCGCCCCATTCTCCCAGGGGCGCCAGGGCCGCGTTGAGCGAGATGCCGTGCTCCGTCAGGGAGTACTCGACCTTCGGCGGCACCTGGCGGTACACCTCGCGATGCACGAGCCCGTCCTCTTCCATCTCCCGCAGATGCTGGATCAGCATCTTCTCGCTGACGCCCGGCAGACCGCGTCGAAGCTCGGCGAACCGGCGGGTCCCGTGGTGATGCAGCTCCCAGAGGATCAACGACTTCCACTTGCCGGCCACGACGTCCATCGCCGCGTCGATGCCGCAGAAGTAAGGACCACGTCGTGCTGATGTCGCCATCCGCCCCTCCAACCGTACGTCCGTACGCACGCACGTCCGCACGTACTGTCCAACCGTACTTACCAAGTACCCACCGTACTTACCAATGAGTGAGTACCTGACTAATTAGTCCGTACTGGTCAACGCTGTTGGCAGCCGAGAGGATCCAGTCGAGGGACGAACACGAGGGGGAGCCCAACAATGACGACCAACGACAACGACAGCGTCCGGGTGAGTCTTCTCGGGCTGGGCGCGATGGGCAGCGCCCTCGGGGCCGCCCTGGTGAAGGCCGGGTGCGCGACAACGGTCTGGAACCGCTCGCCGGGGAAGGCGGACGATCTTGTCGCCCAGGGCGCGGAGGCCGCCGCCACGGCCGGTGACGCGGTCCGGGCCGGCCGACTGGTGATCGTGTGCCTGCTGGACCACGCGTCGGTCCATGAGGTGCTCGATCCGCTCTCGGAGGAGCTGGCCGGGCGGACCCTGATCAACGTAACCACGACAACACCGGCCCAGGCACGGGAGTTGGCCGACTGGGCCGCCGGTGCCGGGGCCGCGTATCTGGACGGCGGGATCATGGCCGTACCGCCCATGATCGGCCGGCCCGGGTCATCGATCCTGTACAGCGGATCGCTCGATGTCTTCCAGCAGTACAAGCCGCTGCTCGACCTGTGGGGTACCAGTACCTACTTCGGCAAGGATGCCGGGCTGGCGTCGCTGTACGACCTCGCCCTGCTCGCGAGCATGTACGTCATGTTCGCCGGCTTCATGCACGGCGCCGCGATGGTCGCGCCGGCCGGTATGACGGCGGGCGAGTTCGCCGGCATGGCCGCGCCCTGGCTGACGGCGATGACCGGCGCGTTTCAGGGGTTCGCCGAGGTCATCGACGGCGGGGACTACGCGGTCGAAGGACAGCAGAGTCTGGTGTTCTCCGACCTCGGTGATCTGCTGGCCGCGAGTTCCGACCAGGGCATCGGTACGGAGATGGTGGCCGTGGTGCAGGGGCTGATCCAGCGTCAGATCGACGCGGGCCACGGGGAGGAGGGCTTCGCCCGGATCATCGAGAGCATCAAGCAGGCGGACCAGCGGGCGGGGTGAAGGAGGCTGCGGCGGGCGGCGCCGGCGTGGGCGGCGCTCCGGTGAGGGTTCTTTCCCGTCTTCCCCCTGGTCACAGGATTCCTCGAACGTTAACGGCCGCCTCATGCGGTAGTTGGCGTGTTCACCGGTCTCCCGCACAAAGTGGACATCCTTGCTCGGTACTGATCTCAACGCTCGGTACTGATCTCAACGGATCTCAACGGATCTCACGACTCCAGGAGTTGTCCGCACCATGCGCACCGGATGGAAGTCTTTGACCAGCGCGGCAGCCGCCGCCGTACTGACCGTTACCGCTGTCTGGGGCGCTCCCCGTCTCGTCGAGGCGGGAGCGGACGCCACCCCGGCGGCCCCCGCCGCCCCCGCCCACCCCGCGAAACCGCGCCCCGCCATCGACCGGATATATGACGAGTACCTCGATCACAGACCCGGCGCCGACGTCATGGTCGTGGCACACCGCGGCTACTGGCGAGGCGCGCCGGAGAACTCGCTCCGGGCCATCGATTTCGCGGTGGACAAGGGCGCCGAAGTCGTGGAGATCGACGTACAGCGCACCAAGGACGGGCAGTTGGTCCTCATGCACGACACATCCGTCGACCGCACCACCAACGGCACAGGAAACGTCTCGGACCTGACACTCGTCCAGATCAAGGACCTGCGCCTGCGGGCCGGCCTCGGCGGGAGCCAGGCGGCGCTGACCGACGACCGGGTTCCCACGCTCGCCGAAGCGCTGGCGACCGTCAAGAACCGGGCGATGGTCAATCTCGACAAGGGCTGGGCCTTCCGGGAGCAGGAGTACGACCTGCTGGTCAGTACCGGCACCCTGGACCACGCCATCTTCAAGAGTTCCGCTCCGGTCGCGGAGGTCGAGGCGTTCCTGAGCAAGGACCCCGGCATTCTCTACAGCCATGTGGTCGACGACGCGAACGCCGCCAGCGTCGGCGCCTTCACCGGCCGCCGGCCGCAGTCGTACGAGCTGATCTTCGACCGGCTCACCGACCCGCAGATCCAGCCCGCCGCGGTCCGCCGGGCACAGGCGGAGGGCCGTGTCTGGGTCAACACCATGTGGTACGGGCTGGCCGCCGGCTACACCGATGAGGCTTCCCTGATCGACCCCGCCCGCGGCTGGCGGACAGTGGTCGACCGGCACGGCGCCTCCATGATCCAGACGGACAACCAGGAGCAGCTCCGTAGCTGGCTGAAGTCGCGGCACCCGCACGGCAAGGACGCGCAGTGGCCCACCCTTCCCGCGGGAACGGTCCGGGTACAGGCCGAGGACTACTCCACCGAGGGGAAGGACGCGGGCTACCACGACCAGGAGGACGACAACCGGGGCGGAGCCGCGCGGAAGTACGAGGGCGTCGACCTCTGCGACCAGGCCGGAGCGCTGGTGATGTGCTGGATCCGTGGCGGGGAGTGGGTCAAGTACTCGGTGTACGTTCCCAGTTCGGGCACGTACGCGGTGTCGGCCCGGGTCTCGTCCCCGTACCGGCCGGCCGGGAAGCTCACCCTGACCTTCGACGATGCCACGACCGGCGAACCGGTGGACGTCATGACCACCACCTCGCACGACGCCTTCGAGACGCAGCCGGTTGCCGCGGCCCAGCGTCTGTCGAAGGGCACGCATGAGTTCACGGTCCGGATGGACCCGGCGGCGTACCAGAACTTCAACATCGACTACTTCCAGCTCGACCGCCTCCGCTGAGTGACACGCCCGGCGGGCCTTCGGGGCCCGCCGGGCCCACCGTCAAGCGCCACACGCCGGCACCGTCAAGCGTGGTTCCCGGCGTTCAAGCGTTGTTTCCGGCGCTCAGTTGCTGGACGACGCCGTAGTAGTCCTCCAGGTGCCAGCTTCGGACTATGCGGCCACCCTCGACCTGGTGGTAGTCGGAGGCGCGGATCTCGACCTGGCGGCCGGTGGCCGGAATGCCCAGCAGCTCACCTTGGTGCGTACCGCGCGTGACGGATCGTACGGCCACCCGGTCACCTGCGACGATGACATCCTCGATGGTGAAATCCAGGTCCCCAAGGACGCTGCGCAGATAGGCAGTGGTCGCCTTCCATCCGTCGCGGCCAGGGCCGGCGTGCAGGGCCGGAAGGGCTTCCCATTCCGGTGCGAGCACCTCGTCAACGAGATCCGTCTCACCGGTGCTCAGCGGCTCGTAGAAGCGCCGGACGAGCGCCTCGGCCTCGGTCGTGCCATCCACGGACATCGTGCAATCTCCTCGTCGGAAGTGGTGCGTCCCCCGGCGTCAGTACGATAATCAAACCTAGCCGGTCGGTTACGCTAGGGAACGTGAGTCTGAAAAGCAAATCCATTGAGGCCGGCGGCGGTCGCGGCTGCCCGATAGCCGCCGCGCTGGACATCGTCGGCGACCGGTGGTCCCTGCTCGTACTCCGCGACCTGTCCCGCGGCATCCATCGCTTCAACGACATCCAGGCCAGGACCGGCGCCCCCCGGGACAGGCTCACAAGCCGACTGCGCGAACTGGAAGAGGCCGGCGTGATCGCCCGCCGCCGCTACTGCGAGCACCCGCCGCGCGACGAGTACGTCCTCACCGACGCCGGAAGGGCCATCGCGCCGGTGCTCCGAGAGCTGGAGATCTGGGGCGAGAACTACGCCTTTTAAGGCCGTGCGCCTTTTGAGGCCGTGCCCCGCACGGTGAAACCTGCGGTGAGTCCGCGGTAGCCGGCCGGGCAGGCGGGCTGGTCGGCCGTCCGATGGTTAGTCTGACTTTCGAACTTGGTGTTACGGTACCCATGGAGGGTGAGTTCGAAAGTCAAACCTGTTGAGGAGAAGTCATGGCATCAGTACTGATCACCGGGGCGTCAAAGGGCATCGGCCGCGCGACGGCCTCCGAGTTCGCGCGTCGGGGTCACCGAGTGGTGGCCACCGCGCGTGATCCCCGGTCGCTCGCCGATCTCGACGTCGATCAGCGGCTGCCGCTCGACGTCACCGACGCCGAGAGCATCGCCGCGGCGGTCCGGAACGCCGGTGAGGTCGACATCTTGGTCTCGAACGCGGGAGTGATCTTCTACGCCGCGGTGGAAGCCACGCCCCCGGCGAAGCTGGCGGAACTGTTCGACCTGAACACGGTGGGCTCGCTCCGGGTGGCCCAGGCCGTCCTCCCCGCCATGCGGGCGCGCGGGAACGGCCGGCTGCTGTTCATGTCCAGCGTCGTCGGGCGCATCGTCGCACCCCCCGGTGCCGCCTACCAGGCGACCAAGTGGGCGCTCGAAGGGCTGGTCGAGGCACTCGCCATCGAGATCGCGCCGTTCGGGCTCGAAGCCGCCCTGCTGGAGCCGGGAATGGTCAGCTCGGGAGCGCTGGACGACGTGACCAGCTACGCGCTTCCGGACGACCCGTACCACGCGATCACCGCGCCGGACAACAACGGCGGCGCCAGGGCGGGGATGATCACGCCTGAGCAGGCCGCCGCCGAGGTCGCCGACGCCGCCGAGTCGTCGCGGCTCCCGCTGCGCATCCCCATCGGCGATGCCGCGCGCGCGATTCTCGCGGCGCGACGCGAGGCGCCCGACACCGTTCCCTTCGTACCGGGCCGGCCGGCCGCGACAACAGGAGCGGACGCACGAGCGGGAGCCGAGGCATGAGCGGGCTCATCATGGTCACCGGCGCCACCGGCGCGCTCGGACGCCACGTCGTCGAGTTCCTACTGGAACGGGTGCCCGTCGGCCGTGTCGCGGCTCTGGCCCGCCGACCCGAGGCGCTCGCCGATCTCGCCGGGCGCGGAGTCTCCGTACGGTACGGCGACTACGAGGACCCGGACGGCCTCGAAAGAGCCTTTGACGGCGTGGAGAAGCTTCTTCTGATCTCGGCGAGATCGTTCACCGACGCCAAGACGGCACACCGGAACGTGATCCACACCGCCGAACGGGCCGGGGTGCGCCACATCCACTACACGGCTGTGCAACGCCGTGCCGGGTCGGCCTTTGTGATCCCCCAGGCCACGGAGTGGGACGAGTACACCGAGAAGGAGCTGGCAGCTTCCGGGCTCGACGTCACCGTACTGCGCAACTCGCAGTACCTGGAGTCGTTCGACAAGCTGATCGGCGACCTCCCTCCGGATCACATCATCCGCGTGCCCGCCGGCCACACCCCGACCGCCCTGGCGACCCGCGGCGACATGGCGGAAGCGACCGCCGCCGTCCTCGCCACCGACGGACACGCCGGACACAGCTACACTCTCGCCGGCTCCCACGCTTTCACCCTCGACGACGTTGCCGCGATTCTCGGCGAGATCACCGGCACGCCCGTGACCTACCAGGACACGCCGATCGAGGACTACGTCGCCGCACGCACGCAAGCCGGGATGCCCGAACCCTGGGCGCGCTTCACCGGCGCATGGTTCCAGGCCATCGCCGCCGGCGAGTTCACCCCCACCGCCGACATCGAGCGCCTGACCGGCCACCCCACAACGTCACTCCGAACGTTCCTCACACAACAACGGTCCCGCTGAAGGCTGTCCCGTAACTGGTGTGCCTGTTGTGGCGTTGGGTGGGCATGGGTGTGCTCATCCGCACTGCGGATGGCGTGTATCGCGGGCGTATCGAAAATCGCATACGCCCCCGCAACGGCCCCCCGTCTCCAATGGGGGCATGAACCACAACCCACCTCTGTCAGCGACGGCGCCGGCGGCGGCACCGCCCCGCCGCACGCGCAGCGTCGTGCTCCTCGGCCTGGCGATCCTCGCCGTGGCGGGCGGCGCGTTCGTCGTGCGGCGGCCGCTCATGATGTCCGCTCCGAGGTGCATGGCCGGGCAGTGGCACGGCTGCTTCGACACGTTCAACGGTGTGGTGCTCATCACCTTGGTCGCGCTGCCGTTGGCCGCGCTGGTGGTGTGGGCTCTGGCGTACCGTCGGCGCGCCGCCGGCGTCACATCGGCGTGGCGGATGTCGCTGGCCGAGGTGGGCATGGTCCACGGGACGGTGCCGTTCCTGTGGATGACCATGATGCCGGGCGGCGGAGCGGGCACCGTCCCCGCCCGGGTGAGCCTGGTACCGCTTCGGGACCTGGTCACGATGGGGCCGGGCGGGATCGTCGGCAACCTGCTGATCTTCGCGGCGCTGGGGTTCTTCGCCCCGATGCGGTTCGCGGCGCTGGCGTCCGTACCGCGGATCCTGGCGCTCGGGGCGGGCTGCTCGGTCCTGATCGAAACCGCACAGTACGTCCTGCGGCTTGACCGGGTGTCCTCCGTGGACGACGTACTGGTCAACGCCGCCGGCGCCTTGCTGGCCGGGCTGGCGTCGCGCCGCTGGTGGCGCACTACGCGCACGACGGCGGAAGCGCGGTCGGACCAGCCTCACCCCGCGGCGACACCGGCAGGCTGAGCCACGTGTCCGGTGCGCACAGCGTGTCCGGTGCGCACACGGTGACTGGAGTGCACACGGTGTCCGGTGTACACACCGTGTCCAGTGTGCACAGCGTGCCTGGTCTGCACAGCGTGCCCGGTGCGCGCACGTCTTCGCATACGTCGGCGATACGTTGTGCTGCTTACGCTTCGGGCATGCGCGTACTGATCGTGGAGGACGAGCCCTACCTGGCCGAAGCCGTCCGTGACGGTCTGCGGCTGGAGGCGATCGCCGCCGACATCGCCGGCGACGGCGACTCCGCCCTGGAACTGCTCAGCGTCAACTCGTACGACCTCGCGGTCCTCGACCGCGACATCCCCGGCCCCTCCGGCGACGAGGTCGCCCGGCGCATCGTCGCCTCCGGCAGCGGCATCCCGATCCTCATGCTCACCGCCGCCGACCGGATCGACGACAAGGCTTCCGGTTTCGGGCTCGGCGCCGACGACTACCTCACCAAACCGTTCGAGCTGCGGGAACTCGTCCTGCGGCTGAGGGCGCTCGACCGCAGACGCGCGTACGCCCGGCCCCCGGTCCGCGAGATCGCGGGCCTGCGGCTCGACCCCTTCCGCCGGGAGGTCTTCCGCGACGGACGCTACGTCGCGCTCACCCGCAAACAGTTCGCCGTGCTGGAAGTCCTCGTCGCCGCCGAGGGCGGGGTCGTCAGCTCCGAAGAGCTGCTGGAACGGGCCTGGGACGAGAACGCCGACCCCCTCACCAACGCCGTGCGCATCACCGTCTCCGCACTGCGCAAACGGCTCGGCGAACCATGGATCATCGCCACGGTGCCCGGCACCGGCTACCGGATCGACACCCGTACGGACACCGGTACGGACACGCGTATCGACACGCGTATCGACACGCGTACGGACACCGTCGCCCCCGGCAGGGACCGCACCGCCCCCGGCAGTACGCATGCGTAGACGCCCAGGGCTCAGCGCCCGGCTGAAACTCACCCTCAGCTACGTCGGATTCCTCGCCGTCGCCGGCGCTCTCCTGCTGGCCGTGGTGTGGATGTTCCTGCTGCGCTACGTACCCGACAACTCCAAGGGCCTGCTCGGGATCTCGCCCAACCGCTACCTCCTTGTGCACACCTTCACGCCCGCCGCGGCCGTGGCGATGGTCCTCCTGCTCATATTCGGCCTCCTGGGTGGATGGTTCCTCGCCGGCCGGATGCTCGCACCACTCACACAGATCACGGACGCGGCAAGCACGGCCGGGAACGGGTCGCTGTCCCACCGGATCCGCATGAAGGGCCGCCAGGACGAATTCCGTGAACTCTCCGACGCGTTCGACTCCATGCTCGAACAACTGGAGTCACACGTCGCCGAACAGCAGAGGTTCGCCGCGAACGCCTCCCACGAACTGCGCACCCCGCTCGCGATCTCGCGGGCCCTCCTCGACGTCGCCCGCAAGGACCCGACCCGGGACCGCGGCGAACTCATCGAACGCCTGCACGCTGTGAATACGCGGGCGATCGACCTCACCGAGGCCCTCCTGCTGCTCAGCCGCGGCGACCGCGGGAACTTCACCCGCGAGAGCGTCGACCTCTCCCTCCTCGCCGAAGAAGCCGCCGAAACACTGCTTCCCCTCGCCGAACAGCGCCGCATCACACTCGACGTCACCGGCGGGGCGGCCCGCACCAGCGGCTCCGCGGAACTCCTGCTGCGGATGGTGACGAACCTCGTCCAGAACGCCATCGTCCACAACCTCCCGGCCGACGGCACCGTGACGGTCCACACCGAGGCACACGGCGACACCAGCGTGCTACGGGTCGAGAACACCGGCCGTCCGCTCCCACCGGAACTGGTACCGACCCTCACCGAACCCTTCCAGCGCGGAACAGAACGCGTACGCACCGACGAACACGCGGGCGTCGGCCTCGGCCTGGCCATCGTGCACAGCATCGTCCGCGCCCACAACGGAACCCTCCACCTCACCCCCCGCCCCGCCGGCGGCCTCCTCACCACAGTCCGGCTCCCCGGCACACCGTAGGCATCGTCACTGTGGTGAAGAGGCAGTGGAACGGGAGCGGATCATGTCGGCGACGATGTCGGCTCTCGACCCGTCACAGCCGGGACGAGGGCGACTGATGTTTTCGCGCGTCTCGCTCACGGCCGGCCTCCTTCGTCCCGTTGGTGCCACAGTCGGGGCAGCTCAGCCGAGCCACGTCGACCAGGCCCCCGTCGGGGCCGTAGCTGAACACGTCCGTTACGAGCCCCCCGCACCGCGTAGTCCCGCACACACCGGCCGCGCGCCGCGCGGCCCCGGCCGGGCCGAGATGGGCTCGGCTGTCGCAGTTGAGGCACGGGAACGGATGCAGTCCATCCTCGTTGTGGACGTACGCGGGTACACATGCGCCCCGCGCACGCCTACGCAGCCGCGCGACACGTCGGCACAGGTCTTGGCGTCCGCCCAAACCGAACAGCGTCGGTGGCGCTAGGGTGCCGTGTCGTGCAGGAGACGCGCCTTGACACTGCTCGGATCCGGGCGGCTCGCCGGGTGATCGACCCGGTTTTTCTCGATACTCCGCTGTACCGCTGCGAGGCACTGGAGCCCCACCTCGGGTGCGCGGTGAGCATCAAGCTCGAAACGGCGAACCCGGTCCGCAGCTTCAAGGCCCGCGGCACCGAGGTGGTCGCGAGCCTGCTCGCCGACAAGGGCGCGCGAGCCGTGGTGTGCGCCAGCGCGGGCAACCTCGGCCAGGCCCTCGCCTGGTCCGGTCGCCGCCGGGGGCTCGACGTCACCGTCGTAGCATCCCGCTTCGCGACCGCGGCCAAGCTCGATCGCATCCGCGCGTTGGACGCCAGGCTGGAGCTGGTGGACGGCGACCACGAAACGGCTCGCGAGCGGGCGGCGGCCATCGCGCGTTACGACGGCATCCGGCTGGTCGAAGACAGCCTGGACATCGAGACCTGCGAGGGCGCGGCGACCATCGGCCTGGAACTGGTCGACACCGCACGGTCGTTCGACACCGTCCTGATCGCCCTCGGCGGCGGGGCGCTGGCCACCGGCGTGGGTCATGTGGTGAAGGCCCTGGCGCCCGAAGCCGAGGTGATCTGCGTCCAGCCGCTGGGCGCACCGGCGATGACACACTCGTGGCGCCAACGGCGCGTCGTCACCACCGACTCGACCGACACCATTGCTGACGGCGTCGCCGGCCGGTGTCCCATCCCGGCCGTCCTGGACGACCTCCTCTTGGTCGCAGATGACGCCGTCCTGGTCCAGGAGGCGTCGATCATCGCCGGTATGCGGATGCTCCTCGACCACGCCGGCCTCGTCGTCGAACCGTCGGCCGCACTCGGCATCGCCGCGATCCTCGAAGACCGTGACCGCTTCGCCGACCGGCACGTAGTCACCATCGTCTGCGGCAGCAACGTCGACGTCGACGCCTACCACCGCTGGGTCGGTGCCGCTCCCATCCACAAGTCCTGACAACTGCTCCGGGCTGAGCCTCGCTGTCCGGTACGACGGCGAGGCTCGGCGGGGAGTACGGGGAGGGGTACGGGTACGGGTACGGGTCAGGCGTTCGGGGCGTTCTTGGTGAGGGCGGTGATGAAGGTGGTCCAGGCGGGGGTGGGGATGGTGAGGGCCGGGCCGTCCGGGTTCTTGCTGTCGCGTACGGGGACGAGGCCGGGGACGTTGTCGGCGACCTCCAGGCAGCTTCCGTGGTCGCCGCCGCTGTGAGTGGACTTGCGCCAGCCCGAGGGCGTGCGGATGGTGTCCGCCACCTCAACGCAATCGCCGTTGTCGCCCCCGCTGTGACTGGACTTGTGCCAACCCGTGAGGACAGATGCTGGAACGGTGTCGGCCACCTCGACGCAACTGCCGTGGTCACCACCGCTGTAGCTGGACTTACGCCAGCCAGTGAGGGCCGACGCCTTGGGAATGCGGCTAACTGTCATTTTCGTAATCCTCAGCCACCGATTCGATGAGGGCCAGGGATGCCGCTGGCGGCAACGCGGCGGCCCTCGTCAAATCGTATGCCTGTCGGAGCTGTTGCACGAGGTGCGGATCGTCAAAGAGCACCCCAGAGAGGACACCCTCGATGTACGCCATATCGGGCGCATCATCAAAGCTCATCAGGGTGACCATGCTGCTCATGGCCGCGTGGGCTCCTGCCGAGAACGGGACGACCTGGAGGAGAATCCGGCCTTCGCGCATCAGCCGTGCCAGGTGTCGGAGTTGCTCTGCCATGACAGCCGGACTGCCAACCACCGTCCGCAGAACCGCTTCGCTAAGAATGACCCACATCATGGGTGTGCTGGGGTTGTCCAGAATGCTGCGGCGCAGGCCGCGTTCAGCCACCTGCTCGTCGACCCTCTTCGGGTTCGGGTTGACCTTGAAGCCCCAATACACCGCATGCGCATATGCCGTCGTCTGAAGGATCCCCGGAACCAGCGAGACCGCATACTCGTGGATCGCGGTCGCCAGGCGCTCCGCCTCGGCGGCCTCGCGGAAGTGCTCCGCGTACTTGACCTCTTCGAGAGTCCGCAGCATCCGGTAGAACCGCCCTCCCGTACCAAGGACTTGGTCGATCCGTTTCGCGTCCTCCGGGACGGGCATACGCCGCCCCGCCTCGAAGTGGGCGATCAGTGTGTAGTGGCAGACCACACCGTCAGCGAGCTGAGTCTGGGTCAGTCCGGCGGCCTCGCGGGCGATGCGCAGTTCCTGACCGAAGTGCTTGCGCGGGGACAGGTAGTCCCGCGTCTCGCGCTTGTCCTCGTGCCGCATTTCAACGCTCCTTCTTGACAGGCGACTTGTCGAGCAGTGCCCCCAGTTGGAGCGTACGCACCCACACTTCACTCCGTAATGCATTCATCACAGAAAGCGACATGACACCAAGAACGTCAACCCAGCCCCGGGGAGCCGTACCGCGCGAGCGCGACTGCCCGTACCGCCGTCACTCACCGCTCCTTGCGGTGCCGACTGCGGCCGGGGGCGCGGCGGGAGCCGTTGGCGCCGTCAGGCGGGCCAGGCGATCGTCTGACCTCCGGGATACGCGGTGATCAGGAACCGGTCCAGGCTCGGCGCTCCGTCCTTGCGCCACCGGATCAGATGGTCCTCGATCCGGTCCCACAGCCGCTCGACGCCGCCTTGCCTCACGAACCACCGTCCACCGTCGTTACGCAGGGCCGCCCAGGACGGGCCGCTCACGTCCAACAGGGCATCAACCGTGCCTTCCTCGCCCGTCAACCCGAAGCGTTGAGCGCCGGGGGCGGCGAGCTGCGCGACGAACCGTGCCGTCCAGTCCTCCAGCACATCACCCGCCACGGCGGCTTCCCGCTCCTCGCCTTCGCTCATGTCGGGCAGAACTCCGAGCGGGGGCGGCGTCTGCGGACGAGCGAGCATGAAGGAGATCGCACCCCCGAGCAGTCGTCCTGCCGCCGTACCGTCCTCCCGTACGGTGAGGCGCGCCAGCTCCGAGGAGTAGAGCCAGCCGCCCACTGTGGCGAGGATCTGTCCGCCCGGTTTGACCTGCTCAATCCACTCCCCGGGAATGTTCAGCACCCCGCAGGTGGCGATCAGCCGATCGTACGGAGCACCCGCGGCGTGGCCCTTCAGTCCGTCGCCCACAATGAGGTCGGGGAGGTGGCCCACGTGCCCCAGGGACACTCGGGCACGGCCGGAAACGTCTGAGTCCACCTCGACGGAGGTCACCAGTCCGTCTTCCAGGCGGTGACAGAGCAACGCGGTGGAGTAACCCGTACCTGTGCCGATCTCCAGCACCTTCATACCGTTACCGACGTTCAGTTCCTCCAGCATCCGGACGACGAGGCTGGGCAGAGTGCTCGAACTGGTCGGCTGCCGGTAGATCCGGCCTTCCATATCGGTCGGCACCACGGTCCCGGCGATCTGGGTCACCAACGAGTCATCGGAGTAGCAGGCTCGCAGCCATTCCGGATCCTCCGGACGGACCGGCACCCAGCCCGTACGGCCACCTTCGTCCGTCCGGCGGAAGAATCCGTCACGCAGGAACTCATGACGGGGAATGTCGAGGACGGCTTGACGCCACATCGGGGTTCGCAGGTCGCCGCTGGCCGTGATCTGGTCGGCCAGCGCTTCGCGAAGGTCCTTGTCGGTGGTCATTGCGGACGACGCTCCAGTAGATCGGCCATGGCGGAGACCATGGGCAGCCCGGTGGGCGGCTCCAGCCAGGCCCATTGGCCGGAAGGATTGCATTCGAGAAACCACCATGCACCGTCGCGGTCAATGGCGAAGTCGAATGCGCCGAAGACCAGGCCGAAGTGTGCGAGGTAGCGCTTGAGCGCGGCTTCGATCCCGTCCGGCGGCTGGACGACGCCGTAGGAGTGTTTGGCGTAGTCGGTCCGCCAGTCCAGAAGACCGGAGTCGATGCGGACGGGGAAGACCTGGTCGCCGATGGCCGTAACTCGCACGTCGGCGACCTTGTCAACGAGCCGTTGGAAGAGATGAACGGTGCCGGCCACTCGCTCATCGAGCTGGTCAGCGGTGACCTCGCCGACCTCCACAGTGCAGGACACCCCGTCCACTCGGTACAACGGGGTGGAGAGGGGCTTGTAGACGGCGGGGCCGTGGTCCTTGACGAACTTCTTCGCCGCCATGGGGTCGGAGGTGACCATCGTGTGGGGGATTTTGAAGCCACACTGCACCGCGGCGGCGAGCCCAGAAGGTTTGAACTCGGCGTCCCCGATGCGGTGGGGATGGTTGACGTACAGGCAGCCGGGCAGGGACGCGAGGATGCCACCGAGCCCATAACGGGCCTGCGTGACCGCGAACCGCGCGTCCTGTTCGTTGAGGTGCGGGAAGGCGAATCCGGAAGGACGCCGGTAGTAGAGAGAGCGGACCTGCGAGAGGTCTGCGATCCGGGTCGGAGTGAACAGGGTGCCGCTGATGCCCTCTTCAGTGATCGTGGCTGCGACCGACAAGGTGGCAGGGAAGTCCCCGGAGTCGAGGCGCATGACCGGGACACCCCGGTCATGCAGCTCGTTGATCACCAAGTCGGCCGTAGGGTCGTCAATCATGGTGACGACCAGCACCGGGCCGACGTCGGTCATTGGTCGCTGTCGTTCCCGGTGTCCTGGTCACCGCCACCGGAGCCGCCGGGCCCGGACCCGTCCGACGGGTTGCCGGTGTTGGTGGCCGGGTTGGTGCCGGTGCTGGTGCCGTGTGCGGGCATCTCCATGCCCTGGCCGTCACGGTCGAAGTAGCGGGCGGTCTGCGATGTGGGATCGATCTCGGCCCGCGCGTAGCCGGGGGCCATGGCTGGGTACGGGGCCATCCTCCGGAGTCCCCACGGCACAGGCGTTGCGTGCCCCTGGGGCAGTGGGGAACTGGTCGGGAGTCGATCCGAGTGGTTGAACATGTCGTCCTCCGTGATGGGTTCGACGTGACACGGGACTTGTCGAGCCGTAGCCCCAGTTGGAGCGTACGCATCCGCCTTCCTTTCCGTAATTAATCCATTACAGAAAGCAACGTGACAGAGCAATCGTCAGCCCAGTCCCAGCAGAGCGATCAGCACCCGGACCGCCGACCCGGCTCGGATCAGCCGGGTACATCCATGCGCCGCGTGCCGACCAAAGGCGAATCCCGGGCGCAAGCGGGATCCGGCGCCGTATCTGTCTCAATTTCACATTTAGGTCACCCTGCGCCTCCGCTTACGGTGCGTCAGGGCTGCGTTACCGACTGCCCCAGTCCGATGGAAAGTTCACCGGGTCAAACCCGGGGAAGGAGCACTCCTGGCATGGTCAATGTCCTCAGCAGCGGCGTCTGGACGGGTGTCGACGTGGACGCTTCACAGTTCAGCGGTCTGCAGACCAAGCGCCTCGCCTGGGGCGACGTCGCGGACGACGTGAAGAGCGCTTACGTCTTCGAGGGTGCCTCCACCCAGGTCGCGCTCGACGGCACCCCGAGCGTGATCGGCTCCTTCAAGCACTACAACCACGTGATCCCCATGCCGCCGAACCCGATGTTCACCGCGGAACTCACCATCACCGTGGCCTTCGGGAACAAGGACAGGCGCACCGTCGGCCCGCTGAAATTCCAGCATCACGAGACGCCCAACGTGGGCCCCTCGCAGGAAGACACAGTCGAGCTGGAAGAGGTCAAGTTCGAGCAGGTCGTGCAGGTCGAGGGCCGCTGGTACGACATGCATGTCCAGGGTTTCCTGCAGTTCGGCGAGATCACCAGGCACTTCGTCAGTGTCGAGGACGCGAAGGAGCCCAACGAGGCCGAACTCAGGGCCTCGTTCACCCCCTACCAGGGCCCGGCGTAGCCACATCACGTACAGGCCGTCTCATGCGGTTGGCCGGCGCCGGCGGATGAGAGCGCACGCGATGCTGGTGAAGGCCAGGGAGTCGGTGCCCTTGCGGGCGATGCGGGGTGTGGTGCCGGGACGTTTCCGGATCCCTGCGGTTTCCTGCAAGGGCGTGTCAGGGCAATGCAGCGCCGCGCCGTGAAGACTGCCTGATCCCGGCAGTGAAATGCGGCGCAGTCACGTGCCACGATGCGTTCATGCTCGCGTCCGTTCCCACCGTGTGGCTGTGGCTGATGGCCGCGGCGGCCATCGTGGTCCACTCGTCCGCCATGGCGCTATGGATACCTCTACGGAAGTTCCGGATGGGCTATCCCTTCATCTGGATACTGTGCGGATCCGGCATGCTCGCTGTCGGCCGGGCACAGGGCTTCACACTGGCCTCCATGCTCATCGTGCTTTCGTTCGCCCTCATCGGACTGACGATCGGGATGTTCCCGACCCGCAGGCTGTTCACGATGTGGGCCCACGAGATCGACGAGGGTGTGACACGCGAGAGGTACGACTACCCGCGCTCACACCTCGCGTTCTGCGCCATGTCGGTGGTCGTCATGTCGTTCGCCGCAGTCGTACTGACGACGCTGTGACGCCCGTACCGACGCGGTGACATGCCGCTTCCCATCTCGTGGCCGGTGCCGTACGAGCGGTACGGCGCGCCGCCTGCCACATCAACTGCGGTGGCGGTACTAGCCTGTTGGTTGTAACCGACCGACAGCATCTGCATGGGGGAAGCGGACAGGTGGACGGCGCCGCGCAAGGGAATGGACGGGATGCGGGGCATCCCGCACCCGAGCCCGAGGCGGCTCCTGCACCCCCACCGGCCGCCGCGCCCGGGGCGGGGCGGCCCGGAGCAGCGCGCGAGCACGCGGCGGCGCCCACGGCTGCGGGGGCGCCCGTGCCCGGAGCCGGTCCCGTACCTCCCGGGGCGATCAACGGCGATGTGCATGTCCACCCGCCGTGCCCTGGGTGACTCGCGCGGGGAGGATCGCGTGAGGCACAACCTGGCGGTGGCGCGGGCGCAGGTGCCTGAAATCGTGGTCCAGCTCGACGAGACTCCCGTACCACCGCCCATGTGACGCAGCCCACACCCCCACGAAAACCTGGCCGCCCCGCCGCGCGTCTTGCCGGTGTGGGATCACGCAGGAGAACACTCGCGGCACTCGCGCTCGACGAGCTGGACGAGGAAGGCCTCGTCCGGCTCGTCGCCAAGGGCGACCGCGCCGCGTTCGAGGAGCTGTACCGGCGTACCGCCCCCTGGCTGGCCGTACGGCTGCGGCGGCGGTGCGCGGACGAGCAGATCGTCGCCGAGGTCATGCAGGAGACGTATCTCGCGGTGTGGCGCGCGGCGAGCGCGTTCGCGGGGGCGGCGGTGGGCGGTACGGCCGTCGGGTGGCTGTGGACGATTGCGGCGCGGCGGCTCGTCGACGCGTTCCGGCGGCGGGCGCACCACGCGCGGCTGCCCGAGGCGGTGGCCGGCGGGAGTGTACGTACTACCGCGCCGGCCGCCGAGGACGAGGTGCTGGCGGCGAGTGTCGACGGCGAGGTCGGCGACGCGTTGCGGCGGCTCGCGCCCGAACTGAGCGACGTACTGCGGGCCATGGTGCTCGACGGGCTCACCGTACGGGAGACCGCCGTGCTGCTCGGCCTGCCTGAGGGCACTGTCAAGACCCGCGCCCGCCGGGCACGGCAAGCCATGCGGGAGGCACTTTCATGAGCAATCGCAAGCGTTGGGGCAGGGGTACGGGTACGAGTCCGGCCTCCGGTACGGGTACGGGCCCGGCGCCCGCGCACCATGCCTCCGAGCGGCTCATCTCCCGCTACGCGCACGGCGATTCGGCGATTCCTGACAACGAGGTCTGGGCGCTCGAAGCCCATCTGGAGTCGTGTGCGGTGTGCCGCGCCCGGCTCGCCGACCTCGCGCCGGCCGCCGCTCCTGCCGTAACCGCGCTGGTCGACGGCGTCTGGTCGGAACTGGCGCCCCTGCTGCCCGTGACCGCGCCGATGCCCGCGCGCCGGCGCTGGGCGCTGACGCTGTCGGCCTGGGCGTCGCCGGTGATGGTGCCGTGGGTGTGCATGACGGTCTTCGTCACGCTCTTCGCGGTGTTCCTGGACTGGACGAGCGGACAGCGGATCTCGTTCGTACTGCTCATGGCTCCTGTTCTGCCCGTGCTGGGTGTCGCGGCGGCCTGGGCGCGGGGGCTCGATCCGGCGTACGAACTCACCATGGCGACACCGCGCGCCGGGCTCCCGCTGGTGCTCCGGCGCACGACCTCCGTGCTGGTCGTGGTGATCTCGCTGCTGGGGGTGGCGGGGTGGATCACCGGTACGACGGTCGCCCAATGGCTGCTGCCCTGCCTGGCGTTCACGACGGGGACGCTCGCGTTCGGCGGGCTGGTCGGGGTGACCCGGGCGGCGGCCGGGCTGGTGGGGGTGTGGGCGGCGGTGATCGTGGCGCCGACGGTGGCGGCGAGCGGTACACCGGTCCTGCTCCGGACGGAGGCGCTGCCGGTGTGGGGGGCGGTGCTGGTGCTGGGGGCGGCGGTGGTGTTCGCGCGGAGGGGGGCGTACGCGGTGGTGGGGGCGCGCCGCTGAGGCCGGGCGCCGACGCCCCGGCGCCGACATTTCCGTACGGCCGTGAACCGAACCCAACCGAACCGTACGCACGCACACGCACACACGTACTCACGCGTGCAGGCACGCATGCGCTCACACACGCACGTACCCACGCACATACACACGCACTCGAAACGAAAGGCCATCAACGATGACCGAGGAAGTGACCACATGATGCGCGCTGTGACGGCGGCCGAAGTGGCGCCCACCCCCTACGCCTGGGAGATCCACGCCGAAGGACTGAAGGTACGGGCCGGGGCCCATACCATGGCCGTCGACGGCCTGGACCTGGCCCTCGGCACCGGCGTGCACGGTCTGCTCGGCCCCAACGGCGCCGGGAAGACGACCCTGATCCGCGCGCTCGCCACCGTACTGCGGCCGGCCGCCGGGTCGCTGGAGTTGCTCGGCGCTCCTGCCGGGGCGCACGGCGGGCGGCGGGAACTGCGGCGGCGGATCGGCTATCTGCCACAGGAGTTCGGGTACTACCGGCGGTTCACCGTACGGGAGTTCGTCGAGTACATGGCGTGGCTCAAGGAGGTTCCGGCGGCGCGGATACCGGGCGCGGTGCAGCAGGCGGTCGAGCGCGTGGGGCTCGCCGACCGGGCTGACGCGCGGATGAAGACGCTGTCGGGCGGGATGGTGCGGCGGGCGGGGATCGCGCAGGCGATCGTCAACGACCCGCGGATCCTGCTGCTCGACGAGCCGACGGCGGGTCTCGACCCGGCGCAGCGGCTGCGGTTCCGCGAACTGCTCCACCAACTCGGCGCAGACGCGTGTGTCGTGGTGTCCACGCATCTCGTCGAGGACGTCGCGGCGGCGTGTACGGATGTGACGCTCATGGCCGACGGACGGACGGTGTTCAGCGGGACGCCGGGCCAACTGGCGGACGCGGGCGGGCCGGAGGACCCGGGGGACAGTCCGATCGAACGGGGGTACGCGGCGCTGCTGATGCGGCCGGAGCGGGGCAGGGGCGGTGCCTGGTGAAACCGGCACACGAGGCGGACGGGGCCCGGGACACGGCCAGGACGCGGGACACGGAAGGGACTCGGGGGGCGGACAGGATGCGGGATACGGAAGGGGCGCGAGGCATGGAAGGGACGTGGGAGGCGGACGGGACACGTGGGGTCGGGGCGGCACGCGAGGCGGGTGCGGACGGCCGACCCGCGGGCCAGGCGCCCGACGGCCAGGCGCCCGACGGCCAGAACCCCCAGGGCCCGGTCCCGAAAGCCCGGCCCAAGAACCCGGGCCGGGGCCGGGGCCGGATCCTGCGGATCGAACTCCGGCGCTCCACCGGCCTGTGGACGGGGCTGCTGCTCCTGCTCGGCTCGGTCGCGCTGCTCCAGTTGTTCAGCAAGGGGCCGTGGGGAGCGGGCGCCGAGGCATGGACCGAGCAGTGGACGTCCGCCGCCTGGTGGGAGCGGTATCTCATGGTGTTCCTGTGGCCGTCGGCCATGGCGGCCGGGGCCGTACAGGGGCTGCGGGACCGCCGTTCCCGTATGACGGAACTCCTCGCCACCACCCCGCGTCCGCCCTGGCAGCGCGCGGCCTGGACCGCCGCCGCGCTGGGGCTGGCCCTCGCCACCGCCTATCTGCTGGTGTTCCTCTACGGAGGGGTCCAGGTGATCGGCAACGACGGGTACGCGCATCTCCGCTGGCTGCCGATCGTGGCGGTCGGGGCGCTGGCGCTGGTCGCGGCGGCCTGGCTGGGGATGGGGATCGCGAGGACCGTACCGTCCGCGCTGACGCCGCCCGCACTGGCGATCACGACGCTGATGTCGGTCGTACTCGTTCATGACGCGGTCACCAAGGACCTGTTCCCGAACCGGATCGTGCTGCTGTCGCCGTCGCTGGCCGAGGTGCACAGCACGTTCCTGACGGTGGCGTGGCGGGTCAACGCCGGGCAGACGGTGTGGCTGCTGGGCCTGGCGGGGACGGGGTTCCTGCTGCTGATGGCGGGACGGGCGCGGGCGCGGCTGCTGGCGCTGGTGCCGCTGGTGGTGGGTGCGGCGGTGGGAGTGCCGCTGCTGCCGGCCTCGCACGACCGCGACTACGTCATCGACGAGGCGGCGACGGCGCTGGTGTGCGAGGGGCGGGTGTGTGTGACGCGGACGCACGAACGGGAACTGGCCGCGCTCGCCGGGCCCGAGGGCCCTGGGGAGGAGGCACTGCGGCTGCTGGCCGGGCTGCCGGACCCGCCGTCCGCGGTGCGCGAGACGGTCCCCGCGTGGCCGCTCGGCACGTGGCGGCCGCAGGCGCCGCCGCAGCCCGCCGGTTTCGTCCCCGTCGACTTCGAGGCGCAGGCGCTCAGCGGCGCCACGAGGGACGAGACTCTCCGCGCGGTGCTGGCGGGTGCCGGTACGGGGCCGTGCGTTGTCCCGCTCAGGACCTACCCGACGGAGGAGGAGCGCAAGGTGTACGACCCGGAGAAGGCGGTACGGGAACTCGCCGCCCGTACGGTCGCCGCGGCCTGGTTCACGGGTGACCTGAAGCCCCTCCCCGGCGCGGGCGACCAACGCGCGGCAGCGGACGCCTTGGCCGGCCCGGCCTGGACGGCGCTGCGCGCGCTGCCGGCCGACGAGCAGCGGGAGCGCGTCGCGGCACTGCGGACGGCATCGCTGGCCTGCGAGGGTGACCTGCTGACGATCCTGAGGAACGGCGCGCGAGGGTGAGAGACGAGACAACGGAGGACCGGCCGGGGCCCGGGGAGGGCCGGAGGCCCGACAACACCGGGCCCGCGGCCGGGCGGCGGGCACCCGGCGGGCCCTCGGGGTCCGGGACCGGATTCACGCCTAACAGCGCCGGGCCATCCTCGGCCGGGCCCCAGGCCACCGGCGAGCACCCGGGATTGGGCGATGTCCAACCTTCGGCCGGAGCACGGATACCGGCCGAAGAACGGACGCCGGTCGGCGAACGGACACCGAGCGGGGAGCGGACACCGGGCGGCGAGCGGACACCGGCCAGCGAACGGACACCGGGCGGCGAGCGGACACCGGCCGAAGCACGGATACCGGCTGGCGAACAGTCACCGGCCGAAGCACGCACACCGACCGAAGCACGGTCACCAGGCCTGGACCGAGCCGGGGACAGCGATCCGGCCGCGGGCGGACGGCCTGCCTCTGCCGGGCAACCGGCACGGGACAGCGCCGGCAGGGCGTCGGCGCCGCCCGTACGACCGAGGCCCGCCGGGCCGCGGCTCCTGGCCCCGGCCCTGGGGGCGGCAGCCGTAAGCCAGGATTCGGGCGCTTTCAAGCGGCCCGGTCCGGGTCGCTGGCTACGCCTGTACGCGCGTTCGCGGCTGATCCCCGGGTCCCTGCTCGCCGTACTCCTCAGCGCCTGTGCCATATGGGCAGTTGTCCCAGGCGGGGCGGCCGGGGATCCCCGGATGGGGGCCCTGCTGCTCACCGCCGTTGTGGCGGTCGGGGCGGTGGGGCTCAGCGGTCAGGATCCCGCGCTCGACCGGACGGCCGCGATTCGGTGGGGGCTTCGGCGGGCCGCGCATGTCGTCGGGATCGGCGCGGTCGGTGCGGGGGTTCTGCTGGTGCTCGCCGCGTTGTCGGTGCTGGAGGCGCCGGGCGGCGGGGAGTTGTCGGTGGGGTACGCCGTACGGAACAGTGCGGGGCTGGCGGGGCTCGCCGCGGGCGCGGCGGCGGTGTGGGGCGGACGGCATGCCTGGATGGCGCCGTTCGGCTGGTGCCTGGCGGCGTTCTTCGTACCGTCCTCCGGGGACCTGCCCGCCCGGATCGGAACCTGGCTGCTCCAGCCGGCGGACACCGCCGCCGCCACCTGGACCTCGGCCGTACTCACCGTTGGCGGCGGGCTGCTGTACGCCCTTGCCGGGTCGCGCCGCTGACGGCCCGTCGAGCGGCAGGCTGAGCACCGGTCGAGCGCGCGTCCGGTACTCCAACGCCACCACCGTTCACCCTGCCGACACCCGCACGTTCACCGAAAGTCGCCCCGGCGGTGCGGAAAAGATGAGTGGATACGCACGGCCTTCTGTGCCCTCGCATCAGTGTCCGTCCGCCTCACCTGGAGACCGTATGACCGGCTCATCCCGTACGCAGTCCCCGTCCCGGGCCCGTGCCGCGCTGCGCGGGGCAGGCGCCGGGCTCGCCGTGGGCGCGCTCGCGCTCGGTGGGGTCGTCGTGGACGGCGGCCCGGCCGGCGCGGTCGCGAAGCCGAACTGCGCCGTCGCCAAGAACGCAACCAAGAACTCCACCAACGCCGCCAACGCCGCCAACGCCACCAACGCCGCCAAGGGCGCAGCCACGAACGCCGCCCTCTGCGCCCAGCCCGGCGATCTGCTCGATGTGACGCTGGATCAGCTCATCCCCACCCAGCCCGCCATCGGCTTCGACCAGATCTACTACAAGCTCGGCCGCTACAGCAGCCCCAAGGACGAGCAGAACGGCGACTTCAACAAGCGCTTCGACGACTGGTGCGAGACCAACGGGCAGGAGGAGGCGGACACCGTCGAACCGGGCGCCCGTCTCTCCGACCCGTCGAGCTTCACCTGCACCGTCCCGCTCGGCGAGGAGACCGACGAGACGCGCGCCCAGATGAAGACCGTCGTCATCGGCCCCGGCGGCAAGCTCTATCTGACCGACGGGCACCACACCCTGACGTCGTTCCTGGAGACCCCCGACGGCGGCCCCGCCATGCACATCCGGCTGCGCGTCACCGGCAATCTCAGCGACCTCTCCCCCGCCGCCTTCTGGCAGACCATGCAGGACCGGAAGTGGGTCTGGCTGCGCGACGAGAACAACCGCCCCATCACCGTCGACCAGCTCCCCAAGCGCCTCGGCCTCGCCAACTTCCATGACGACCGCTACCGCAGCCTCGTCTACTTCACGCGCGACATCGGCTACCAGGCGCCCGCCGACGCGGCCGAGTACCTGGAGTTCCTCTGGGGCACCTGGCTGCGGGACCGCGTGGACCTCGGTACGTACGACCTGAGCAGCCCCGCGCCCTACCTGGCCGCCGTCCGCAAGGCCTCCGAGGCCATGTCGGCGACCCCCGGCGACACCGTCATCGCCGACGGCCGCACCGCCGACGAGCTGGGCCGGATGGCCGAGTGGAACAACGGGAAGAAGCCGACCGGCGGCGAGTTCGGGAAGCTCAGCGCGCCGATCTCCGACGACAAGCCCGGCAAGCTCGCATACGCGCTGGACTTCCGGAGCCGCGTTCCGGCCTCGCCGGCCTGTACGAACACACTGACCGGCACCCACACCGGCCCGCTGGTCATCTCCGCCGGAGTCACCTGTCTCGACGGCACCCGGGTCACCGGGCCGGTCGTGGTCCGCGCGGGCGCCGGGCTGGTCGCGAAGGGCGCGGACATCACGGGTCCGGTGCAGGCGGTGGGCGCGCGGGTCGTCGAACTGTGCGGGATATCGCTGACCGGGCCGCTGTCCGTCGTCAACACGAAGGAACGGCTGACGCTGTCGGGCCCCGGCTGCACCCCGAACACGCTGAACGGGCCGGTCCAGCTCGTGGGCAACGCCTCGTAGCCTGCGCCTCCGTGCCTCCGTAAGACAGCCGTTCGCGACGCGGCGGCTCGTACGTCCGTAACACCGCGGCTCGTACGAAGGCAGCCACTCGCGACCTCACGACGCTGCGGGCCGTACGCCCGTAATGCCGCAGGCCGTACGTCCGTACCGCCCCCGGTCGTACCCCCGTACCGCCGCCCGCGCGGAAAACAGCCGGGCCGCCTCCGCGCGGCCCGGCTACACTCGACGGCATGTTCGCGCACTACTACTTCCTGTGATTCCGGACCTGCTCCCCAGGTCCCCCGGAATCCAGCCCTGACCCGACGCGGCCCGCGCACAGACGGGTGCCCGCGCGGTCAGGGCATGTCACCTGACAGGAAGTAGCAATGCGCGAGCGCGCCCAATTGGCGATGAAGGATGTTTCCAAGGCGTACGGCGACCGGTCGGTCCTCGACCTGGTGTCGCTGACCGTACGCCCCGGCGAGAAGGCCGGAGTCATCGGGGAGAACGGCTCCGGCAAGTCGACCCTGCTGCGGCTGCTGGCCGGGGCCGAGCGCCCTGACGGCGGTGAGATCACCGTCCGTTTCCCCGGCGGTGTCGGCCATCTCGCCCAGACTCTCGACGAGACCCTCGGCCTCGGTCCGGCCCACACCGTCCAGGACGCCGTCGACGCGGCCCTCGCCGAACTGCGCGAGCTGGAGCGGCGGCTGCGCGCGGCCGAGGCGGCGCTCGGCGAGGCCGGGGACGCCGAACTGGCCGCGTACGGTGAGCTGTTGACGGTGTACGAGGAGCGCGGCGGCTATCAGGCCGACGCCCGGGTCGATGCCGCGCTGCACGGTCTCGGGCTCGCCCGGATCGGCCGCGGCCGGCTGCTCCGGTCGCTCTCCGGCGGGGAGCAGTCCCGGCTCGCGCTGGCCTGCGTACTGGCGTCGGCGCCCGAACTGCTGCTGCTCGACGAGCCCACCAACCATCTCGACCTCCAGGCCACCACCTGGCTGGAGGACCACCTCAGGGCGCACCGCGGGACGGTGGTGGCGGTCACCCACGACCGGGCGTTCCTGGAGCGGATCGCGACGACGATCCTTGAGGTGGACCGGGATACGCGGGCGGTGACGCGGTACGGCGACGGCTGGCGCGGCTACCGTACGGCGAAGGCGGCGGCCCGCAACCGGTGGCGGCTGGACCACCTGGAGTGGGTGGCCGAGGTGGCCCGTACGGAGGAGCTGGTCGCGGCGGCCGGGCAACGGCTGGCGAGCACGGGCAAGGACCCCCGCCAGGGCTTCGGCAAACACCGCCGCTCGCACGAGACGAAGCTGTCGGGCCAGGTGAGGGCGGCGAGGGAGCGACTGTGGCGGCTGCGGCAGGAGCCGGTCCCGGCACCACCGGAGCCGCTGAGGTTCCGGCCGACGCTGGCCGGTCCCGAACAGGGCGAGGCGGACGACCTCGCGGCCGGACTGGACGATGTCGTCGTCGGTGACCGGCTACGGGTCGCTCACCTGCGGGTACGGTCCGGCGAACGGGTCCTGGTGACCGGCGCGAACGGGGCGGGCAAGAGCACGCTTCTGCGGGTGCTGGCCGGGGAGCTGCGGCCGGACAGCGGTTCCGTACTGCGGCCCGTGCCCACCGGCTACCTGGCGCAGGAACTCCCCGCCGTATCCTCCCGGTTGCCCCTGCTCTCCGCCTTCGCGGCGGGCCGCCCCGGCATGCCCGAGGACCACGCGGACGACCTGCTGGCCCTCGGCCTGTTCCGCGACGACGACCTGCCCGTCCCGGTCGCCGCCCTCTCGGTCGGCCAGCGCCGCAGACTGGAACTGGCCCGCCTGGTAACCCGCCCCGCCGCCCTCCTGATCCTCGACGAGCCGACGAACCACCTCGCACTCAGCCTGGTCGAGGAACTGGAGAAGGCACTGCGCACATACGAGGGCGCGGTGGTAGTGGTCTCCCACGACCGCCGCTTCCGCACGGGCTTCCCGGGCAGAAGGCTGGAGTTGGACGGTGGTCGGGTCGTACGGGAAGGAGCCCCGGCAAAGCAGCGGTGAAAACTTGCAGAGTCCTCTCTGCAGAGAATCCTATGCAGAGAGGACTCTGCAACATACGCTGCCGGCATGTCCGACGAAACCGAGCGCACACCACGGCCCGCCAAGCCCGTCCGGCGCATCGATGCGCGCAGCCTGCGGGGGCTGGCCCATCCGCTGCGGATGAACATCTTTGAACTGCTCAGTCTGGACGGCCCCGCCACCGCCACCGGGCTCGCCGAACGCCTCGGGGAGAACACCGGCACCATCAGTTGGCACTTGCGCCACCTCGCCGAGCACGGCTTCATCGAGGAGGAGACCGGACGGGGCACGAAACGCGAGCGCTGGTGGAGAAGGGTCGGCGTCACGAATGAGCTGAACACCGCCGATTTCCGCGACGATCCCGACACCCGGGGCGCGCTGTCGGTCTACCTGCACCAACTGGTGCAGCAGTACTTCAGCCGGGTCGTGAACTACATCAGCGAGGACTGGGACGACAGGTGGCGGAGCGCCGGCACCGTCTCGGACTGGAGTGACCTGCGGATGACCCCCAATCAGCTGGAGGCGCTCAACGCGGAGCTGATGGCTGTGATCGCCCGCCACACCCCTGCGCCGGACGCCGAGCCCGCCCCGGACGCGCTCCCTGTCGTCGTGCAGCTCCAGTCCTTCCCCCGCAAGGAACGCGGCACCGCGTGAACCATGGCATACGCGGTGGCCTCCTGCGCCGCCACCGCGATTTCCGCCTGCTCTGGTGCGGCGAGACCGCCGGCAAGTTCGGCGCGTCCGTCACCGGGGTGACGATGCCGCTGGTTGCCGTCTCGACCTTGCACGCCGGCACGTTCGAGGTCGGCCTGCTGAGCGCCGCCACCTGGGCCCCTTGGCTGATCATCGGTCTCCCGGTCGGGGTCTGGGTGGACCGGCTACGGCGCAGACCGATCATGCTGACCGCTGCCGCGGTCTCCCTCTCACTCTTCGCCGCCGTCCCGGTCGCCGCATGGTCCGGCTGGTTGAGTGTCGGACTACTGCTGGCCGTCGCCCTGCTGACGGGTACGGCAGCGGTGTTCTTCCAGACCGCCTACAGCGCCTATCTTCCCAGCCTTCTCGAACCCGATGACCAGCCCGAGGGCAACGCCAAACTGCACGGCAGCGCGTCCGCCGCGCAGATTGCCGGGCTCGGTGGTGGCGGCCTGATCGCACAGTTGGCAGGTGCGGTGAACGGAATGTTCGCCAACGCCGCGACATTCCTCGTCTCCCTGCTCTGCCTCACAGGCATCCGGCACCGCGAGCCACGCGTCACCAGAACCGGACATCGCTCCCCATCACTGGTCAGCGAAGTCCGCGAAGGCCTGCGGCTGATCGCCGACGACCCCTGGTTCCGTACGCTCACACTCTTCGGAGCCGCCTCCAACCTGGCCCTGATGGGATACCAGTCGATCCAGGTGGTCTTCCTGGTCCGGAGCGTCGGCCTGACCCCGGGGACGGTCGGCGCGCTCATCGCGGCTACCAGTGCAGGAGGCGTTGCCGGGGCATTCGCCGCACGCCGGGTCGCCCACCGGATCGGCACGGCCCGCGCGACACTGCTGTTCGAACTGGGACTTCCCATGCTCGCTCTGCTCATCCCGCTGACCGTCGGCGGAGCCGGGATCCTGCTCTTCGCGGCAGGCGGCTTCAGCGTCTCCGCGGGCGTCGTGGCCGGCAACATCATCAAGGCGAGCTTCCAGCAACGCTACTGCCCGCCGGATCTCCTCGGTCGCCTCACCGCAAGCACAGCATTCCTCAGCTACGGAACGATCCCCGTCGGAGCACTGCTCGGCGGCGCGCTCGGAACCGCACTCGGCCTCCGCACCGCCATGGCCGTCACGACTGCGGGGGTCCCGCTCGCCGCGCTGATCCTGCTCTTCTCCCCGATCCGGCGCTCCCGAGACCTGCCGACGTCCCGCCGGCCAGCGGGCAGTTCCAAACTCCCGCTGCATTCTGACGGCGAGCCGGCCCCACCTCGTCATTGACCACGACCGCACCTGGCAATCGCCCCTCAGTACGGAGCGGCCAGAACCTCCCGTCGGATCTCACGGGGAGACTTCACGCCGTGGACACGATGAACCGAGACGTGGCTGAGGCGTTGCCGCCGGAGTCCGGGTGTGGTCCCCGCTGCGGAGTCCACCACTCCAGAAGTCCCCACACCCCAACGGCGAGCGCGGCCACGGCGGCGAGTACCGCAACCCAGGGCCGGCCCACCCAGCGGGTGATCAGCGCCCACACCAGAAGCGGAACCAGAGCACCGCCCAGCAGTACGAGCGGCAGGTCGACGTAGAGCACGCTCAGATCACGGGCATGGCCCTCGAACCCACCATCGACACTGACAGCGGCCCGCGGTGCCCACGCAAGGGCCGCAGTCGCTGCGCCGAGACCGGCAAGGAGACACCCGGCGCCGTAGCCGATGGTGTCTGAAGGGCTGCTCATGTCCTGGTCCGGTGGATGTCCGCTGTCCCGTGGATGTCCGCTCATGTTGGCGACAGACGTCGGTGGCGGGGTGGGTGGTTCCGGCAAAGTTCCCCGCCTTGCGCACCGTTCGGGTTCGACGGCGACACCTGAGTGTCAGGGCGGCAGCCGGTCGCCATCGGCTACAACCATCGGTGCGCCGGAGGGGTCACACAGGTGTCCGCAGATATTCGCAGTCCCCGTGTGCGGGGACGCGGAAGGATCCTGTTTCCTTTACCCGAGGACTAGAGGACTAGTCGATGAGATCCCGTCCTGCTCTGGCGATCGCCGCCGCGCTGATCCCGGCGGCGTTACTGACCGGAGCCACCGCGTCCGCCACCGAATCGCCGACACCGTCCGCTCCGGCCGTGAGCGAGTCCCCCGAGTCCCCGACACCGTCCGCGTCCCCGTCCGTATCCGTCTCCGCTCCCGCTTCCGAGTCCCCCTCGCCCAGCGCCTCTCCGGCATCGCCCACGTCCTCTTCCCCGTCCCCGTCATCGCCGCCGGCCTCCGACTCGCCGTCGCCCAGGGATTCGCGCAGGTGCCCGGACAAGCCGGTCGACGACTTCCTGTCCGCCACCGTGTCCGGCGAGACCAGCCGCTTCAATGTGGGCGGCGGCTGGCACGGCCTCACGGCCAAGCTGGAGAACGTCTCCGACACCGCTCTGCGGGACATCACGGTCAAGGTGGAGAAACACGCGTACGACGTGGTGCCCGACTTTCCCGCGAACCTGCAGGAATACGTCACCATCCAGCGGTGGGACACGCAGTCCCGCACCTGGGCGGAGATCCCCTGGGACACGGACGAGACGGAGGGCCCGCTGCCGCCCATCGACATAGCCCCCCGCAAGACCGTGACTCTCCAGCTCCGCATGAGAGTCGAAAAGGACTTCCCCTACGGCAGTTGGCCCGAGCTGGAAACCGTGCCCGTCGGGACCGGCTATCTCGACCTCCAAGTCTTCGGCCCCGACGGCGAGGGCATCTGCAAGTACGGGGACGTCTGGTTCTACAACATCTTCAAGCCCGGAACGGAAACCGGTGACGGAGGCGGGTCCGAGCCGCCGAGCAGCAGCGAGCCCACGCCGCAGACCGGCGGTACGGCATCCGCCGACCCGGCCCCCACGCCCACCGCACCCACCGCGCCTACCGGCGACCTGGCCCACACCGGCTCGTCCTCCGCGCTCCCGCTGATCGGTCTCACGGGCGGCGCGGCCGTCGCGCTCGGCGCGGGTGCCGTGTACGTCGTACGCCGCCGGAGGACCGGTACGGACGCCACCTGACCGCCTTCGGCCGGCCGCCACCCCGGCTCGTCGACCTCCCCTTTCGGGGTTTCCATCCAGCGCCTTCGGCCCCCGTACGCCCCGTACACCCGGACGTCTGGCAGGAGTTCACGGTGGTGGACCTGGAGGCGGAGCACGCGGTGTACCTCGCCGGCAATCGCGGGGCGGAGGACGGCCCAGGCAAGATCCAAAAGGCACGCCCTAGTCTGGGGCGGATGTGGACCAGTGCGGTGACCCGGGCGCGGCCGGTTGGTGGTGGTGGCGACGACAGGCCGGCGGGCGGGTGGGACCGGTGGCGGGGGCCGGTTGTCGCTGTTGGGGTCGCCGTGCCGTTCTATGTGCTGTGGGCCGTCCTGCTCGCCACCGGGGGTGGTGACCTGGCGGCCCAGTTCGCCTGGGCCGGGTTCGTCGCGCGGCATCCGGGGTCCGCGTACAACCTCGGCTGGTACGGGGGTACGCACACCGCCAACTACAGCGTGCTGGCGCCGCCGCTCATGGCGTGGCTGGGGGTCAGAGCGGTGTCCGTGGGGGCGGGGCTGGCCGGGACCTGGGTGCTGGGGGTGCTGTTCGTACGGGCGGGGGTACGGCCGGTACGGCGGGTGCGGCGGCCGCTGTGGCCCGCGCTGCTCGGGGCGGCGGCGCTCTGGTGCAATGTCGCGTCGGGTCGGACGACGTTCGCGCTGGGGGTGGCCATCGGGCTGACCGCCGTCCTCTGTGTTCAGGGCCGGCACCGCCCGTGGTGGGCCGCCCTCTGCGCCGCGCTCACCGGCCTCGCCAGCCCGGTCGCCGCACTCTTCCTCGTCGTGGCGGGCGCGGCGTATCTGCTGGACCGGCGGTGGGCGAAGGGGGCGGCGCTGATCGTGCCGCCCTTCGTCGTCATAGCCGCGATAACCGTCCTCTTCCCGTTCCAGGGCGAGCAGCCCATGAGCCCCGGCAAGCTGTGGATGCCGCTCGTCGCGAGCGCGGCGCTGTGCGTGGCGGCGCCGCGCGGGTGGCGGGTGGTGCGGTACGGCGCGGCCGTCTACGCCGTCGGGGTCGTCCTGACCTTTCTGGTCGCCTCGCCGATCGGTACGAATGTGGAGCGGCTGGTGGGGCTGGCGGGACCGCCGGTGCTGCTGGCGGCCCTGCTGACGCGCGCCCCGGGTGTGAGCAGCACACCGGGCACGCCGGGTGCGCCGAGTGCGCCGGACGCCCTGAAGGCCCTCAAGGCCCGGCCCTGGCGCGCGCTCCCGCATCTCGTTCTCGCCGCCGCCCTCGCCGTGAACACCAACTGGCTGGTCGACAAGACCGAGGACGACCTCGTCGTATCGAACACCGTGCCGTACTGGGCCGCGCACACCGACGGACTGGTCGCCGCCCTGGACCGGCTGGGGGCGGACCGTACCCGAGTCGAGGTCGTCCCCGCCCGCAACCACCGCGAGGCCGACATCCTCGCCCCGTACATCACCATGGCCCGCGGCTGGAACCGTCAGCTCGACGTCGAGCGCGGGCGCCTCTTCTACGAGGACACCGAGGGCCCCCTCGCCGAGTCCGCCTACCGCGCCTGGCTGGACCGCTGGGCGGTGGGCCTCGTCGTACTGCACCACGGCCGGCCGGACGGCCCGGCCGAAGCCGAGGCGGCGCTGGTCAGAAGCGGTCCGGAGTGGCTGGAGCGGGTGTACGAGGACGACGGCTGGACCGTCTACCGCGTACGGAACGCCGTCCCCCTGGTCTCTACGCCCGCCTCGGTGGCCGGCGGCAGCGCGGCGGACCTGGTCGTAAGGATGCCGGGGCCCGGCTCGGTGACGGTACGGATCGCCTACTCCCCCTGGCTCAGGGCCCGCGGCGCGTGCGTGGAACGGGCGGGCGAGTGGGTGCGCCTGACGGTCCCGAAGGCGGGCGACTACCGCCTGGAGTCGCCGTACCGCCTGCCTCACGCGGCAGCCGACTGCGCGAAGGGCTGACCGGGCACTCGGAACCGGCCCGGCGCCCTCATCCCGGTACGGCTTGGTACGGCTTGGTACGGCGCGTATCTGACGGCCCGTATCGGAACCGCCACGCCATGGGTGCCCGCTGTTCCGGCCGTGCCTCTACGGCGCGTCGGGGCCGGGCGTACGCCCCGGGACCGGGCGTACGACTGCCGGACGGCGGACCCGTACGGAATCGCCACGCCCACCGTTCGCCGTCCGCCGCTGCGTTCACCGCCCGCCGCCGTCCGCCGCCGCGGGCTGCCCCGCACGAGGGCCGGTCGCCGGGCGTGGGGTCCCGGTCGGCCCCTGCCTCTGGTCGGCTCGCGGACGGACGCTGATGCCCGTGACCGTCCGCAGGCCGGTCGGCAACAGCAGGAGAGGGGAAGGCACATGCCAGAGCGCCATGTGGTGGTGGGGACCGACGGTTCGATCATCTCGACACGCGCGCAGGACGCGGCCGCCGAGGAGGCGGTGCGCAGGTCGGTGCCGCTGGAGATCGTCTACGCCGTTCCGGAACTGGACGTGGCCGGGCCGGTGCTGGCCACGGCCGCCGCCCGTGTCCGTGCCCGCCATCCCGGGCTGAGCGTCCGTCTCGCCGCCGTCGACGCCGACCCGGCGGAAGCGCTGGCGAGGAAGGGCCGACGGGCGGCGCTGACCGTGGTCGGCACCCGCGCCCTGGGCGGCCTCGCCGCACTGGCCTCGCGGTCGGTGGCCCGCCGGCTGATGGAGCGTATCCACTGCCCGCTGCTGGTCGTCGGCGCGGGCCATCTCCCGTACCACACAGGGGCGGGCGACGTGCTGCTCGCCATCGAGACGGACGCGGACGCCGAGGCGACGGTCTACGCCGACGAGGAAGCCGCACGCCGGGGCACGCGCGTACGGTTCGTCCACACGCCCCTCTACCGGCTCCCCGTACCGCCGGGACCGTGTCCTCCGGCGGCCCTGCGGGCCCCGGGCGGCGCGGACTTGTCTTCGGACACGGGTCTGCCGACGGGAACGGCGGCGCCCGCGCGGGACACCGGCCGGCGGCCGGACCGGACGGCTCCCCGGCTGTCCCTGGACGAGCTGATCGCCGCCACCGCGGACGCGGGTGTTGTCGTCATCGCCCATCACCGGCACGGCAACGGGGGTGTCCGGCACGACCAGACGGCGCACGCGCTGCTGCACCGCTCCCGCTGCCCGGTGCTGGTTGTTCCCTCGGACCTCGGCACGCGTCGCGGCGGCGGCCTCTGAGGGGCCCGTGTGGCGGCCGGCGCGTTCCCCGCGGCGGCCGTGGCGCGCCTCAGCACTGCCCCCTCAACACTGACCGCTGAGAGCCCTCGTACCGTCCCTGGCCGGGGCCGGTACGAGGGCTCTCAGCGGTACTCAGCGCTCGTCGCGAGGCGAGTCCTGCGGCGCGGCCCGCGTCGCCAGGACCGCCGCCTGGATGCGGCGCTCCACACCGAGCTTGGCCAGCAGGCGGGAGATGTTGTTCTTGACCGTCTTCTCCGAGAGATAGAGCCGCTTGCCGATCTGAGCGTTGGTCAGTCCCTTGCCGATCAGGGCGAGGATCTCGCGCTCGCGCGGAGAGAGGCCGTCCAGCAGTCCCGGTTCGGACTCCGGCGCGGACTCCTCCCCGCGCAGGCTGTTCATCAGGCGCGTCGTGGTGGCCGGGTCGAGCATCGACTGGCCGGACGCGACCGTACGGACCGCGGAGACGAGCGCGGACCCCTTGATCTCCTTGAGCACATAGCCCGCGGCTCCGGCCATGATCGCGTCGAGGAGCGCGTCGTCGTCATCGAACGACGTGAGCATCAGACACGCCAGCCCGGGCATCGCCGACCGCAGCTCCCGGCAGACCGTGATGCCGTCGCCGTCCGGCAGCCGTACGTCGAGGACGGCCACGTCCGGGCGCAGCGCCGGGCCCCTGGCCAGGGCCTGTTCAGCCGTTCCGGCCTCGCCGACGACCGCGATGCCGGGCTCGGCGTCGAGCAGATCGCGTACCCCGCGCCGTACCACCTCGTGATCATCGAGCAGCAGCACCCGGATCGGCCGCTGCCGAGCGGATTCCCGGTCGTCGGTCATCGTCGTCCTCCAGGGTTCTCCGGGTTCTCCGGGGTTCATGGTGCGCTCCCGCCGGTCGGCTCCATCCTGGCCCGCACCGCTCCACCCGTACCAGGGCCGGTCGGCCCTGACCCGCGGTCACCCATGCCGCCCTTGACGTACGTTCGCGACGCGGCCGGAACGACGAGGCGGCCGGGGCGCGGTGAGGCGCCCCGGCCGGTGCCGCCTACGGCTCAGACGAGCCAGCGGTGGCGCTGTACGAAGGGCAGTTCCTGCCAGAGCTTGCCGAGGCCCCAGGTGCGGCCCGCGGCGGCGACGGCGAGGACGATCATGATGACCGCGTACATGACGTGGTAGTCCACGACCGGGTTCGACGACATGCTGGGCGATCCGTCGGCGAGGTGCCTGGCCAACGGCCACTCCGCGGCCCACATCAGAGCCATCATCACGGTGCCCGCGGCGGCGGCGAGCCGCAGCGCGACGCCGGAGGTGAGCGCGAGGCCGATACCGAGCATGCCCAGCATGAACAGCCAGTCGGTCCAGGTGTCCCCGGCCCAGGAGTTGAAGGCCGACCGGAACGGTCCGGCGGAGACACCGCCGAGGAAGCCCTTGGTGGGTGAACCGCCGTCGATCCAGGCGCCGGAGGACTGAGTCGCGTAACCCCAGCCGAAGGTCTTGTCGAAGAACGCCCAGAGGAAGACGAATCCGATCAGGATGCGGGCCGTGGCGGCGACTTGGGCGAGCCGCCCCGTCACCGCCTCGGACCGGACCCCGTCGGCCGGCACGACCGCCGTGGCCCTCCGCGACGCGGAGAAGCGGAACCTGTTGTGGCGGGGCGTCTGGTGAACTGCCATGTCTGTCATCCCTTTCAGGGGGTATCCAGGGGGCTTTCAGGGGCCGGGAACGGTGCCGGTGCCGGTGCCGGTGTCTTGTCGTTCGGCTTCGGCTTCGGCTTCGGTGTCAGTCGCTTTGTCGCGGCTTCAATCTCCCGCCGCCGGGGGCCGCGCCGCTGCGGCCCGACGGCCCTGCCCGGTGGGCCGAACGGCACTGGGGCGAAGGCCTGTTGGGGCGGGCGGGGCCCGGGGCGGCCGGCGGAGCCGTGACCGTACGGCGGAGCCGCACCCTGCGGACGGTGCGCGACGCGGACGGTGCGACGCGGGCCGATCAGGGCCGGTCGGCCCGCCGCCGTGTCCGGGCGGTCCCTGGAACCGGACAGCCGAGGCGTCGGAGTCTGAAGCCGAGCCCCCGGACCCCCGGACCTTCGGGGCACCCGACCGCACCGGACAGCGCAGAAGGAGAGAACACGATGAAGCACACCAAGGTGGGCACCGTGATGACGAACGAGGTCGTCACCGCCGCGCCCGGCACCTCGTTCAAGGAGATCGCCCGGCTGCTCGCCGTCCATCGCGTCAGCGGGCTCCCGGTGCTCGATGACGACGACAAGGTCATCGGTGTGGTCTCCGGGACCGATCTCCTCCGTACGGCCGGCCGGACCGCGCCCGCCGGCCGTACGAACCGCCTGCGCGCCCGGCTGAACCGGCTCATCCGGGGCCGCCGCGGCACCGGGAAGCCCGCGGCCCGGCACGCCGGGGCCCTGATGTCCAGCCCGGCGGTCACGGTGCGCGCCGGGAGCACCATCGCGGACGCGGCGCGGACCATGGCGCGGCACGGAATCGAGCGGCTGCCGGTGGTGGACGAGGAGGATCGCCTCGTCGGCATCGTCACACGGCGCGACCTGCTCCAGGTCTTCCTCCGCCCCGACGAGGAGATCAGGCGCACGGTTCTGGAGGAGGTGATCGACGGCACGCCGTGGCTGGCACCGCAGTCCGTCGTGGTGGAGGTGCGGGACGGCGTGGTCACGCTCTCGGGCCAGGTGGAGCGGCTGAGCGAGAAGCCGGTCGCGCTGCGTATGACGAGCCGGATCGACGGTGTAGTGGCTGTCGTCGACCGGCTCACCCACCGCGTGGACGACTCGCGCCTCCGCCCGGCGGGATGGGTCCCACGCGAAGCCGGCGGCACATGGCTCCGCGAGTTCTGAGCGCTAATTCTGAGGGAGAGCGGCTCGGCGCGGTCCGGGGCGCCCGGTCCCGTACGCCACGGACCGCTCCCTACCGCAGTGACGGCCACCGCGCCCGCCGCAGCCCGGAGCCACCCAGGGCCGCCACCCGTCTCCGGTCCCGCCGGGGAGCCGGGACCCCGGGAGAAAGTCCGTCCAGGGTGCCGAAGAGAAGAGCCGTCCGGCCCTCGTACGGGCCCGGCATGGGCCCATACGGCCCTGGTGGCCCTCAGGGCGGCGACGGGAGGATCGCACCATGCCCGCGCAGTGTCCAGCACATGGCGTCGTCCCCCCGCAAGGCGGGGCGTGCGCCCGCCACGCAGCGGCTGATGTCACCGCGGTGCGTGCGATCCGTGCGATCGCAAGGCTAAGAATCAACAGCGTCGATGGCCCGGACGTACGTGAACGATCCGAACGATGCGGCGAGCGTACGTGCCGGACGTCGCGCGCCGGACGGGATGTGCGGAATGCGGCAGACACGGCCTGGCCCTCGGCCGACCCCGACCCCGACCGCGGCCCCGGCCCCGGCCCCGGCCCCCACCCGGAACGGAACCACCCGGAACAAGGAATCCCCATGAGCACAGCCCGTACCTTCTCCTCGCGGCAACCCATACGGGTGGTCCTCGTCGACGGCCAGGCGGAGGTCAGACACGCCCTCGGCGATGTCCTCCACGCCGAACCCGACATCCGTGTCGTCGGGCACGCCGGCTCCGCGGGCGAGGCACTGGCCAGGGTCCCGTCGCCGCCTCCCGATGTCGCGGTGCTGGATGTTCCGGTGCCCGATGCCGACGACATCAGGGCCTGCCGCGAACTGCGATCGGGAACGCCCGGCCTGGCCTGGCTGATGCTCACGTCGTTCGACGACGAGGTGGCGCTGCTGAACGCCGTCCTGGCGGGCGCCTCCGGTTATGTGCTCAAGCAGATCAAGGACTCCGCGCTCGTCTCCGCCGTCCGGTCCGTCGCCTCTGGCCGGTCCCTGCTCGACCCGGCGGCCGTCACCCGGCTGCTGGGCGGTCCCCTCCACGGCCGGCCGCAAGCCGGGCCGGGGGCGCGGACTCCGGCCGTGCTCTCCCCGGGGGAGCGGCACATGCTGAGGCTGCTCGGAGACGGGCTCACCGACCGCCAGTTGGGGCAGCGGCTCTTTCTCGCCGAGAAGACCGTCAGGCACCGGATGTCCCGCCTGCTGCCGAAACTCGGGGTCCAGCAGGGTGTCCGGACGCCCATGACCGCCGCCGTACGACCGGACACGCGGCTGCCCTGAGGAAAGCGCTGAGGAAGGCAGCGCCCGACACCGGCTCAGCCCCGGCCCCCTTCACCAGCCCCCGCCGCGTCCGCCACGTCCGCCACGTCCGCCGTCTCCGTCGCGTCCGCGGTCCCCACCGCCTCCGCCGCATCCCCCCGCAAAGGAACGCGCCAGACCAGACGGGAGCCGCCTCCCGGCGGGGTGTCGTGGACGAAGGTGCCGCCCAGCGCGGTGCTCCGCTCCTTGATGTTCCTCAGGCCGCTGCGCGGAGCGTCCGGGCCGAATCCCACACCGTCGTCCGTGACCGTCAGGGTCAGTTCACCGGCCGCGACGACCAGGCGTACGTCGACGGCCTTCGCCCGGGCGTGCCGCGCGGCATTGCTCAGCGCCTCCACCAGCACGGCGATCAGGTGGTCGGCGATCGCGGGAGGTACGTCCGTGTCGACCAGCCCCTCCGTCCGTACGGCGGGACTGAAGCCGAGCGAGGCCGCCGCCGCCTCGGCCGCGACCGCCAGCCGGGCGCGTACCCCCTGGGCCGTCCGGCGCGTCTCCTGGGTGCGGAGTCCGAAGATCGTCGAGCGGATGATCTTGATGGTGTCGTCGAGGTCGTCGACGGCGCGTTCCAGGCGTTCGGCCGCCTGCGGGTGCTGGACGAACCTCTGGGTGCTCTGGAGGGTCATCCCCGTCGCGAACAGCCGCTGAATGGCCAGGTCGTGAAGGTCACGGGCGATCCGGTCCCGGTCCTCCAGCAGGGCTATCTGCTCGGCGGCGCTGCGGCGTTCGGCCAGTTCCAGGGCGAGCGCCGCCTGGCCGGCGAAACCGAGGAGCGGAACCGTCTGGCCCGCCCCGAACGCGGGCCGCCCCTCGGCGCGGGCGAGCAGGAGCGTACCGCGCACACCGCCGGGGCCGCCCATCGGCACCGCCACCGCGGGGCCCAGCCCCGACCACCTGGCATCACCGCCACCGGCCCTCGGATCGCGGGCGATATCGCCGCTGACGACGGGCTCCGCGGCGGAGAACGCCGCCCCGACGAAGCCGTCGCCGTCGGCGATCCGGAGCCCCTTGTACGCCTCGGCGTCCCGGCCCACCGCGAGTACGGTACGGAGTTCGCCCGTGCCCTCGGCCGGCAGGGCCACCAGACCGAGGTCCGCGAGGACGATCTGCCGGGCCCGCTCAATGATCAGTTCGAGCACCTGGGTACGCGGACCTCCCGACAGCAGACTGCTCGTCACCTCCGCACTGGCCGCGAGCCACTGCTCACGGCGGCGCGCCTCCTCGTACAGCCGCGCGTTCTCGATGGCGACGCCCGCCGCCACGGCCAGCGTGGAGAGTACGGACTCGTCCTCCGCGTCGAACTCCCCGCCGCCGCGCTTCTCGGTCAGATACAGATTCCCGAAGACCTCGTCACGCACCCGGATGGGGACGCCCAGGAAGGAGCGCATCGGCGGATGGCCGGCGGGAAAGCCGTACGAGGAGGGATGGCCGGACAGCTCCGCCAGCCGCAGCGGCCGGGGGTGGCGGATCAGCTCCCCCAGCAGCCCGTGCCCGCTGGGCAGCGGACCGATCCGGGACCTCAGCTCGTCGTCGATGCCGACCGTCAGGAACTCGGAGAGCTTGTCGTCGTCGCCGATCACGCCCAGCGCGCCGTACTCGGCGTCCACCAGAACGGTGGCGGCCTCGACGATGCCCCGCAGCACCTGCGCCAGATCCAGCTCGCGCCCCACCGAGAGCACCGCCTCCAGGAGGCCGTGCACCCGGTCCCGTGTATTGCGTACGGCGTCGATGCGGATCTGGAGTTCTTCCAGCAGCTCGTCCAGGCGCAGCCGTGGGAGATGCTCTCGTGGAAGATGCTCTGCCGCGCCCTTCTGTCCCGGTTCCACAGGTGCCCTCCACAGCCCTCGCCACAGCCCTCGCGGCCGGCCGGCGGGCAGGCCCTGGGCCCACGATAGAGGCCGGTCGAACGCGCGCCCGGGCATATGCCCGAACCCCGGCGGATTCCGGTGTCCGGCGGGGCGACCGCGCCCCCGCCCCTGCCCGCGCCCCTGCCCGCGCCCCCGCCCCGGCTACAGCTTCGTACGGAAGATCCCCGCCGGGCGCTCGCGTCTGTATCCCAGTGCCTCGTTCACCGCCAGCATCGATACGTTGTCGTCGGCGACCGTCGTACTGATCTCCCGTACGCCCGGGTGCAGTTCGCGCAGCCTCGTCAGCAGATGGCGTTTGACGGCGCGGCCCAGGCCCCGGCCGCGGCGGGCCGGGACGACCACCGTGTCGTACTGGACCGCGCGGGTGTCGGCGGGGTCGCTCAGGATCACCTCGGTGTACGCGACGACGGCGTCGCCCTCCGTGGTGTCGAGGACTGCGGCGGTGAGGATGATCCCGCCGCGCTCCTCGATCACCCGCGCGGCCGCCCGTACCCGTGCCACATCCGGGCCCGCCGCCTGCACTCCGGCCCCGGACCCGGACCCAGGACCCGTCAGCGGCACGTCCCGTACCGTGGCGTGGGCGCGTGCGAACGACTCGGCCGGGCCGTCCGGGACCGCGCCCGACCAGTCGGTGAAGCGGAACCCTGCGGGCAGGACCGGGCACGGGGTGCCGTCCACCGCCTGCCGGACGCGCAGGACGTACCAGCCGAGCGGCAGCACATTGGCGAAGCCGAGACTGTCGACGAACGCCTCGCCCGCGCCGCCGAGTTCGAGCACGGTCGAGACCGAGGTGCGGCCGTGCGCGAGGAGCCGGTCGCGTACGGCGGCCCAGAGCGCGGCGCCGACCCCGCGCCGCCGGGCGTCCGGCCGTACCACCAGTGCGTCGAGGAAGGCCGTGTGCCGCTGCTCCGGGCCGGTGAAGAGGAGCAGCGAGGCGACACCTTCGTACGAGCCGTCCTCGGCCACCGCCGCGAGATGGATATGGCGCCCGCCCAGCGGCGGCACCCGCAGCCTGCCCGCGGTCTCGGCCCTGCTGGGCTCGGGCGCCGAGGCCGGCAGATCGAGGACGTGCGCCGCGCTGACCACCGCGTGCCAGGCGGCTGTCTCGGCGTCCGAGGGCGGGCTTCCCAGAGTGATCAGCATGGCTGGAACCTACGCGTGCGAGGAGGGCGACGCCCCGGGCGGGCGGGGCATCCGGACGGGACGGGGTGCCCACGGGGTGCCCGCGCCCCGACGACACGAGCACCCCGCCGGCGGCCGGCCCCGGTCCGCCCGGCAAGGCGGCTCAGGCGGCCGCGTTCTCGGTGACCGTGACCCGGCCCTTGCGGATCGTGGCGAGCCGTGGGGCCCGGCGGGCGATCGAACTGTCGTGAGTGACCATGATGAAGGTCAGGCCGTGCTCTTTCCAGAGCCCCTCCAGCAGTTCCATGATCTCGTCACGCATCGACTCGTCGAGATTTCCCGTGGGTTCATCGGCGAGCAGCACCTTCGGCCGCTTGACGAGCGCGCGGGCGATCGCGACACGCTGCTGCTGGCCGCCGGAGAGTTCGCCGGGCACATGGCCGAGCCGCTCGCCGAGGCCGACGGAGTCCAGCGCCTCGGCGGCCCGCTCGCGCCGGGCGGCGCCCTTGAGGCCGAGGGGCACCAGGGCCGTCTCGACGTTCTCCTGCGCGGTGAGGGTGGGGATGAGGTTGAAGCTCTGGAAGACGAAGCCGATGTTCTCGGCACGGACCTTGGTGAGCCGGGCCTCGGGCAGCGACGCGAGGTCGACCCCGTCGAACTCGACGCTCCCGCTGGTCGGGCGGTCGAGCCCGCCGAGCATCTGGAGGAGGGTGGACTTGCCGCCGCCGGTGGGGCCCTGGATGACGAGCCGGCCGCCGTCCTCGATGGTCAGATCGACGCCCGCGAGCGCGTCGACGGTCTTCTTGCCGCGCTGATAGCGCTTGGTGACGCCGCTGAGCTGGTACACGGTTCAACTCCTGCTGTACGGAACGGTGGTACGGGACTGCTGGTACGGGTTTCCTGCTGGCGAGGTGAGAAAGAGCCCGGAAGGGGCCGGACCGGGGTTCGAGACGGCCGGACGGGGACGGACCGGGGTGCGAAACGGCCGGACCGGAACGGCGGCGGTCACTCGACCCGGCGCAGCGCGTCCGCCGGCCGCAGCCGGGCCGCCCGCCAGCCGCCGAAGCCGCCCGCGATCAGCCCGCCCGCCACGGCGAGCCCCACGGCGACCGCGAGGGTGGCCAGGGACACCGGCGCGGTGAGGGCAATGTCGAGCGTCTTGGCCGTGGCCTGCCGTGCGGCACCGCCGCCGGCCAGCATGGCGCCGCCGCCCATGCCGCTCCCGGCGCCGCCGCCCGCGCCGCCGCCGAGCTGTGCGGTCAGGTTCGGGCTGATCGCGGTGACCAGATACGCGCCGCCGAGCCCGAGCGCAATCCCGAGCGCGCCGCCCAGCAGGCCGTTGACCAGCGCCTCGCCGACCACCTGGCGGGTCACCCGGCCGCTCTTCCAGCCGAGCGCCTTGAGCGTGCCGAACTCCCGTACCCGGCGGCTGACCGCCGAGGACGTGAGCAGACCGGCCACCAGGAACGCCGCGATCAGCACGGCGATGGAGAGCCACTTGCCGACCGTGGTGGCCAGGTCGGAGGCGGTGGACAGGGAACCGGAGACCGTGTCCGCGAGATCGGCGGACGTGGTGACGGTGGTGCCCGCGATGTTCTTCTGGATGGCGGCCTTGACGCTGTCGATCTGCTGCGAGTCGGCGGCCTTCACATAGACGGTGGTGACCTTGTCCTTGGCGTCGGCCAGGGTCTGGGCCTTCTTCAGCGGGATGTAGAGGTTGGCGGCGGCGTCCCCGCTGTCGGCGGTGGCGACCCCGATGATCGTGAACTTGGTGCCGGATATGGTCACGGTCTTGCCGGTCGCGAGGCCCTTCTCCTTGGCGTACGCGCTGTCGACGACGGCGACCGCGGCATCGGCCTCGGAGCTGTTGAACGTACGGCCCGAGGTGATCTTGGAAGAGGTCAGCGGGCCGAGGGCGGGCACGCTGACATCGGTCCCGTACACCGAGTAGGTGTTGACGTCGAACGCGGCGCCGCCGCCCTCGACCCGGCCACCACCACCGCCGCCACCGCCGCTGGGACCGCCCTGGCCGCCGCCGGGCGGCGCGGTGAACTCACCGGGCTTGAACTCGCCGTTGACCTTGAGGACGGTCAGGCTGAGCCCGCCGACCGCGTCGGCGACCCCCTCCTGGTCGCCCACCTTGTCGACGGTCGAGGCGGCCAGCGTCTGGAAGCCCTGGACCAGCACCCGGTCGCTGCTCTGCTCGTCGTCGCCCTTGGCGTCGAACTCGAAGCGGCGCTTGCCCTGGCCCTCCTCGCTGGGCGGGGGCGCGGCCTTGGTGACGGTCATGTCGGTGCCGAGGCCGTACAGCGACTGAAGGACCTTGTCCTGCGCTTGGCTCATTCCTGAGGAGACCGAGCTGACGACGATCACCAGCGCGATGCCCAGGGCGAGCCCCGAGGCGACGACGAGCGCCGCCTTCCTGCGACGGCGCAGCTCGCGCCTGAGATAGGTGAAGAACATGGCCTGAAGCTAGGCACCGGGCGTGATGAAGTGTTGAGGCCCGGCTGAGAGCTGGATGAGAACGGGACCGGGTACGGAGCCCGGAACGCGGACGGCGGGGGCACCGGGAGGGTGCCGCCGCCGTGGGGCGTACGTACGGACGTACGAGGCGAGCCGTACGAAGCGAGCCGGGCCGGGATACGGGCCGGGACCCGGCCGAACCGGATCAGACCGCGGAACCGGCCTGCCAGTCGGCCCAGTTGAGGTTCCAGCCGTTGAGGCCGTTGTCGGGCTTGATGGTCTTGTCCGGGGAGTTCTTGACGACGACCACATCGCCGATCAGCGAGTTGTTGTAGAACCACGCCGCCGGCTGGTTCGCGTCGCCCGCGCCCTTCACATCCGCCAGACCCACACAGCCGTGGCTGGTGTTGACGGAGCCGAAGATGGACTTGGCGCCCCAGTAGTTGCCATGGATGAAGGTGCCCGAGGTGGACAGGCGCATGGCGTGCGGCACGTCCTTGATGTCGTACTCGCCCTTGCCGTCGTCGTCCGTGAAGCCGACCGTCGCGCCGTTCATCCGGGTCTCCTTGAACTTCTCGGAGATCACCATCTGTCCGTTGTACGTCGGGTTCTCCGGGGAGCCGGAGGAGATCGGGATGGTCTTGATCGTCTGGCCGTCCCGGGTGACCGTCATCGTCTTGCTCTGGGCGTCGACGGTGCTGACCTGGTTGCGGCCGATCGTGAAGGTGACCGTCTTCTGCTGCACCCCGAAGACGCCCGGGGCGCCCTCGACGCCGTCCAGGTCGAGCTTGAGGGTGACCGTCGAGTTGCCCTCCCAGTACTGCTCGGGGCGGAAGTCGAGCCGCTGCGAGCTGAACCAGTGGCCGACGACCTCCTGGCCGCTGCTGGAGGTGACCGTGATCCCCTCCTGCACGGCCTTCTGGTCGCTGATCGCCTTGTCGAAGTTGATCGAGACGGGCATGCCGACGCCGACCGTGGAGCCGTCCTCGGGGGTGAAGTTCCCGATGAAGCTGTTGGAGGGCGAGACGGTGGTGAAGGACGAGTTCTCATGGGCCGCGCGGCCCTTGGCGTCCTTCGCCGACGCGGTGATCTTGTACGTGGTGGAGCGGTCGAGCTGTCCGTCCGGCTGCCAGCTCGTGGAGTCGTCGGACATCGTGCCGGGGACGTCGGTGCCGTCCGCGGTGGTCATGGTGACTTCGCTGAGGGTGCCCTTGGTGACGGTGACCTTGGCGTCGTTGTTGATACCGACGTTCGTGGCGCCGTTCTTCGGCGAGATGGCTATCTGGGCCTCGGAGGTGTCCTTGGCCGCCGCCTCGTCCACCTGGGCCTGTGACGACGGAGACTTCGTGCTGTCGGCGGATGCGTCGTCCGCGCCCTCACTACATGCCGAAAGCACCAGTACCCCGCCGAGCACCGCGGACGCGACCATGAGGCCCTTGCGCCGCTTGCTGTCCGTCATCACACGCTTCTCCATCATCGCCGCTACCTCTGCCGGTATCCATTAAGAACTGCTGTACCGGTTCGTCCGGTTCCACTTCAACCGAGATGTGGCGCACACCACTCGCCGTACCGTACGAAACCCGCCGTACCGCATGACCCTCCGCACGGCATGGACGAGCCCCGGCCCGTCGGCTGACGCGGACCGGGGCTTACCAGGGTGACACGCTCCAGCGCTAGCCCCGACCAGCTCGGACTTCCTCCTCCTCTTCCTCACGATCCCCGTCGCTGTCCTCGGCGGCGGTGTCGTCATCGTCGTCGTCGGCGCCGGCGCGATCGAGGTTCCATTCCACGGAGTCCGGGTCGTAGTCGATCTGCTCGCTGCTCCACGAGGCCTGGGCGAGCTGGACCCCGGGGACGCTTCTGACCAGGTCGAACGGTTCCACGAGGTACGCGATGGCCTCGGCCTCGTCCTCCCGTACCGCCGACTCGGCGTGGGCGCGCTCGTCGTCGGGCATGAACTCGTCTGCGCCGATACGGCCGAGGGCGGTGGCGCTCAGTTTCTCGGGGTCGTCGACCTCAAGCACCAATTCCACCCGAAGCCGCACATACCGTGATGTTTCTGTAGTGGTCATACGACGGAGGGTAGAGCGCGGAACCCTCTCGACTTTCCCGCGACCCGCTGCTTTCACTAGCATCGGCGCACCCAGCCAATTCGGCGTTGTCACAAGGGGGATCGATTCCGTGTCCGTCGTACGCCGACCGCTGCTGACCGCCGTCGCCGCCGGGGCGCTGCTCTGTGCTCTGTGGTTCGTTCCTTCCGCGAACGCCACGGATGACCGGAGCGCCCCGGCGCAGGTGTCGGAGCGGACCGTGCACAGCCTCTCCTCCGGGGAGTCCGACGAGGACTCCGCGGCCGCGGAAAGCCCGCGGCAGCTCGCCCTCGCCGATCCGGGCGGTGTGGATGCCACGCCGTATCTGTTCGGGGGGTCCGCGATCCTCGGGATCGTCGCCGGGCTCGTCGTGCACTCGGTGCGCAGAGGCAACAGGGCGCTGTAAGGCGCTTCCGTACGAGTCAGTACGAGTACGAGGGGGCCGCCCGGCACAGTCCGGGCGGCCCCCTCCTCGTACCGCGCGACTTCAGGCCAGCGGGCCGGTCACCGCCTCGACCGCCTCGATCAGCGCGCCCTCGCGTACGAAGGCGTCGGCGGCGGCGAGGTCGGGCGCGAGGAAGCGGTCGGGGCCCGGGCCCTGGACCCCCGCGTCGCGCAGGGTGCCGATGGCGGCGAGGGAGGCGGGCGCGGGTGTCAGACCGGCCCTCAGCTCGACGGCGCGCGTCGCCGCGTACAGCTCGACGGCGATGATCCTGGTCAGATGGTCGACGGCGGTACGGAGCTTGCGGGCGGCCGACCAGCCCATGGAGACATGGTCCTCCTGCATCGCGGAGGACGGGATCGAGTCGACCGACGCGGGCACGGCCAGCCGCTTCATCTCGCTGACCAGGGCGGCCTGGGTGTACTGGGCGATCATCAGGCCCGAGTCGACACCGGGGTCCTCGGCGAGGAAGGGCGGCAGGCCGTGCGAGCGGTTCTTGTCGAGGAGCCGGTCCGTACGGCGCTCCGCGATGGAGCCGAGGTCGGCGGCGGCGATCGCCAGGAAGTCCAGGACGTACGCGACGGGGGCGCCGTGGAAGTTCCCGTTCGACTCGACGCGGCCGTCGGGCAGGACGACGGGATTGTCGACCGCGGAGGCCAGTTCGCGTCCGGCGACCACGCTCGCGTACTCCAGGGTGTCCCGGCCCGCGCCGGCGACCTGGGGGGCGCAGCGTACGGAGTAGGCGTCCTGGACGCGCGGGGCCTCGTCCTGCTGGAAGTGCCCGGTGAGCCCGGACCCGGCGAGGACCCGCAGCATATTGGCGGCGCTGACGCCCTGGCCGGGGTGCGGGCGGATGGCGTGCAGCTCGGGGGCGAGGACCTTGGCGGTGCCGAGCAGGGCCTCCAGGCTGAGGGCGGCGGTGATGTCGGCGGAGATGTAGAGGCGGCGCAGATCGTCGATGGCCATGATCAGCATGCCGAGCATGCCGTCGGTGCCGTTGAGCAGCGCGAGCCCTTCCTTCTCGCGCAGCTCGACCGGGGCGATGCCGTGCGCGGCGAGCAGTTCGGCGGCCGGGGCGAGGGTGCCGTCGGGGCCCTCGGCGTCGCCCTCGCCCATGAGCGTCAGGGCGCAGTGCGAGAGCGGCGCGAGGTCGCCGGAGCAGCCGAGGGAGCCGAACTCGTGGACGACGGGGGTGATCCCGGCGTTCAGCACGGCGGCCATGGTGCGGGCGACATCGGGGCGTACGCCCGTACGCCCCGACGCGAGCGTCTTGAGCCGCAGGAACATCAGCGCGCGCACGACCTCCCGCTCGACGCGGGGGCCCATGCCGGCGGCGTGCGACCGCACGATGTTGCGCTGGAGCCGCGCCCGCAGATCCTGCCCGATGTGCCGGGTCGCGAGCGCGCCGAACCCGGTCGAGACGCCGTACACGGGCTCGGGCTTGGCGGCGAGCGCGTCCACAACCTCCCGCGCCTCGGCCATGGCCCGCAGGGCGTCCTGGGAGAGCTCGACGGGGGCGCGGTGGCGGGCGACGGCGATGACATCCGCGGCGGTGGCGCCGACGGTCCCCACCACGACAGTGTGCATATCCATATTCAGAACCCTACGGACTGAATCCGTCCATGTCACGAGAGGGGTGCCGACGGCTGGACCGTGGAGGCCAGGAGGGTCAGTTTGTCCGCGTTCGTTCCCAGGTCCGGGTGGTAGACGACCAGCGTCTGGCCCGTCGTGCCGGCGACAGCCAGCCTCTCCCGGTTCAGGCGCAGGGCACCGACCTGCGGGTGGTCGATGGTCTTGGGGGTGCCCTCGCACGCCTCCACGTCGTGGCGGGCCCACAGCTCGCTGAAGCGGGGGCTGGCGAGGGAGAGTTCGCCGACGAGTTCGATGAACCGGGGGTCGTCCGTATCGGTGCCGACGGACTCGCGGAAGCCGGCGACCATGCCCGTCGCGGCGTCCTCCCAGTCCGGGTAGAGGGCCTGCTCGGCGGGGTCGAGGAACACGTCCCGCAGGCGGTTGCCCCCCGCCGTGAGGCGCGGTGACAGAGCGGTCGCCAAGGCATTGGCGGTCAGGACGTCGAAGTAGCGGCCCTCGACCAGCGCGGGCAGCGGGAGCGCGGCGACGAGCTTGGCGATGCCCGGCGGCACGGTTTCCTTACGGGGACGGCGCCGGGGCCGTCGGGGTTTGGCGGCGCCGAGGCGCAGCAGATACGCCGTCGCGTCGTCGTCGAGCCGCAGCACACGGGCGAGGGACTCAAGGACCTGCACGGAGGGGTTGCGGTCGCGGCCCTGTTCCAGGCGCAGGTAGTAGTCGGCGCTGATACCGGCGAGCATCGCGACCTCTTCCCGGCGCAGGCCCGGCACGCGCCGTACGCCCAGAACGGGGATGCCGACCTGTTCAGGAGTGACGAGCTCACGGCGGGCGCGTACGTAATCGCCGAGCAGGTTCGGTTCGTCGCTCATCTCCGCACTGTAATCCGGGCGACCGCGCGCGAGCCTGGTCCTGTCACCCCCAGGATCGCGGGGGCCCTCGCTCGGCCGGTACGCGGAAGGCAGCCTGATCGGCATGACAACGTATCTGCTGGTACACGGCGCCTGGCACAGCGGACAGTGCTGGGAGCGAGTGGTCCCGCTGCTGGCGTCGGCCGGACACCGGGTGTTCGCGCCGTCGCTGACCGGCCACGGCGACAAGGCGCATCTGCTCGGCCCCGAGGTGGGGCTCGACACGCACGTCGACGACATCGTCGGGCTGATCACCGAGGAAGATCTCACGGACGTGGTCCTTGTGGGACACAGCTATGCCGGGCTGGTCATCTCGTCCGCGGCCAACCGGGTCCCGGACCGGATCGCGCGGCTGGTCTTTCTCGACGCGATGGTCCCGGAGGACGGCGAGAGCGCGGCCGATGTCCAGCCCATCACTCAGGTCCTGATCGACAACGCCACGAAGTCCGGGCCCGGCTGGCGGGTTCCGCCGCTCCCCGAGCTGCCGCCGCCCGCGGGCCTGTTCGGGGTCACCGACCCGGCGGACGTCGCCTGGCTGCGCACGATGCTGTCGGACCAGTCGGTGCGCTGCCTCCAGCAGCCGGTCAGGCTGGACAACCCGGCGGTGCATACGATTCCGCGCGCGCATATCCACTGCGTTGCCGGGATGCCGGAGGGCATTGTCCGCCGGCCCGTCCCGGCGGCAGAGCCCGTGTGGGAACTGCCGACGGGCCACGACTGCATGATCACGATGCCGACAGAAGTCGCCGACCTCCTGCGCAGGCTCGCCTGACCCTGGGCAGCCCCCGGCACCAGGCTGGGCGGTTCCGTCCTCAATCGCCGGACGGGCTGGATTTCGCGCACCCGGCGCCAAAACAAGCCCGTCCGGCGATTGAGGACAATCCGGCCCCGCGTCGCGGTGCCGGCCGGCAAAAACAAGCCCGTCCGGCGATTGAGGACGAACCGGCACCCCGGGCGGGCCCGGGAAAGACATCGCGCCCCGCACGGACGCGGCACCCTACGCACCCGGCCCCGCGTCGCGGAACCTGCGGCGGTCACCGCCCCGCGGCGGCGCGTCCGCCAGTTCCACCACGCGCTCGTCCCGCCCCGCCACCACCGGCACCGCCGACCTCGCCCCCTTCGCCCGGTACTGCGCCGCGTCCGCCAGGCGGAAGAGGCGGCGGGCCGAGCGGACCTCGCCGATCGGGTCGCCCGTCGAGGCGATACCGCACGCCACGCCCTCGCCCAGATTCAGCTCGCCCGCCCGCGCACACAGCTCGTCCGCCACCGCGATCACCTCGTCCGCCGAAGGCCCCACCGCGACCAGGCAGAACTCGTCACCGCCCAGCCGCGCCGCCAGCGCGCCCGGGAGCTTCGCGCCGCAGACCGACAGCACCGTGCCGAACCGTTCCAGCAGACGGTCGCCGACCGCGTGCCCATGGGTGTCGTTGACCCGCTTCAGTCCGTTGAGGTCGCAGACGACGAGGCTGACGACGGCACCCTCACGCCGGTGCCGCGCGACCGCCTCGTCGAGCCGTACGTCCACCGCCCGCCGGTTCGCGAGCCCGGTCAGCGGATCGGTGAAGGCGAGGCGGCGGACCTCTTCGAGCCGCTCGGTCTGCGCGAGCCCGGCCGCGACCACCGACGCGATGACGGTCGCGAAGTCCGCGTCGTCCCGGCCGAACACCGGCGCCCCCCGGGGCCGCGCCACATACAGCTCGCCCCACGCCCGCCCGTGCAGCACGACCGGCGCGACGACACAGCAGCCACGGCCGCGCCTGCGCAGAGCAGCGGCCCGCGGACCGCCGCGACCGGAGCCCGGCCCCGCCCCCGACGCCGTCTCGACCCACGCGCTCGGCCCCGCCCCCACCGCCCAGCGCTCGTGCGGAAACTCCGCGATCTCCGGGAACTCGTGCACGGAATACGTCTCGTCCTCGGGGAACTCCTCCTCCCCCTCCGCCCGCTCCCCCGCGTTCACGAGCACCCTGAGCCGTCCCTGGTCCCGCTCCCACACCGACAGCGCCCCGAAGCTGCCCCCGAGCGCCTCCATCGCGCCCCGCGCGGCGGCCCGCCAGGACGCGGTCTCCGTCGGGGCCGCCGCCATTGCCTGAGAAAGTTCCACTATGGCGCGCAGCCGCCCGTCCACTCCCATTCCCCCAGCTTAGGACGGTATGTGCGGATTTGATCATCTGGAGCGAAGGGCGATGATCACGCGTCTCGCACAGGGTCGCCGGACCACTCCCGGGGCCTCTCCCCGAGCCGCGCCCGGCTCGCCCCCGGCCACCCCCGAGACCCCGCCCCGCTCACTCCCCCGGCCACTCCGGCTTCCGCTTCTCGTTGAACGCGGCGACCCCTTCCGCCCGGTCCCCGGAGAACGCGACCGACCGCCACGCGGCGTCCTCGACCTCCAGTCCGGCCCGCAGATCGAGCCCCTGCCCGAGCCGCAGCGCACGCTTCGCGGCCCGCAGGCCGACCGGCGAGTTCGCGGCGATACGGCCGGCCAGCGCGAGCGCCTCGTCCCGGTCGGCGCCCTCGTCCACCAGCAGGTCGACGAGGCCCAGCCGTTCGGCCTCCTCGGCCGCCACCCGCCGTGCCGTATAGACGAGTTCGGCGGCCCGCGCGGCCCCGACCCGGCGCGGCAGGAGCTGCGTACCGCCGCCGCCGGGGATCACCCCGACCGACACCTCGGGCAGCGCCAGCACCGCCGTACGGTCCGCGACGATCAGATCGCAGGCGAGCGCCAGCTCGAACCCGCCGCCCAGGGCGTAGCCGTGCACCGCCGCGATCACCGGCATCGGCAGATCGAGCACCCCGGTGTACGCGGCCCGCGCGCCCGGCCGCTGGCGCACCAGCTCGGCGTCGGTGAGGGAGTTGCGCTCCTTGAGGTCCGCGCCGACACAGAAGGCCCGCGCGTGGGTGGAGGTCACGACGGCCGCCCGTACATCCCGGTCGGCGGCGAGCGCCGCGCACGCGGCGGCGATGGACGCGGCCATCGCGGTCGAGACGGCGTTCATGGCCTGCGGCCGGTCCAGGACCAGCTCCGCGACATGTCCGCCGGGGCCGTGCCGCCGTACGACGACGAACTCCCCGAACCGCTCCGCGCCTTCGCCCGCGATCTCTTCAGCCTCGCCCATGACCGTACCCTCCCGGTTAACGACGGTTCACCGGAAGCCGATCCTAGAGCCTGCCCAAATCAAAAGACCTACGTACTCCGCCGCCCCAGCAGCCACGGCTCCACCACGCCCAGCCCGCGCACCGGCCGCTGCCACATCGGCTGGAGCGCGAAGCGGTACGAGGGCGGCGCCTGCCCCAGCTTCTCGGCCTCCGCCGCCGTCTCGGCCGCCTGCGCCTCGGACTCCGGGGCCTCGCGCGTACGGATCAGCTCCTCCGCGAACGCGCCGTCGACAAGCACCGTGTCCTTGGGCGCGATCGAGGTGAGCCTGCTGGCCAGGTTCACGGTCGTACCGAAGACATCGCCCATCCTCGTGGTGACCGTCCCGAACGCGATCCCCACCCGCAGCGCCGGCATCGAGTCGTCGTGGGCCATCGTCTCTATGAGCCGCAGCGCGATCTCCGCCGCCGTCCCCGCGTCGTCCGCCGCGTACAGGACCTCGTCGCCCAGGGTCTTGATCAGCCGGCCGCCGTGCGCGGCGACGAGATCGGCGCAGGTCGTCTCGAACGCCTCGACCAGCTCGCCCAGCTCCTCCTCCTCCAGCCGCCGGGTCAGCCGGGTGAACCCGACGAGGTCCGCGAAGCCGACGGCCAGCCGCCGGTCGACCATCTCCTCGTCGTCCGCGGCCTGCACGACCCGTCCGGTGGCGGCGGCGAGCTGGCGCCGCCAGACGTAGACGATGAACTCCTCCAGCTCCGGCAGGAGCAGCTCCACCAGCGGATACGTCACTTCCGTACGCGTCATCCCCGGCTCGGGCGGCTCGGTGAGCCCCTCCAGGAACGAGTCGATCTGCCACTCCGCGAGCCGGGCCGTGGTCTGTCCCGTCGACCTGGCGACCTGGATCGCCATCGGCTCGCTGAGCAGTCCGGCCTCCACCAGGCCCGCGAGCCGCCGCAGCGCCAGCACGTCCGCCTCGGTGAGGGCCTTGGCCTGGCCGATGTCGGCGAAGCCCATGGCGCGCCAGAAACGGGAGGCGAGGTCCATGGAGACCCCGGCGGTACGGGCCGCCTGGAAGGGGGTGTAGCGGCGCTCGGCGCCGAGGATGAGCTGTTCGAGGCGGATGGCGAGGGGGTCGTGCGTCGGCTCGGCCGTGTGGTCGACGACATGGTGGGGGGTCGGGTATCCGGACCGTTCCGACGGGCGCCGCGCGTCCTCGCCGGAAGTCGCGTCGTCGACGGTCACCAGCCGCCTCCTGCCCGTTCCCTGCGCACTGTCCTGCCGATCTGTCGTGGACCGCCTCAACGATACGGCAGGTGTGCCCTGGCTCACGTCCCACCCACCAGCCTATTTATACGTCCGGGAGGCCGCCGGTGTGCCCGGTTCGGGTGGGCCTTTGTCTCCTTCGTACGTGTCCTTGATACGGCTTCCGGGGCCGGGCCGTTCAGTCCGCCCGGTCCGCCCGCCCGGTCCGCCGCGCGTCAGTCCCGCGTCAGTCCGCCGCGCGCAGGTGGACGATGTCGCCCGCGCCGACCGGGTGCCGCTCGCCGTCCGCGGTCCGTACGACCAGCCGGCCGTCGCCGTCCACCGCCACCGCCTCGCCGGCCAGTTCGCCGTCGCCGGGAAGCTGGGCCCGTACCGTACGCCCCAGCGTCGCGCAGCCCGCCGCGTACGCCTCCTGGATCCTGGACAGCGCCGGATCGCCGCCCGCCGCGCGCCACTCCCCGTACCAGTGCTCCAGCGAGCGCAGTACCGCCCGCAGCAGGATGTCCCGGTCCAGGGACGCGGCGCCCGCGAGGGCCAGGGAACCGGCCGTCGGTACGGGCAGTTCCGCCTCCCGCAGCGAGACATTGAGGCCGATGCCCACGACGATCGCGTCCTCGCCCACGCGCTCGGCGAGGATCCCGCCCGCCTTGCGCTCCTCGCCGGCGACGGTCACCAGCAGGTCGTTGGGCCATTTGAGGGCCGTGTCCACGCCCGCCGCCCGCGCCAGGCCGGTCGCCACGGCCACTCCGGTGAGCAGCGGCAGCCAGCCGTACCGTCCGACCGGCACGTCGGGGCCCGGCTTGAGCAGTACGGAGAAGAAGAGCCCGGAGCGCGCGGGCGCCGTCCACCGCCGGTCCAGCCGCCCCCGCCCGGCGGTCTGCTCCTCGGCGACCAGCACCGCGCCCTCCTCGGCGCGGCCGGCCCCGGCCCGCAGCGCGAGATCGGAGTTGGTGGAGCCGGTCTCGGTGACCACGTCCACCGAGGTCCACAGGGTGCCTGGCCTGACCAGCGCCCGGCGCAGCGCGGTAGCGTCGAGAGGGGGACGGTCCAGGTCGGACCAGCGGCTCACGGGGGTGTGGGAGTCGTTCATGCAAGCCACCCTAGGTGTGGGGAACACCGCACTGCCGAACGGTATCGGCGCCGATACGCTACGGATCAGTAGCAGCCCGGGACCGCACCCGGAACAACCGCATCCGTGACCCCGCAGGGAGCCGCATCCCGATGTCCGAGCCGGAAAACGCCCCCGGAACCGCCGCCGGAACGCCCGCGGAGACCTCCCCCGGATCCCCAGAAGGGGCCGCCGCCGGGTCCGCCGCCCACACCACCGCGGACCGGATCGCGGATCTCCGGCGCCGTATCGAGGAGGCCACGCACGCCGGTTCGGCCCGCGCGGTGGAGAAGCAGCACGCCAAGGGCAAGCTGACCGCGCGCGAGCGGATCGGGCTGCTGATGGACGAGGGGTCCTTCGTCGAACTCGACGAGTTCGCCCGCCACCGCTCCACGGCCTTCGGCATCGAGAAGAACCGCCCGTACGGAGACGGTGTGATCACCGGGTACGGCACGGTCGACGGGCGCCCGGTCTGTGTCTACTCGCAGGACTTCACCATCTTCGGCGGCTCGCTGGGCGAGGTGTACGGCGAGAAGATCGTCAAGGTCATGGACTTCGCCCTGAAGACCGGCTGCCCGATCGTCGGCATCAACGACGGCGGCGGCGCGCGGATCCAGGAGGGGGTGGCCGCGCTCGGGCTGTTCGCCGAGATCTTCCGCCGCAATGTGCACGCCTCGGGTGTGGTGCCGCAGATCAGCCTGATCGTCGGCCCCTGCGCGGGCGGCGCGGTCTACTCCCCGGCGATCACCGACTTCACGGTGATGGTCGACCAGACCTCGCACATGTTCATCACGGGCCCCGATGTGATCAAGACGGTGACCGGCGAGGACGTGGGCTTCGAGGAGCTGGGCGGCGCCCGTACGCACAACACCACGTCCGGGGTCGCGCACCATATGGCGGGCGACGAGAAGGACGCGATCGAGTACGTCAAGTCCCTGCTCTCGTACCTCCCTTCGAACAATCTCTCCGAGCCGCCCGCCTTCCCCGAGCCGGCCGACCTCACGACCACCGACGACGACCGCGATCTCGATGTCCTGATCCCGGACTCCGCGAACCAGCCGTACGACATGCACACGGCCATCGAGCGGGTGCTGGACGACGGTGAGTTCCTGGAGACCCAGGCGCTGTTCGCGCCGAACATCATCACCGGCTTCGGCCGGGTCGAGGGGTTCCCGGTCGGCGTGGTCGCCAACCAGCCGCTGCAGTTCGCGGGCTGTCTGGACATCAACGCCTCGGAGAAGGCGGCGCGTTTCGTCCGTACCTGCGACGCCTTCAACGTCCCGGTGCTGACCTTCGTGGACGTGCCGGGCTTCCTGCCGGGCGTGGACCAGGAGTACGGCGGCATCATCCGGCGCGGCGCCAAGCTGATCTACGCGTACGCCGAGGCCACGGTCCCGCTGATCACGGTGATCACTCGCAAGGCCTTCGGCGGCGCGTACGACGTCATGGGGTCGAAGCACCTGGGCGCCGATCTCAATGTGGCCTGGCCGACCGCGCAGATCGCGGTGATGGGCGCACAGGGTGCGGTGAACATCCTGCACCGCCGTACGATCGCCGCGGCCGGCGACGAGGAGGCGCAGGAGGCGGCGCGCGCCGGGCTGATCAGGGAGTACGAGGACGCGCTGCTCAACCCGTACGTTGCGGCGGAGCGCGGCTATGTCGACGCGGTGATCATGCCGTCGGACACCCGGGCGCATATCGTGAAGGGGCTGCGGCAGTTGCGTACGAAGCGGGAGAGCCTGCCTCCGAAGAAGCACGGGAACATTCCGCTGTAGGAGGCCGAGAGGCCTCTTCAGGAAGGGAGCCGCACATGATCAAGGTTGTGGTACGGGGGAACCCCACGCGGGAGGAGCTGGCCGCCGCACTGGCAGTGGTCCGGGCCCGCGCCGCGGCGGCGAACGCGCCGTCGGAGGCCCCGCCGGAGCCGCCGGCCGAGTGGGCGTCCCCCACCCGTATCGCCCGCCACCGCACCCCGGCCCCGGGACCGAGGGCCTGGGCACGGACGTACTGGCCGGGCTGAAATAAGCCCGTCCGGCGATTGAGGACACAGCACAGCAGCCCGTCCGGCGATTGAGGACACAGCGCAGCAGCCCGTCCGGCGATTGAGGACACCGCACGCACGGGGTCAGGGGTGCTTCAGGAACAGGCCCGCCAGAAGGGCCCCGGCCAGCACCATCGTCGCGTTGACCAGGACCGCCAGCCCGATCCCGGTGAGCAGCGTGCCCGAGGTGACGACCACCGCGGCCATCACCGGCGTGCCCATGGTGATCCCGATCTGCTGGGTCATGGTCGCGAGCCCGGTCGCCGTGCCCTGCTCCTCATCCGGCAGCCCGGAGGTCGCGGTGACCATGAAGCCGACGATCGCCAGCATGTTCCCGACCCCGCCGGCGAACGTCCCGGCGAGCAGCAGCCCCAGCCAGCCCCGGTCGTCACCGAGCGCGAACAGAGAAGCCGTCGCGCCCGCCTGGAGCAGCCCGCCCGCGATCAGCGTGGCGCGGGTGCCGTACCGGCCGATGACGCGCGAGGCCACCACCCCGCCCAGGACCGTACCGGCGCCGAGCACCCCGAAGGACAGCCCGGCGGCGAGCGGTGAGAAGCCGAGGACCTGCTGGAGGTAGAGCGTCATCAGGAAGACCAGCGAGGTCTCGGTGGCGAAGGCGATCAGTCCGGCGAGATTGCCCCAGACGACGGTCCGGCGGCGCAGGATCCGTACGGGTACGAGCGGCGCGGCGGACCGTTTCTCCAGGGCGAGGAACCCGGTCAGGAGTACGGCACCGAGGGCCAGCGGGACGAGTGCGTACGGGCTGCCCCAGCCGTGCTCACCGGCGGCGGTGAGTCCGTACACCAGGGCGAGCAGTCCGCCGGTGACGGTGAGGGCGCCCGGTATGTCCAGCCGGGAGCGCTTCTCGGGGCGGCTCTCCTTCAGTACGGCGGGGGCGATCGCAACAACGGCCAGGGCGACCGGCACATTGATCAGGAAGGCCCAGCGCCAGGAGAGCAGATCGGTCAGTACGCCGCCGAGGACCGCGCCGGTGGTGAACCCCGCGGACATGAGCGCGCCGTTGAGCCCCAGCGCCTTGTCGCGTGCGGGGCCCTCGGGGAACGCGGTGGTCAGCAGCGAGAGTCCGGCCGGGGTGACGGCGGCGGTGGCGAGGCCTTGCGCGGCACGTGCGATCAGCAGGGTCCCGGGGGTCGCCGCGAGCCCGCCCGCCAGGGACGAGACCCCGAGCAGGACCATGCCGCCGAGGAAGATCCGGCGCCGCCCGACGAGATCGGCGACCCGCCCGAAGAGCAGGGTGAAGCCCGCGGCGGCGAGGGCGAAGGCGGTGGCGACCCACTGGAGCCCGGCGAGGGAGAAGCCGAGCCCGTCGCCGATCGCGGGCAGCGCGACATTGAGGATCGAGAAGTCGACCGCGAGCATGAACTGCGCGACCAGGAGCACCACCAGGGTCAGACGGGCCCGCCCGTCCATACGGTGATCTCGCGGCGGGCGGTCTCCCGGCGATTTTCCCGGCGCCGGGGTCGGCACCGCCGGCTCGGCTGTGGTCATGGCTCCGCCCCTCCCCGAAACCCTTAAATGGGCCCCTGGTTCCATTAAGATGTCCATGACGGTAGCAGGACAGGAGCAGCTAATGGAACAGGAGACCCGTTTGAGCAGCGAGCAGCCGACGCCCTCGGGGGCCGCGTCAGCCGTGTCGAGGGCCACGCCGGGGCCCGCTCCGGCCACGCCCGGGACCGTCCGCCCCGGTGGCCGTACCGCCAAGGTCCGGGCCGCGGTCCTGGAGGCGACCCAGGACGCCCTGGCCGAGCAGGGTTTCCACGCGCTGAACATGGACCGGGTCGCGGCGGCGGCGGGCGTGGGCAAAACCACGGTCTACCGGCGCTGGGGTTCGTCGATCGGGCTCATCACCGACCTGCTGCACGACATGGCCGAGCAGTCGCTGCCCGCCGCCGACACCGGGAGCCTCGAAGGTGATCTGCGGGCCAACGCCCTGCTCGTACTGAAGACGCTCACCGACCCGCGGATGGGACCCGTCTTCCAGGCGGTCATCGGGTCCGCCGCCTGCGACGAGGAGTGCGCCGCCGCGCTGAACGGCTTCTACACGACCCGGCTGCGCGAATGGGCCCCGGCTGTGGAGCGGGCCGTCGCGCGCGGCGAGATCCCGGCCGGTACGGACGCGACCGAGGTCCTGCGCGCCGTCTCCGCGCCCCTCTACTACCGCTTCGCCATCAGCCGCGAGCCCCTGACCCCGGCCGACGCGGAGCGGGCCGTGGCGGTGGCCCTCGCGGGCGCGCGCGCCGGCGCGTTCCATGGCTGATCCGCGGACAGGTCCTGGTCCGGGACGGCCCGCCGGGGCGCCGTGGATGAGTACCCGTACTCAGGCGCTCCGGTCCGGGTGGCCGGAGTATCGGCTCCATGCTGTGGTCCGACCCCAAGAACGAGCCGCCCCAGGAACTGCGCGACGCCCAGTCGATGCTGCGCCGCGCGGGCGTGCTGCTCGCGCTGGCCGTGGTGGTGGCGATGATCGTTCTCGGCGTGCACTGACCGGCTTTCACCGAGCCGTACGCAGGCACCTACCATGGCCCGCATGACTGATCAGCGCCGTCGGCTCGTCCTCGCCTCCGCCTCGCCCGCCCGGCTCAATCTGCTCCGGCAGGCGGGGCTCGCGCCCGAGGTGATCGTCAGCGGGGTCGACGAGGACGCGCTCTCCGCGCCGGACGCGGCCGCGCTCGTGCTCGTACTCGCCGAGGCCAAGGCCGCCGCCGTGGCCGCGCGCCCAGAGGCGGCCGGAGCCCTGGTCATCGGCTGCGACTCCCTGCTGGAACTGGACGGCGAGGCGCTCGGCAAGCCCGCCGACGCGGAGGAGGCCACCTCCCGCTGGAAGTCGATGCGCGGGCGCGCCGGGATCCTCCATACCGGCCACTGCGTGATCGACACCGAGACCGGCCGCAGCGCCTCAGCGACAGCCTCGACCACCGTCCGCTTCAGCAGCCCGACGGACGACGAGATCGCCGCGTACGTCGCCTCCGGCGAACCCCTCCGCGTGGCCGGCGCCTTCACCCTGGACGGCCTCTCCGCGCCCTTCGTGGACTCCATCGACGGCGACCACGGCAATGTCATCGGTCTGTCGCTGCCCCTGCTGCGCAGGCTGCTCGCCGAGCACGGCATCACGATCACCGACCTGTGGTCCTGAACCGGCCCCCGGTCCGGAACCGGCCCCGGACCTGAACTCCCGCCGTCGCCACGGCGGTTGGCCTCAGGCCGCCGCCGCGTCCCGCTGCTCGTACGCCACCAGGACCAGGACCAGCATCCCCAGGACCACCATCAGGAACGCGAACGCCGTCCACCCCACCAGCCCCACCGCCAGCGCGCCCAGCACCCCGTGCACCACGGCGCAGCCGATCAGCGCGTACCGCGCCCAGCGACCGGGCGCCCGGTCCCGGACGGCCGTACGCACCACGATCGCCGCGCACAGCACGAGAAACAGCCCGAGGATCCCGCCCAGCACCCAGCTCCCGGCGGACATCGCGTCAGGATCGAGCCCCGCCAGGGACATCCGCTGGTTGTCGACCACCGTGGCGAGCACCCCGTTGACGAACACGATGCCGAGCGCCTCCAGCAGCAGTACGACCGCGGCCACCCAGGCCACCGGTCTCCGCCCCACGGCTCCCCACCTCATTCCCTTGCCCTCTGTTACCGCCAGTACGTACGCCATCGCGCACGCTACTAACGGGTAAACCTTCGGACAAGGGCCCGAACGAAGCCGGCGGAGCATTCCGCCATTCGTAGGGACTCCACAAAGAATCGCGATCCGCCGAGGGGCACTCGGACAGAGAGCTGGACCACATCAGGACGCTACTGTGCGACGGTGGATCGCGGCGTACCGTGGTGTCACAAGGGATTTCGCGACTTGAGCCGGCCTCGAAACACGCTCCGTGTGGGGAAGCTCACGAATGGGGACTGTTCGATGGGGCGTGTCGGCAGTCCCTAAACTCAGCTTGTTTCAAGGAGGGAGCCATCGTGCGCAAGGTGCTCATCGCCAACCGAGGCGAAATCGCTGTCCGCGTCGCCCGTGCCTGCCGGGATGCCGGGATCCAGAGCGTAGCCGTCTACGCCGACCCGGACCGGGACGCCCTGCACGTCCGCGCGGCAGACGAGGCGTTCGCCCTGGGCGGTGACACCCCGGCGGCCAGCTATCTGGACATGGCCAAGGTGCTCCAGGCGGCGAAGGACTCGGGCGCGGACGCGATCCATCCGGGCTACGGATTCCTGTCCGAGAACGCGGAATTCGCCCAGGCCGTCCTGGACGCCGGGCTGACCTGGATCGGCCCGCCGCCGCAGGCCATCCGCGACCTCGGTGACAAGGTCGCCGCCCGCCATATCGCGCAGCGCGCCGGCGCCCCCCTGGTGGCGGGCACCCCCGATCCGGTCTCCGGCTCCGGCGAGGTCGTGGCGTTCGCCGAGGAGCACGGTCTGCCGATCGCCATCAAGGCGGCCTTCGGCGGCGGCGGGCGCGGCCTCAAGGTCGCCCGTACGCTCGAAGAGATCCCCGAACTGTACGAGTCGGCCGTCCGCGAGGCGGTCGCAGCCTTCGGCCGCGGCGAGTGCTTCGTCGAGCGCTATCTGGACAAGCCCCGGCACGTGGAGACCCAGTGCCTGGCCGACAAGCACGGGCATGTGGTGGTCGTCTCCACCCGTGACTGCTCGCTCCAGCGCCGCCACCAGAAGCTCGTCGAGGAGGCCCCGGCGCCGTTCCTCTCCGACGAGCAGAACGCCGAGCTGTACGCGGCGTCCAAGGCGATCCTCAAGGAGGCGGGGTACGTCGGCGCGGGCACGGTCGAGTTCCTCGTCGGCACGGACGGCACGATCTCCTTCCTTGAGGTCAACACCCGTCTCCAGGTGGAGCATCCGGTCACCGAGGAGGTCACCGGGATCGACCTGGTCCGCGAGATGTTCCGGATCGCGGACGGCGAGCCGCTGGGGTACGACGACCCGGCGGTGCGCGGGCACTCCTTCGAGTTCCGTATCAACGGCGAGGACCCGGGCCGCGGCTTCCTGCCCGCCCCCGGTACGGTCACGGCCTTCGCCCCGCCCGCGGGCCCCGGCGTCCGGCTGGACGCGGGCGTCGAGTCCGGCTCGGTCATCGGCCCGGCCTGGGACTCCCTGCTGGCCAAGCTGATCATCACCGGCGCCACCCGTGAGCAGGCGCTCCAGCGGGCGTCGCGGGCGCTGGAGGAGTTCACGGTCGAGGGGATGGCCACGGCGATCCCCTTCCACCGCAAGGTCGTCACCGACCCGGCGTTCACGTCCAACCCGTTCAGCGTCCACACCCGCTGGATGGAGACCGAGTTCGTCAACGACATCCCGGCCTTCGCCGCCCCGGCCGACGCCGAGACCGATGACGAGCCCGGCCGTGAGACGGTTGTGGTCGAGGTCGGCGGCAAGCGGCTGGAGGTCTCCCTGCCCACCAGCCTGGGCATGACCCTGGCCCGGACCGGCCTCGCCGCGGGCGCCAAGCCCAAGCGGCGCGCGGCCAAGAAGTCCGCGTCCGCGGCTTCGGGCGACACCCTGGCCTCCCCGATGCAGGGCACGATCGTGAAGGTCGCGGTGGAGGAGGGCCAGCAGGTCAAGGAGGGCGATCTGGTGGTCGTGCTGGAGGCGATGAAGATGGAACAGCCCCTGAACGCGCACCGCTCGGGCACGATCAAGGGCCTCTCGGCGGAGGTCGGCGCGTCGCTCACGTCGGGCGCGACGATCTGCGAGATCAAGGACTGACCTCCGACGGAGGGCCGCCGGATCCATCCGGCGGCCCAGGCCCTGTCCGGTGGGTCTTCGGGGGCCCGCGACGCCTGGCACGGCACCTCGCTGCGTTGTCGGAGTCGCCCGAGTACATCCAGTACACGGGCGATCCTCCGCCTTGCGATCCACCGCACCAGACGCCGCGGCCTGATCCCCGAAGACCCACCGGACAGGACCTCGCCGTACCCGGTACGGTCCGCGGGCCTGGCATCCTGGACGCCACCGGGTGGGAGGAGGACCGCGAATGGCGACGAGTACGGCGACGAGTACGGCCCAGACACCGCGGCCCATGCGCGCGGACGCGCGCCGCAACTACGAACGGCTGCTGGCCGAGGCGCGTGCGTGCTTCGCGGAGCACGGTACGGACGCCTCGCTGGAGGACATCGCGCGCCGGGCGGGCGTGGGCATCGGCACGCTCTACCGGCACTTCCCCAACCGCCACGCGCTGCTGAACGCGGTCTTCCAGGAGGCCCTGGCCTCGCTGTTGGAACGCTCCCACGAACTCTCCCGGGCCGACCCGCCCTGCGCGTCCCTGGTCGAGTGGCTGCGCGCCCTGATCACGCACGCGGGCGAGTACCGGGGGCTGTCGCGCGCCCTGATGTCGGTCTCGTACGACCAGAGTTCGGCACTGTCGGAGTGCAGCGTGCCGCTACGGGCGGCGGGGGAACGGCTGCTGGTACGGGCGCAGCGGGCGGGGCATGTGCGGGCGGAGGTGTCGATCGACGACCTGATGCAGCTCACGAACGCGATCGCGCTGGCGGCGGAGCAGTCCCCATCGGCCCCGGAGCTCGCGGACCGCCTCCTGAACCTCACCCTGACAGGCCTGAAACCCCACGCGTAGCCCCGCACCGGGCGTCGTCCTCAATCGCCGGACGGGCTTGTTCTTGCCCTGCGGGCAGAAGCCCAACCGAAAGGCGCCCCGCACCGGGGCCACCGGTTCCGTCCTCAATCGCCGGACGGGCTTGGTTTTGCTGGGCGGCGCCTGATGCCGGGCGCCTTGCAGGGCGGGGGCGCCGGTACGTGATCGGGTCTCCGTCGGATGCGGGCCCACATTCAAGCCCGTCCGGCGATTGAGGACGGAACGGTCAGCGCCGGTGCCGGGTGCGCAAAATCAAGCCCGTCCGGCGATTGAGGACGAACCCGTACTCCGGACGGCCCCGGCTATCTGCGGCGGAGGTCTGCCACGCGGGCCGCCCGCTCCGTCGGGTCCGGCGTCAGTGAGGTCGGTGCGCTGCGCAGTTGCGCGCCGGAGCCGCCCGCCGGGCCTCCCTGGGCGCCCCCGTGCGTGCGGCGCTGGCCCGGGACCGGGACGTCCCGGCGCGGCTGGCGGGCCGGAGGCGGCGCGTCGGCCGACGGGCCACCGCCGGAAGACGGCGACCCCGGGCCCGCGCCGACGGAACCCGCGCCCACCCCCGCTCCCGCCACCGCGACCTGCACACCCTGGTCCGCCAGCGCCTGAAGCTCCGTACCCGCCCGATCGTCATGCGCCGGCGGCTCGTCCGTCACCAGCCGGCTGATCAGATCCGTGGGCACCGTCTGGAACATCGTGTCCGTACCGAGCTTCGTGTGGTCGGCCAGCACCACGACCTCCGCCGCCGCCTGCACCAGCGCCCGGTCGACGCTCGCCGACAGCATGTTGGACGTGGAGAGACCGCGCTCGGCCGTCAGCCCGCTCCCCGAGAGGAACGCGCGGGTGACCCGCAGCCCCTGGAGCGACTGCTCCGCCCCGCTGCCGACCAGCGCGTAGTTCGAACCGCGCAGCGTGCCGCCGGTCATGACGACCTCGACCCGGTTGGCATGGGCCAGCGCCTGCGCGACCAGCAGGGAGTTGGTGACAACGGTCAGCCCGGGGATCCGCGCGAGCCGGCGCGCCAGCTCCTGCGTGGTCGTACCGGCGCCGACCACCACGGCCTCGCCCTCTTCGACGAAGCTCGCGGCGAGGTCGGCGATGGCCGTCTTCTCCGCCGTTGCGAGATGGGACTTTTGCGGAAAGCCGGATTCTCGCGTGAATCCGCCCGGCAATACCGCACCGCCGTGCCGGCGGTCGAGGAGTCCTTCCGCCTCCAGCGCCCGCACGTCCCGCCGTACGGTCACTTCGGAGGTCTGGACGACGCGGGCGAGCTCCCGGAGCGACACGGCTCCGTTGGCGCGCACCATTTCGAGGATCAATTGGCGACGTTCTGCAGCGAACACGAAACTGACAGTAACCCCAACGACCGTCTGCTTTCAGCAGTTTGCGCCGAATAACAGAAGTTGTACTCAGACGAGCACACGAAGTGGTATACGCCGACACGAAGGTGATCCACACCGGACAGAACCGCCACCCGGGCCTGGGCGAGAGCCCCGGCAGCACCCCGTACGGGGCCGCCCGGCCCCGCGGGCTCAGCCCTCTTCCGCCGTCTTTCGCGTGTGCAACTGCCGTGCCACCTCGGCGATCGAGCCCGACAGCGACGGATACACGGTGAAGGCGTTGGCGATCTGCTCGACGGTCAGACTGTTGTCGACGGCGAGCGAGATGGGGTGGATCAGCTCGCTCGCGCGCGGGGCGACGACCACCCCGCCGACGACGATGCCCGTACCGGGCCGGGCGAATATCTTGACGAAGCCGTCCCTGACGCCCTGCATCTTGGCGCGCGCGTTCCGCAGCAGCGGCAGCTTGACGACCCGCGCGTCGATCCGGCCGCTGTCGACGTCCGCCTGGCTGTAGCCGACGGTCGCGATCTCGGGGTCGGTGAAGACGTTCGACGAGACGGTCTTGAGGTTGAGCGGCGCGACCGCGTCGCCGAGGAAGTGGTACATCGCGATCCGGCCCTGCATGGCCGCGACCGAGGCGAGCGCGAAGATCCCGGTGACATCCCCGGCGGCGTAGACGCCCGGCGCGGAGGTACGGGAGACCCGGTCGGTCTTGATGTGGCCGGACTCCTTGAGGACGACCCCGGCCTCCTCCAGTCCCATGCCCGCGGTGTTCGGTATCGCGCCGACCGCCATCAGACAGTGCGTACCGGAGATGATCCGCCCGTCGGAGAGGGTGACCTCGACCCGGTCGCCGACCCGCTTGGCGGCCTCGGCGCGGGAGCGGGACATCACGTTCATGCCCCGGCGCCGGAAGACGTCCTCCAGTACGGCGGCGGCGTCCGGGTCCTCGCCGGGCAGCACCCGGTCGCGGGAGGAGACGAGGGTGACGCGCGAGCCCAGGGCCTGGTAAGCACCGGCGAACTCGGCGCCCGTCACACCGGAGCCGACCACGATCAGTTCCTCGGGCAGCTCGTCCAGGTCGTACACCTGCGTCCAGTTGAGGATGCGCTCGCCGTCCGGCCGCGCGTCCGGGATCTCCCGGGGGTGCGCGCCGGTGGCGATCAGCACGGCGTCGGCGGTGAGCGACTCCTCGCTGCCGTCGGCCGCGGTCACGATCACCTGGCGCGAGCCGTCCACGGCCTGCCGCCCGTCGAGCCGGCCACGGCCGCGCATGACGCGCGCGCCCGCCCGGGTGACGGAGGCGGTGATGTCGTGGGACTGGGCGAGCGCGAGCCGCTTCACCCGCCGGTTGACCTTGCCGAGGTCGACGCCGACGACGCGGGCCGACCGCTCCAGCGGAGGCGTGTCGTCCGCGACGATGATGCCCAGCTCCTCGTACGAGGAGTCGAAGGTGGTCATCACCTCGGCCGTGGCGATGAGGGTCTTCGACGGCACGCAGTCGGTGAGCACCGACGCCCCGCCGAGGCCGTCGCAGTCCACGACGGTCACCTCCGCGCCGAGCTGGGCTCCGACCAGGGCCGCCTCATAGCCGCCGGGTCCGCCACCGATGATCACGATCCGGGTCACGAAAAAATCCGCCTCGCGTTGTCAACCCGGCCCGTCTGCCACCCCGGCCGGGGTTCCGGGGGAGCCCCCGGGGGATGCAGTACGTACTCCAGTGTCCCGTACGCTCACCCCAGCTTCCCCCCGGGGCCCTCCATCGGGAAACCCCCGGGCGCCATCCGGGACCCCCCGGGCCGGTGGACCGTCGGCCACGCCCGCACCTCCCGTACCCTCAACCTCATGTCGCTCTACGCCGCGTACGCCGGCAACCTCGACGCGCGGCTGATGACCCGCCGCGCCCCGCATTCCCCGCTGCGCGGCACCGGCTGGCTCAACGGCTGGCGGCTCACCTTCGGCGGCGAGCAGATGGGCTGGGAGGGCGCGCTGGTCACGGTGGTGGAGGCGCCGCGCTCGCAGGTCTTCGTCGCGCTGTACGACATCGCCCCGATGGACGAGGACTCCATGGACCGCTGGGAGGGCGTGGGGCTCGACATATACCGCCGGATGCGGATCCGCGTACACACCCTGGACGGCGAGGAGCCGGCCTGGATGTACGTACTGAACGCGTACGAGGGCGGGCTGCCCTCCGCCCGCTATCTGGGCGAGCTGGCGGACGCGGCGGAATCGGCGGGAGCCCCGCACGACTATGTGATGGAACTGCGCAAGCGCCCCTGCTGAGCCGGCGTCCGGAAGCGATGCGCATCCGGCCGGAAACCGACGGACATACCGGCACGGACCGGACACCCGGCCACTCGTACGGACCCATGCGGTGACCTCTTTTGTCGGAAACGACAGCACAACGATGTCAAGAGCATGTGGACATCATCTACGCGCGTAGGGAATGACCGGCTACCCTCATCCGCGTGAACGCATCTGTTATCCCGGCCAACGCCGACGGACCCGACCCCCTGGCCGCCGCAGGCGCCGCCGCCGCGCGCCTGCGCGAGCTGACCGGCGCCGAGACCCATGACGTCGTCCTTGTGATGGGCTCCGGCTGGGCACCGGCCGTCGAAGCGCTCGGCGAGCCCGAGGCGGAGTTCCCCGTGACCGAGCTGCCGGGGTTCCCCGCGCCCGCCGTGGCGGGCCACGGCGGGCTGATCCGCTCGTACAAGATCGCCGACAAGCGCGCCCTGGTCTTCCTCGGCCGTACGCACTACTACGAGGGCCGCGATGTGGCGGCGGTGGCGCACGGGGTCCGTACCGCCGTCGCCGCGGGCTGCAAGACCGTCGTCCTGACCAACGGCTGCGGCGGGCTGCGCGAGGGCATGCGCCCGGGCCAGCCCGTACTGATCAGCGACCACATCAATCTGACGGCCGTCTCGCCGATCGTCGGCGCGAACTTCGTGGATCTGACCGATCTGTACTCGCCGCGGCTGCGCGCGCTGTGCAAGGAGATCGACCCGGAGCTGGAGGAGGGGGTGTACGTACAGTTCCCCGGGCCGCACTACGAGACGCCCGCCGAGATCAATATGGTCCGGGTGATGGGCGGCGATCTCGTCGGCATGTCCACGGTCCTGGAGGCCATCGCGGCGCGCGAGGCGGGCGCCGAGGTGCTGGGGATCTCGCTGGTCACCAATCTGGCCGCGGGCCTGTCGGGCGAGCCCCTCAACCACGAGGAGGTCCTCCAGGCGGGCCGTGACTCGGCGACGCAGATGGGCGCGCTGCTGGCCCGGGTGCTCGAACGCGTCTGAGCGCGGCCCGGGCGGGGAAGGACACCAGGCCGGGACTGCCGGCCGGTCCCCGTACCGCGTCAACCAGGCATTGAGCAACCGAAGCGGAGACCAACCACCTCCGCGAGAGCGGCGCCGGTTCAGGCGCAAGGAGGTTCCCCCTACCGTGCAGCAGCAGGACCCCATGGAGCAGGACGTCATCACCCGGGCCAGGGCCTGGCTGGCCGAGGACCCGGACGGCGAGACCCGCGAGGAACTCGCCCGGATCATCGAGGCCGGGGATCTGGACTCGCTCACCGAACGGTTCTCCGGCACCCTGCGCTTCGGCACGGCCGGGCTGCGCGGGGAGCTGGGCGCCGGGCCCATGCGGATGAACCGGGCCGTGGTCATCCGGGCCGCGGCCGGCCTGGCCGAGTATCTGAACAACCGCGGCGACGGGGGCGGGCTGGTCGTCATCGGCTACGACGCCCGCTACAGGTCGGCGGACTTCGCGCGGGACACCGCGGCCGTGATGACCGGCGCGGGGCTGCGCGCGGCCGTGCTGCCCCGGCCGCTGCCCACCCCCGTACTGGCCTTCGCCGTACGGCACTTGGGGGCCGTGGCCGGAGTGGAGGTCACCGCGAGCCACAACCCGCCCCGGGACAACGGCTACAAGGTCTATCTGGGCGGCGGCTCACAGATCGTGCCGCCAGCGGACGGCGAGATCGCGGCCCGGATCGACGCGGTCGGCCCGCTCGCTTCCGTACCGCGTCCGGACGGCGGCTGGAAGATCCTCGGGGAGGAGGTCCTGACGGCGTATCTGGAACGTACGGACACGGTCCTGACGCCCGGCACCCCCCGTACCGCCCGGACCGTCCACACGGCGCTGCACGGCGTCGGTACGGAAACCCTCCTGGCGGCCTTCGCGCGGGCCGGCTTCCCGGCGCCGGTCCCGGTGCCGGAGCAGGCCGAGCCGGATCCGGCGTTCCCGACCGTCGCGTTCCCGAACCCGGAGGAGCCCGGCGCGATGGACCTGGCCTTCGCGACGGCCCGGCGCGTCCAGCCCGACCTGGTCATCGCGAATGACCCGGACGCGGACCGCTGCGCGGTGGCCGTGCCGGACGAGACCGCCGACGGCGGCGCGGGCTGGCGGATGCTCAGCGGCGACGAGACCGGCGCGCTGCTCGCCGCGCACCTCGTCCACAAGGGCGCGCGCGGCACCTTCGCCGAGTCGATCGTCTCGTCGTCGCTGCTCGGCCGGATCGCCGAGGCTGCGGAGCTGGGGTACGAGGAGACGCTGACCGGCTTCAAGTGGATCGCCCGGGTCGAGGGGCTGCGGTACGGGTACGAGGAGGCGCTCGGGTACTGCGTCGACCCCGAGGGCGTGAAGGACAAGGACGGGATCACGGCGGCGCTGCTGGTGGCGGAGCTGGCGTCCGAACTGAAGGCGCAGGGCCGTACGCTGACCGACCTCCTGGACGACCTGGCCGTCACGCACGGCCTGCACGCGACCGACCAGCTCTCGGTCCGCGTCAAGGACCTGTCACTGATCGCCGACGCGATGCGGCGGCTGCGGGAGCGTCCGCCGGTGGAGCTGGCGGGCCTGTCCGTCGTCTCCACGGAGGACCTCACCGCCGGCACCCCCACCCTCCCCCCGACGGACGGCCTCCGCTACCACCTCGCGGGCGCGTACCGAGCCCGCGTCATCGTCCGCCCGAGCGGCACGGAGCCGAAGCTCAAGTGCTACCTGGAGGTCGTGATCCCGGTGACGGACGCAACGGCGCTGGCAGGGGCGAGGGGGGAGGCGAGGGAGGTACTGGCGGAGCTCAAGAGGGGGCTGGCGGTGGCAGCGGGGATTTGACGCGGGACGCGGTGCGAGTGCGGTGCTCCCGCCGGGCCCACCCGGGGCGCGGGGGCGCAAAATCCAGCCCGTCCGGCGATTGAGGACGGAACCGCCCACCCCGGCGCCGGGGACCAGCCCGATGCGGGCCCACATCGAAGCCCGTCCGGCGATTGAGGACGAACCGGCCGACCGGGCGGGCCCGGTCAAGACACGCGCCCCGCACCGCGTCGGCCTCAAGCCGGGGCCGCGGCGACGCAGAACTCGTTGCCCTCCGGGTCGGCCATCACCACATGGTGCCCCTCGAACTCCTCCAGGACGGCCCCGCCCGCCTTCACCAGCCGCTCGGACTCCGCCCTGATCCGCGCCCACTTCTCATCGGGGCTGCCGTGTCCCGGCACCCGGACGTCGATATGGAGCCGGTTCTTCGCGGTCTTCGGCTCGGGGACCTTGAGGATGGAGAGCCGGGGTCCGGCGCCGTCCGGATCACAGAGCCACGCGGCGTCATCCGCGGATTCGCCCTCCGGGAGGTCGAACTGCGCGAGCCACTCCTCGCGGGTTCTGAAGGGAGCCGGCGGCGGCTCGTCCACATACCCCAGCGCCGTCTTCCAGAACCCGGCCAGGAGCTTCGCGTCTGTGCAATCAAGGGTCAGATCGATTCTGGCTGCCATGGCAGAACCGTATTGCACACCTCTGACAGCCGCGGCTGAGGCGGAGGAGAGACTGCCGGCTGATACGCCGGACCGGTCGGACACCGTGCCGGGGGCGCGAGGACAAGCCCGTCCGGCGATCGAGGGCAAGCGGCAGCCGGGGCGCGCCCCGGGCTACAGCGCCAGCAGCACCGCCAGCAGCACCGCGCCCGCCGCCGTCGGGGCCAGGACCTCGTACGCCCACCGCACCGACACCGCCCCCCGAGCCGTCGCGCGGGATTCCGCCCGCGCCGCCAGGGACCGCAGGTCCGCCACCGCCCGGTCCGCCACCGCCAGGCGCACCGGGTCGACCGCCGTCCGGCCCGCCGCCGGCCCGCCCGCCGCCGAACCCGCCGACGAACCCTGCCGCGCCACACGGTCCTGGTACCGGTTCGCCCGGTTCCGCTGGCGCAGCGACACCGGCACCGCCCAGAGCTGGAACTTCCCCGCCCCCTCCGTGAACACCTCGCACGAGTACGCGGCCCGTATCCCGGTCACCGTCGCCCATGGCAGTACGACCGTCCGGAACGGGTTCCTGATCCGCAGCCGGTCCTCGCCCGCGAAGACCGCCGGACGCAGGCTGAACGCGACGATCAGCGGTACGGCGAAGAGCAGGCCGGCCAGGGCCAGCCACGGGGTGCGGCCGGTGCCCTGTACCAGCGCGTCCACGCCCAGCCAGCCGACGCCCCCCAGGAGCACGACGCCCCCGAAGATCCCGCCGGTCGACCGGTAGACCTGGTCACGGTAGGTCACGGCCGCCGCGGAGGCCGCGGAGGCCGCGGAGGCCGCCGCAGCCCCGGGCGCGGACTCGGGCCCGGATGCCGGCTCGGACTCGGACGCCGCCGCGGCCCCCGGCGTCGGCGCGGGCTCGGGGCCCGCCCCACCCGGACGCGTCGATTCCGCCGCGCGCGGCGACTCCGCCCCAGGCGCGGGCTCCGCCCCCTCGGGCACAACCATCCGCCGGGACCGCTCAGGCTCGGAACTCGTCATATGCCCGATTCTGCCGTACGCGGCCCCCGACCCTCGAAGCCGCCCGAAGTCCCCGGTCCCCCGCCCGGCCCAGGCCGCCCCCTCCCCGGGTCCGCCCCCGGCCCTCGTCCGACCCGAGCCCGCCCCGCCCCCGGTCACAGCTCGGCCTCACAACGACCCGCCCCCTGTACAGGTCGCTACGCGCGTAGATATGCTCATCTGGTGACCATGCCCACCATCACCCCCGCATTCGCCGACGTGGCCGCGTCCGACAGCGCGCTGCGCCGTTTCCTGCACGGGCTGCCCGGCGTCGACGCCGTCGGTCTGGAGGCGCGAGCCGCGTCGCTCGGGACGCGTTCGATCAAGACCACGGCCAAGGCGTACGCCATCGACCTGGCCATCTCCATGATCGACCTGACCACACTCGAAGGCGCGGACACCCCCGGCAAGGTCCGGGCGCTCGCCGCCAAGGCACAGCGGCCCGACCCGACCGACCGTACGACCCCCGCCACCGCGGCCGTCTGTGTGTATCCGGACATGGCGGAGACCGCGGTCGCCGCGCTCGCCGGGTCCGCGGTGAAGGTCGCCTCCGTCGCGACCGCCTTCCCGGCAGGCCGCGCCTCCCTCGCGGTGAAGCTCGCGGACACCCGGGACGCCGTCGCCGCGGGCGCGGACGAGATCGACATGGTCATCGACCGCGGCGCGTTCCTCGCGGGTCACTACCTCAAGGTGTACGAGGAGATCCGCGCGGTGAAGGAGGCCGCGGGGGCCGCCCGGCTCAAGGTCATCTTCGAGACCGGGGAGCTGTCCACGTACGACAACATCCGGCGTGCCTCCTGGCTCGGCATGCTCGCCGGCGCCGACTTCATCAAGACGTCGACGGGCAAGGTGGGGGTCAACGCCACCCCCGCCAACACCCTGCTGATGCTGGAGGCCGTACGGGACTTCCGCGCACGGACCGGCGTCCAGATCGGGGTGAAGCCCGCGGGCGGTATCCGTACCAGCAAGGACGCGGTCAAGTTCCTGGTGCTGGTCAACGAGACCGCGGGCGCGGACTGGCTGGACAGCCACTGGTTCCGCTTCGGCGCCTCCAGCCTGCTGAACGATCTGCTGATGCAGCGTCAGAAGCTCAGCACCGGCCGCTACTCCGGCCCCGACTATGTGACGGTGGACTGATCACCATGGCATCCGTATTCGAGTACGCCCCCGCGCCCGAGTCGCGCGCCGTCGTCGACATCGCCCCGGCGTACGGGCTGTTCATCGACGGCGAGTTCACCGAGGCGGCCGGCGGGAAGGTCTTCAAGACGGTGTCCCCGGCGACGGAGGAGGTGCTCTCCGAGGTCGCCCACGGGAGCGCCGAGGATGTCGACCGGGCTGTCGGGGCCGCGCGCAAGGCGTTCGAGAAGTGGTCGACGCTGCCGGGTTCCGAGCGGGCCAAGTATCTGTTCCGTATCGCCCGGATCATCCAGGAGCGCTCGCGCGAGCTGGCCGTCCTGGAGACCCTGGACAACGGCAAGCCGATCAGGGAGACGCGCGACACCGATCTCCCGCTGGTCGCGGCGCACTTCTTCTACTACGCGGGGTGGGCCGACAAGCTCGGCCACGCCGGGTTCGGCGCGGACCCGAGACCGCTGGGGGTCGCGGGCCAGGTGATTCCCTGGAACTTCCCGCTGCTCATGCTGGCCTGGAAGATCGCCCCGGCGCTGGCCACCGGCAACACCGTGGTGCTGAAGCCCGCCGAGACGACCCCGCTCTCCGCGCTCTTCTTCGCGGACATCTGCCGCCAGGCCGGGCTCCCCAAGGGCGTCGTCAACATCGTGACCGGTGACGGCACGACGGGCGCGGCGCTGGTCTCGCACCCCGGCATCGACAAGGTGGCCTTCACCGGTTCCACCGCCGTCGGCAAGGCCATCGCGCGCGAGATCGCCGGTACGGACAAGAGGGTCACGCTCGAACTGGGCGGCAAGGGCGCCAACATCGTCTTCGACGACGCGCCGGTCGACCAGGCGGTCGAGGGCATCGTCACCGGCATCTTCTTCAACCAGGGCCAGGTGTGCTGCGCGGGCTCCCGGCTGCTCGTACAGGAGTCGGTGCACGAGGAGGTGCTGGACTCGCTCAAGCGGCGGCTGTCCACGCTGCGGGTCGGCGATCCGCTGGACAAGAACACCGATCTGGGCGCGATCAACTCGGCCGAGCAGCTCGCCCGTATCACCGCGCTGGCGGAGACGGGCGAGGCGGAGGGCGCGGAGCGGTGGTCGCCGGAGTGCGAACTGCCGTCGTCCGGCTACTGGTTCGCGCCGACGCTCTTCACGAACGTGACGCAGGCGCACACGATCGCGCGGGACGAGATCTTCGGCCCGGTGCTGTCGGTGCTGACGTTCCGTACGCCGGAGGAGGCCGTGGCCAAGGCGAACAACACGCAGTACGGCCTGTCGGCGGGGATCTGGACGGAGAAGGGCTCCCGGATCCTGGCGGTGGCGAGCCGGCTCCGGGCGGGTGTCGTCTGGGCCAATACGTTCAACAAGTTCGACCCGACCTCGCCGTTCGGCGGCTACAAGGAGTCGGGGTACGGCCGCGAGGGCGGCCGCCACGGTCTGGAGGCGTATCTCGATGTCTGAGGCGACGACGCGGCTGAGTGTCTTCAAGACCTACAAGCTGTACGTCGGGGGCAAGTTCCCCCGCAGTGAGAGCGGCCGGGTGTACGAAGTGACCGACTCCAAGGGCGAATGGCTGGCCAACGCCCCGCTGTCCTCCCGCAAGGACGCCCGGGACGCGGTCGTCGCGGCGCGCAAGGCGTTCGGCGGCTGGTCGGGGGCGACGGCGTACAACAGGGGCCAGGTGCTGTACCGCGTCGCGGAGATGCTGGAGGGGCGCAGGGGCCAGTTCGTACGGGAAGTCGCGGACGCGGAGGGGCTGTCGAAGCAGAAGGCAGCGGCGGCGGTGGACGCGGCGGTGGACCGCTGGGTCTGGTACGCCGGGTGGACCGACAAGATCGCACAGGTCGTGGGCGGGGCGAATCCGGTGGCGGGGCCGTTCTTCAACCTTTCCACGCCGGAGCCGACCGGTGTCGTGACGGTGCTGGCGCCGCAGGACTCGTCGTTCCTGGGGCTGGTCTCGGTGATCGCCCCGCTGATCGCCACGGGCAATACGGCGGTGGTCGTCGCCAGCGAGCGCGCCCCGCTTCCTGCGCTGTCCCTGGGCGAGGTACTGGCGACGTCGGACCTGCCGGGCGGTGTGGTCAACGTCCTCTCGGGCCGTACGGCGGAGATCGCGGCCCCGCTCGCCGCGCACCAGGACGTGAACGGCATCGACCTGACCGGCGCGGACGAGGTCCTGGCGAAGGAACTGGAGATCGCGGCGGCGGACAACCTCAAACGAGTCCTCCGCCCCCGCCCCACGGACTGGACCGGGGACCCCGGCACCCACCGCCTCACGGCATTCCTCGAAACCAAAACGGTCTGGCACCCCACCGGCGCCCTGGGCGCCGCGGGCTCGTCGTACTGAACCTCCCGGACCTTCCGGCAGCGGGGCGCCCCGCCCCGCTGCCCGAATGGTCAGGGCTGGTCGTCAGGGCTGCGGGGGCAGGAGCAGGCCCAGGACCGGGCCCACCAGGGGAAAGTCCTGGAGGGAGCCGGTGCCCTTGGTCAAGGGGTCCGTCAGGGCTGCGGTGGAGACGGGTTTGAAGTCGGCGACCTTTGTGCCCACCGCGTTGTCCAGGGGGTCGACCCCGGTGCCGGAAAGGGGATTGAGGCGGAGCTTGGTGATCGGGGTCAGGGCGCCGGTGGTGGAGTGGGTGAGCGCGCCGGTGAGGCCCTGCGTCGCGGCCGTGCCCGCCGCCGCCAACTGGCTGTCGTTGTCCGGCGCCGACGACGCCTGCGCCGCCGTACCGCCCAGACCGAGCGCCGCGCCCGCCGCCGCGGTGACGGTCAGACCGGCGCGCAGCAGAGCGCGGTGCGGGGAGCGGGCAGCGCGCGGGGACGAGGAACTCGGGGACGGAGTAGCTGTGTGACGTGCCATGAGGTTTCCTGCCTGGCCGGGTGATCGGTCGACTGTTCCGTCACCGTAACGACACGCGGTGTCGTCGAGTTGCGGTACGCCACACCAACGGGCCGTACCCGGGGGGTTACGAGGAACCGTCCATGCCTCACACTGGTGTCCCGTGAGTTCCCCATCCCACCCCGCCCGGGTCGTACTGCTCGCGGGTCCCTCCGGTTCCGGCAAGTCCTCCCTCGCCGCGCGCACCGGCCTGCCCGTGCTGCGCCTCGACGACTTCTACAAGGAGGGCGACGACCCGACGCTGCCGCTCGTCCCGGACAGTACGGACATCGACTGGGACTCCGCCCTGTCCTGGGACGCGGACGCCGCGGTCGCGGCGATCGAGGAGCTGTGCCGTACGGGCCGTACGCACGTGCCCGTCTACTCCATCGCCACCAGCGCCCGCTCCGGCACCGAGGCGCTCGATCTCGCGGACACCCCGCTGTTCCTCGCGGAGGGCATCTTCGCCGCCGATATCGTCGCGCGCTGCCGGGAGTTGGGCGTCCTGGCGGACGCGCTCTGTCTGCGCGGCCGGCCCTCGACGACCTTCCGGCGGCGGCTGCTGCGCGATCTGCGCGAGGGGCGGAAGTCGGTGCCGTTCCTGCTCCGGCGCGGCTGGCGGCTGATGCGCGCCGAACGCTCGATCGTCGGCCGCCAGACGGGCCTCGGAGCGTACCCCTGCGGCCGTACGGAAGCCCTGACCCGTATCGCCGCGGCAGAAGCTGCCGCGGAGACCTGCGACTCGGCCGCCCCTACCGCAAGCGGCCATTGAGCAACCCCTACGGCGAGCAACCACCTCCGCGAGAGCGGCCGCGGTTCAGCGGCAAAGGCGGGACTGTACAGGACCCCCCAGTCCCGTACAGTCCCGCCCTTTCCGTGCTCCCCCGTGAGCCCCCGTTGTCTCCGTACTCCCGCCGTCTCCCCCGAGACCGCGGGCCCCCCACCTTCCCCCGTACTCCCCCGTCTTTCCCCCTACCGCCCTCAGGCGACCAGTTCGCCGAAGGACTCCTCCTCGTCACGGCCGAAGCTGAGGACCTCGTCCTCGCGCAGCCGGCGGAGCGACCGCCAGATGCTCGACTTCACCGTGCCGACACTGATACCGAGAATGTCCGCGATCTCCGGGTCGGTGCGGCCCTCGTAGTAGCGCAGCACCAGCATCGTGCGCTGGAGTTCCGGCAGCCGGGCGAGCGCCTGCCAGAGCACCGCGCGCAGCTCCGTGCCGCGCATCGCGTCGGTGTCGCCCGCCGTCTCCGGCAGCTCCTCCGTCGGGTATTCGTTGAGCTTGCGCCTGCGCCAGGCGCTGATGTGCAGATTGGTCATGGTCCGGCGCAGATAGCCGCCGACCGCGGCCTTGTCGCTGATCCTGTCCCAGGCCCGGTACGTCGAGAAGAGGGCGCTCTGGAGGAGGTCCTCCGCCTCGAACCGGTCCCCGGTGAGGTGGTACGCGGTGGCGTACAGGGAGGCGCGGCGCTCCTGGACGTAGGCGGTGAACGCCGCTTCGGCGTCCGCCGTCCGCGCCGGGAGCGTCCGCTCCCCCGATGCCTCCCCGTACGCGGCGGCTCCCCCGGTCGCCCCCGGCCCGCCGGTTGCCCCCGCTCCCCCGTCGGCCGCCCGGTCCGCGTCAACCACCGTCATGTACGACGGCTTGTGCTGACGCCCGGCGCCGCGAACGCACCCCCGCCCGTTCACGGCGCCGGACTTCTCACCGCTCCTTGTGACGTCATGAAGACGCGTGACCACCGCGTTCGAGGCCGTGCCGTGCAGTGCGTTCATCCCGCGCCCCCCGTCATGTGGAGTTGCTTACTGTCTTGGCTGTCTTGCTTGGCTGTCTTGTTTTCCCCTGTGCCGAGAAGCTTGCCGGGGCAGTTTCATGGCGCTGTCCGCCGACTGTCACAGGCCTGTCACAGGGGGCAGTGGTGCTTGCGCGGACAGTGCGGAAGGAGAACGGAAGGACAGCGGAAGGGCAGTGCGGAACGCATGGGAGCGCTCCAACGGTCGAACTGCGGTCCCCCATGGGACACAATGACCTCCGTGCCTTTCCTGTTGCTGATCGAGGACGACGACGCCATCCGCACGGCCCTCGAACTCTCGCTGTCGCGCCAGGGCCACCGGGTGGCCACCGCGGCGACGGGAGAGGACGGCCTGAAACTGTTGCGCGAGCAGCGGCCGGATCTGATCGTGCTGGACGTGATGCTGCCCGGGATCGACGGCTTCGAGGTGTGCCGGCGCATCAGGCGCACCGACCAGTTGCCGATCATCCTGCTGACCGCGCGCAGCGACGACATCGACGTGGTGGTCGGTCTGGAGTCCGGGGCCGACGACTATGTGGTGAAGCCGGTGCAGGGCCGGGTGCTGGACGCGCGGATCCGCGCGGTGCTGCGGCGCGGCGAGCGCGAGTCCACGGACTCGGCGACCTTCGGCGGTCTGGTGATCGACCGGTCGGCGATGACGGTCACCAAGAACGGCGAGGACCTCCAGCTCACCCCGACCGAGCTGCGGCTGCTGCTGGAGCTGAGCCGCCGCCCCGGCCAGGCGCTGTCCCGGCAGCAGCTTCTGCGGCTGGTGTGGGAGCACGACTATCTGGGCGACTCGCGGCTGGTGGACGCCTGTGTGCAGCGCCTGCGGGCGAAGGTGGAGGACGTACCGTCCTCGCCGACCCTGATCCGTACGGTACGGGGCGTCGGGTACCGGCTGGACGCGCCTTCGTGAGTGCGCCACCCGCCGTGGACGGGCCGGCCGTAGGCCCGCGGCGCGACGGATCGGCGGAGCCCGGCGCGGCGGCGCGGGGCGGTGCCGCGAAGAAGGCGATCCTCGCGGGCCTGCGCTGGACCAGTCTGCGGCTGCGGCTCGTGGTGGTCTTCGGCGCGGTGGCGCTGACCGCCGCGGTCTCCGCGTCGGGGATCGCGTACTGGCTCAACCGCGAGGCCGTGCTGACCCGTACCCAGGACTCGGCGCTCAACGACTTCCAGCAGAAGATGCAGAGCCGCGCGGCCGAGCTGCCGCTGTGGCCGAGCCAGAGCGAGCTGCAGAGCACGGCGGAGCAGATGGCGGGCGGCAGCGCCGGATACAGCGTGCTGCTGATGGGCGAGCGCGCCGAGGGCAAGCCGATAGTCGGCGTGTCCGACCCGGACACCTTCACCCTGGACGACGTACCGGAGTCGCTCCAGCAGGCGGTCAACAACCAGCAGAAGATCACCTCCGGGAACGCCTACCCGTACCACGTGTTCTGGCTGCGCACCGAGCGCGACGGTACGCCGTATCTGGTGGGCGGTACGCGGATCATCGGGGGCGGTCCGACCGGCTATCTCTTCAAGTCGCTGGACCAGGAGCGGGCGGATCTGAACTCGCTGGCCTGGTCGCTGGGTATCGCGACGGCCCTCGCGCTGGTCGGCTCGGCGCTGCTGGCGCAGGCCGCGGCCACGACCGTACTGAAGCCCGTGCAGCGCCTCGGCGAGGCGGCGCGGCAGCTCGGGGAGGGCAAGCTCGACACCCGGCTGCGGGTGTCGGGGACCGACGAACTGGCCGATCTGTCGCGTACGTTCAACAAGGCCGCCGAGTCGCTCCAGAAGAAGGTCGCGGACATGAGCGCGCGGGAGGAGTCGAGCCGCCGTTTCGTCGCGGACATGTCGCATGAGCTGCGGACGCCGCTGACCGCGCTGACCGCCGTGACCGAGGTCCTGGAGGACGAGGCGGACAGTCTCGACCCGATGATCGCGCCCGCCGTGACACTGGTGGTGAGCGAGACCCGGCGGCTCAATGTGCTGGTGGAGAATCTGATGGAGGTCACCCGCTTTGACGCGGGTACGGCCCGGCTCGTGCTGGACGATGTCGATGTCGCCGACCAGGTCACGGCCTGTATCGACGCGCGGGCCTGGCTGGACGCGGTGGATCTGGACGCCGAGCGGGGCATCATGGCGCGGCTCGATCCGCGCAGGCTCGATGTGATCATGGCGAATCTGATCGGCAACGCCCTCAAGCACGGCGGTTCGCCGGTGCGGGTCTCGGTGCGTACGGAAAGCGGCTCGCTGGTGATCGAGGTACGCGACCACGGCCCGGGCATCCCCGAAGACGTCCTGCCGCATGTCTTCGACCGGTTCTACAAGGCGAGCGCCTCACGGCCGCGGTCGGACGGCAGCGGTCTGGGGCTGTCGATCGCGATGGAGAACGCGCATATCCACGGCGGTGACATCACCGCGGCCAATGTGCCGGGCGGCGGCGCGGTGTTCGTGCTGCGGCTGCCGAAGGACGGCGCGAAGCCCGGTACGGAGACCGCGGCGCGGGACCACGACCGGGACGGCGAGGACGGGGCAGCGGACGAGGAAGGCGGCGCGCGGTGACGCTCAGGAGCACCGTGATGCCGCGAAGCACCGGGACGCGGTCGGCGCGGGGTGGCCCGGGCGGCGGCCGGACGGCCGGCGCGCTGCGGCGCCTCGCGGGGGTGGCCGCGCTGGCGGTCCTCGCCGTCGGCTGCGGCATCAGGACCACGTCCGTACCGGTGGACGCCGGGCCCGCGCCCTCGCGGATGCCCTGCCAGGTCGCCGGTGAGAGCGTGATCACTCAAGCGCGTCCCGGCGTTCCGGTACGGATCTATCTCGCCTGCGCCTCCGGCCTTTCTTCGGTGGAGCGCGCGGCGCGGATCCCGCAGGGGAAAGCGGCGGACAACCGGGTGGAGATCGCGCAGGGCCTGCTCGACGAGCTTCAGGCGCAGCCGTCGAAGAGCGAGCGCGAGGCGGGCTTCACCACCTATGTGCGGGGTCCGCTGATTCTCTCCGCGCCCCGCAAGGGCGATCCCGCGGACGCGCTGCGGCTGAGCCGCCAGCCCGAGGACCTGCCGGCGACGGCGCTGGCACAGATCGTCTGCACCTTCGCGGAGAGCGAGGTCACGGACGGGACGGTGGTGCTGGGCGGGCCCGGCGACTATCCGGCGCGCGCCTACGGATGCGACCGGGAGACGAAGGTCAACCCGGACACCGCGGTGCCGACGCTCGCGCCGGAGCCTTCGGGGTCCGGGGCAGCGGCGGCGTCCGCGTCCGGGGCGGGTTCCGCTTCCGGGGCGGCGTCCGCTTCCGGGCCGCGGTCGGGATCGGGGCCGGGCTCCGCTCCGTAACCGTACGGCCGGGTCATACCGCCGGACGGTTCGTACCGCCGCGCCCCGTGACCGTACGGTTCGTACCGCCGCCGGGGTGACTCCGGTCTCATGACGGGCATCACGTGCGAGCGGCGGAACCGATTCCGCCGGCCGCCGCGTCCTTGGGGACGTGCGTCAAGGTCCGGGCGGCAGCGCCGTCATCCGCTTCCGTACGGCGGGGCTCGTACTCCTCCTGCTGCATCTGCTGCTGGTGGGGTGGCTGACGCTCCGCCCACTGGATGTCCCCTGGGTGCACGCGGCCAATCTGACGCCCCTGGCGGGCATCAAGGCGGATCTGGCGCTCGGACCGGTGGCCGGCGCGCGGCGGATCGCCGAAGGGCTGCTCCTGCTGGCGCCGCTCGGGGTGCTGCTGCCGATGGCGGGGGGCAGGATCGCCGTCTCCGGCTGGGCCTCCATGGCCCGTACGGTCACGGCGGGCGGGATGATCTCGCTGGGCATCGAGCTGTTGCAGACGGGCGTCCCCGGCCGGGTGGTCGATGTGGACTCGCTGCTGCTCAATACGGCCGGGGTGGCGCTGGCGCATCTGCTGCTGGTGCCCGCGGGCCGGGCCCGACTGCGGCGGCGGAGGCGTACCCGTACGGTACGGGGGACCGTACGCCGGGGGGACGACACGGAGCCCGTCCACCGGGACGAGGGCCCTCAGGGCGCGACCCCGACGATTCCCAGGGTCGGCATCGCTCCGTAGAGCGACGCCCGGGGCGGGGCGCCCGCCGCACCATGGAGACAACGGGAGCACCACAAGGAGTGACTCCCAACAGGTCTTCAAGGAGAGCCCACCATGGCCGCATTGATCCGCCCTCGTGACGGACGCATGATCGGCGGAGTGTGCGCGGCGCTGGCGCGGCGCTTCAACACCTCCGCGAACACGGTTCGTGTGTTCTTCCTGCTCTCGTGCCTGCTGCCCGGCCCGCAGTTCCTGCTCTATCTGGCGCTGTGGGCGCTGCTGCCGGAGGAGAAGACGACGACGACCGCCTGGTAGGCAGGGCTCGTACGCAGGCTTCCGTACGCACAAGTGGGGGGGGGGGGGGAAGGAGGGGGGGAGCATAACCGGTTGGGGGGGGGGGGGGGGGGGGAGAGGGGGGGAGAACCAGAAAGGGGGGAGGTGTGGGGAGGCGCGGGCACGGGGAGGAGGGTTGGAAGGACGT
>NZ_JBHVGV010000002.1:203965-235139 GCF_042800555.1 Streptomyces sp. NPDC057617 | reverse complement strand
AGAGAAAAAGAAAAAAAGCAGGGAGGGGAGTGAGCGAGAGAACATCCTCGATCAAGACGGAGCGGTGCACACCCCCACCTCCGCCCCCCCCCCCCACTGCTGTGACCGGTGCGAGGACGGCGCTGGGCCTCAGCCGCCGAGCGGGAGGCCGTTGACGGAACTCGCGCCCTGGGCGAGGCCGTTGACCGGCAGTCCGCCGAGCAGGCCGTTGAGCGGGCTCGCGGTGCCGGCGGTGCTCGCCGAGCCGAAGACGATCGGCAAGACCTGCCGCAGGGTGCCGAGCCCGAGCTTGCTGCCCTGGACGACATCGGACGCGGGCGCGGGAAGCTGCTCGGCGGTCTGCTCCAGCGGCAGCTGCTCAGCGGCGGAACCCACGGTGTCCAGCGCGGTGACCGCGCTCTTGGCGACGAGCGCGGCGGGGCCGGTGGGCGCGGCGGCGGAGGCGGTGCCCGCGGCGGCGGAGGCGAAGGCGGCACCGAGGGCGGTGACACCGAGAGTCTTGACGGCGGACTGCTTCATCTGCGGTTCGTCCTTGGGGAGGGGAACGGGGGGAGGTGACGGGGCGGGGAAAGACACGCAATGCGAGCGGCTCTGCAAATTAGCCAGTCGCCCGTATTCCCCGCAAACACCGGCGGGCGTCCGGAATAACGTGTTCCGGACCGCCCGCCGAAGCTTTCGTCGCCACCCCAGCAGCAGATAATCGCTGGTCAGGACCTTCTACTTGAACAGCCATTCGGACTTCAGCTCGGCATACCCGGGCTTGATCACGTCATTGATCATCGCAAGTCGTTCATCGAAAGGAATGAATGCTGATTTCATCGCATTGACGGTGAACCACTGCATGTCGTCGAGCGTGTAACCGAAGGTGTCGACCAGCAGCTCGAATTCGCGGCTCATGCTCGTACTGCTCATCAGCCGGTTGTCGGTGTTGACCGTGGCGCGGAAGTGGAGTCTGCGGAGCAGCCCGATGGGGTGCTCGCCGTACGAAGCGGCCGCGCCCGTCTGGAGGTTGGAGCTGGGGCACAGCTCCAGCGGGATGCGCTTGTCCCGTACGTACGCGGCAAGCCGCCCCAGCGTCACCGAGCCGTCCTCGGCGACCTCGATGTCGTCGATGATGCGCACGCCGTGGCCGAGCCGGTCGGCGCCGCACCACTGGAGCGCCTGCCAGATCGAGGGCAGTCCGAAGGCTTCGCCCGCGTGGATGGTGAAGTGGTTGTTCTCGCGCTTCAGATACTCGAAGGCGTCGAGGTGGCGGGTGGGCGGGTAGCCGGCCTCCGCGCCCGCGATGTCGAAGCCGACGACGCCCGAGTCCCGGTAGCGGTTGGCGAGTTCGGCGATCTCCAGGGCGCGGGCGGCGTGCCGCATCGCGGTGAGCAGGGCGCCGACCCTGATCCGGTGGCCATGGGCGTGGGCGCGCCGCTCGCCTTCGCGGAAGCCCTCGTTGACGGCTTCGACGACCTCTTCGAGGGTGAGCCCGCCCTCCAGGTGCTGTTCGGGCGCGTACCGCACCTCCGCGTAGACGACCCCGTCCTCGGCGAGGTCCTCGGCGCACTCGGCGGCGACCCGGAACAGCGCGTCGCGGGTCTGCATGACCGCGCAGGTGTGGGCGAAGGTCTCCAGATAGCGCTCCAGCGAACCGGAGTCGGCGGCCTCGCGGAACCAGGTGCCGAGTTTGTCGGACTCATGCTCGGGCAGGCTCCCGTAGCCGGTCTCGCGGGCGAGGTCGATGATCGTGCCGGGGCGCAGGCCGCCGTCCAGGTGGTCGTGGAGGAGGACCTTGGGGGCGCGGCGGATCTGGTCGGCGGTGGGCGGACGGTAGGTCTGGCTCGTCATCTGCGCACTCTAACGCCTACGCGCGTAGATCGTGGTGCGTCGATATGTAACAGTGATCCGGCGTACGGGTGGAGTACACCCGGACTTCTGAGACTGTTCTGCTATGGGACAGAAAGCGGTTCCCGGGCCGGGGGGACGTACGGCAGGCCGGGACGGTTCGGCACGCGCGCGTCGCGCGGAGCCCCGGGCGCGGCTCGGACGGGCGTTCACCGCACCTCCCACCGGGTCGGCGACGGGGGGCGTGGTCCTGGTCCTCCCCTCCGGCGAGCCGGTCTCCCACCGCCGCCCCTCGCCCGTCGCGTACGCCCGAGTGCTGCCGCTGGCACGGGCGTTGGCGCGGTCGGGCGCCGCGGAGGGGCTGGTGGTGCACGTGGTGCACTACGGACGGCGCGGCTGGAACGGTACGGACGCGCAGCTCGCGGCGGACGCCGAGTGGGCGGCGGAGGAGGTCGTACGGCGCTACGGCGACGTGCCGATATGCCTGGCCGGGCACGGCATGGGCGGCCGGGCCGCGCTGCACGCCGCGGGGCATTCCGCGGTCAACTCGGTGCTGGCGATGGCTCCTTGGCTGCCGGAGCGGGACCGGGCGGTCGAGCCGGAGCCGGTAGGGCAGTTGGCGGGACGGCATGTACTGATCATGCACGGCACGAATGACCGGCGCAGCGACCCGGAGCTGTCCTACCGGCTGGCCGCGCGGGCCAAGAAGATAAACCGCGATGTCTGCCGCTTCGAGGTGCACTCGGACGGCCACGCGCTGCGCCAGCACCCGGCCGAAGTCCTGGCGCTGGCACGGGACTTCGTCTTAGGCGCGCTGCTCTCGCGCGCGTACTCCCGCCCGGTCGCGGACGCACTGGCGGCGCCGCCGCCACTGGGTCTGCGGATGCCGTTGGCGGCGGGGTTCGGCAGGTCGATACGGGGCTGAGTCCGGTCCGGCGCGCCATCTCAGCCCGTCCGGCGATTGAGGACACGTGCACCGCGGCCGTCCGGCCGCCGAGCGTACGAGCCACCTCAGCGCGAGCCACCTCAGCCCGTCCGGCGATTGAGGACGAACCGGCAGCCGGACGGACCCGGTGAAGCGATCGCTCAGTCCGGCAGCAACTGCCCCCGCCGCGACAGCAAAAAGCGTTTGAACGCCGCCACCGGAGGCGTGTCCGGGTGCCCGTCCAACCACGCGACGCCGATCTCCCGTACCGCCCGCGGCGCCGTCACCGTCAGCTCGACCACCCCCGGCCGCGCCACCGCCGGCGGTGGCAGCAGCGCCACCCCCAGCCCCGCCGCCACCAGCCCCCGCAGCGTCTCCGCCTCCTCACCCTCGAAGGCGACCCGCGGCCGGAAGCCCGCCTCGGCGCAGAGCGCGTCGGTGATACGGCGCAGCCCGTACCCCGGTTCCAGGGTGACGAACGTCTCGTCCGCCGCCTCGGCCAGCCGTACGCGCCGCCGCCCCGCCAGCCGGTGGTCGTCCGGGACGACCAGCCGCAGCCGCTGTTCGTCGAGCCTGCGGGCGACCAGATCGGGCGCGTCGGGCACCGGCGAGGTCAGACAGAGGTCCAGTTCGCCCGCGCGCATCCGCTCCAGCATCGCCTCGCCGTAGTTCTGGACGAGCTGGAACCGTACGCGCGGATGGTCCGCCCGGAAGGCCCTGATCAGGCCCGGTACGGTCTCCGACCCCATGGTGTGGAGGAAGCCGAAGGCGACCTTGCCCGATGCCGGGTCCGCGTCGGCCCGTACGGACTCGGCCGCGCGCTCCACCTCCGCGAGGGCCCGTTCGACCGAGGCGAGGAAGGTACGGCCGGCCGGGGTGAGGGCGACCGTACGGCCCTTGCGGGCGAACAGCGCGACGTCCAGGTCCTGTTCGAGCCGGACCATCGCCCGGGACAGCGTGGACTGCGGTACGGCCATGTCCTGCGCGGCCCGGGTCACATGCTCGTGCCGCGCGACTCCGGCGAAGTACGCGAGACGCGGGGCGAGGACCGCCGACCAGGACTCGGGGTCAAGACCGGCCGCGCCCCGCGCGTTCGGTGTCGTCGTGGTGTCTTCTGCGTCACTGCTCCATGACACGCGCTTGTTCGACCTCGGTTCATGCGCCATGGGAACGATTATCGCCATTCCATGCATTGGACGCATGAAGCCGTGGTGCTTACGTTCGAGACATGCCTTCCGTCAGTACCGGGGCGCCCGCCACCGCGGGTGCCTCCTCCGTCCCGTCCACGGCCACCGCCTCCGGCTCCGCCGATTCCTACGCCTCTTCGTCCGCGCTCCGTCGGATGCGGCTCGCGCTCTTCGCCGCCGGGGTCGCGACCTTCGCCCTCCTCTACTCCACCCAGGCCCTGCTGCCCGCGCTCTCCGCCGGATTCGGGGTGACCGAGAGCCGGGCGAGCTGGACGGTGTCGGCGGCCACCGGCGCGCTGGCGCTGTTCGTACTGCCGCTGAGCGCGCTCTCCGAGCGGTTCGGGCGGCGGGCGCTGATGACCGGTTCGCTGGCGGTCGCGGTGGCGGTCGGGCTGCTGGTGCCGTTCGCGCCCGATCTGGAGTGGCTGGTGGCGCTGCGCGCCGTCCAGGGCGCTGCGCTCGCCGGACTGCCCGCGTCGGCGATGGCGTATCTCGCCGAGGAGGTACGGCCGAAGGCTCTGGTCGCCGCGATCGGTCTGTTCGTGGCGGGGAACAGCGTCGGCGGGATGAGCGGCCGTATCGTCACCGGCTGGGCCGCCCAGCTCTGGGGCTGGCGGGCGGCGCTCGGCGCGGTCGGGCTGCTGGCGGTGGTGTGCGCGGTGGTCTTCCGCGTCCTGCTGCCCAAGGCGCGGAACTTCACGCCGCGTCCGGTGAGCCCGCGCTCGCTGGCGCGGACCGTCGGCGGGCATCTCGCCGATCCGCTGCTGCGGCGGCTGTACGCGATCGGCGCGCTCTTCATGACGGTGTTCGGCGCGGTCTACACCGTGATCGGCTACCGGCTGGTGGAGGCCCCGTTCAGCCTTCCGCAGGGCATCGTGGGCTCGATCTTCTTGGTCTATCTGGTCGGTACGGCCTCCTCCGCCGCGGCCGGGCACCTGGTCGGGCGGCTGGGGCGGCGCGGCGCGCTCTATCTGGCCGTGGGGACGACGACGGCGGGTCTGCTGCTGTCGCTCGCGGACACCCTGGCCGCGGTGCTGCCCGGTCTGGTGCTGATCACGGCGGGCTTCTTCGCGGGTCACGCGGCCGCCTCGTCCGCGGTGAGCCGTACGGCCAGGACGGGCCGCGCGCAGGCCTCGGCGCTCTACCAGTCGGCGTACTACCTGGGCAGCAGCGCGGGCGGCACGCTGGGCGCGGTCGCGTTCCACGCGGGCGGCTGGGCGGCGACCGTGCTGCTGGGGCTCGCGGCGGTGCTCGGGGTCGTCTCGATCACGCTGTACGGGACGCGGTGCGCGCGCCTGGAGCGGCGCCTGTCGGGCGCCACTGCTGCTGACGCCACCAGCGCTGCCGCTGCTCGTAGTTGACGCGACTGACGACACGACCGACGCGATTGACGCAACTGACGCGAAACTCCTGTGCGAATCATCTGAATCGCCGATCCGTGCAACTTCGCGTGCACTTCACCCGTCTACCACCCCGAACACGCCATACGAGTGACGTGTACCGAAGGGGGGACGGGACGGATGGGACACATACGCCGGACCGGGGCCGTGGCGGCGGGCATCACCGCGCTGGTGGTCCCGCTGACCATGGCGCTGGGCGCCGCACCCGCGCAGGCGGCTTCCTGTACGACGAGCAAGGGCCCGTACCAGAAGCAGGTCGAGAAGTTCCTCGGCCGGCCGGTGGACGGCAAGCAGTCCGCCGCCGACTGCAAGGCCATCCGCGCCTTCCAGACGAAGCACGGCATCACACCGACCATCGGCTACGCCGGACCCGTCACGTGGGGCGTGATGGATCTGATGAACAAGCAGAAGGCGGCGGGCAAGACCCCGAACAAGGCCGGCAAGTGCCCCGTCAACAAGGGCCGGATCGCCTGTGTCGACCTGACGCGCCAGCTCAGCTGGATCCAGGACGGCAAGAAGCTGGTATACGGGCCGGTGCCGGTCCGCACCGGACGGAACGGCTACGAGACGCGCACCGGGCTGAAGAAGATCTACTGGCGGAACAAGAACCACGTCTCGTCGATCTACAACGTGCCCATGCCGTACAGCCAGTTCTTCGACGGCGGCCAGGCCTTCCACTCGGTCGCTGTGAGCGTGTGGAACCCGCCGGGTTCGCACGGCTGCGTGAACATGACGAAGACCGCCGCGGCGAAGTACTGGTCGCTGCTGAGGAACGGCGACGACGTGTACGTGTACGGGCGCAAGCCGGGCACCTGAGCGGGGCGGATGGGCCCGGTCCGGGGTTTTCCCCAGGCCGGGCCCATTGTCAGTGGCGTGCGATAGCTTCCCAGAGACCGGTGCCAAGGGGGCACAAGGGGGCAACTGGGGTGACCTATGGCTGATCGCACGACAACACCGACAACACCGCCGGCGCAGGACCTGGACGCACGGCTCGAAGAGCACCGCACCGAGCTGACCGGCTACTGCTACCGGATGCTGGGCTCGGCCTTCGAGGCCGAGGACGCCGTGCAGGACACCCTCGTGCGGGCCTGGCGGAGCTTCGGCACCTTCGAGGGCCGGGCCTCGCTGCGGTCCTGGCTCTACCGCATCGCGACCAATGTCTGTCTGGACATGCTCAGCGCGGGCAGCCGCAGGGCCCGGCCCATGGATCTCTCCGACCCGACTCCGGTGGCAGAGGCGCGGCTCACCGCCCGCCCGGAGGCCACCTGGCTGGAGCCGGTGCCGGACGGGCGGGTGCTGCCTTCGGTGGCCGATCCGGCGGACACCGCGGTGTCGCGGGAGACGATCCGGCTGGCGTTCGTGGCCGCGCTCCAGCATCTGCCGCCGAAGCAGCGGGCGGTGCTGATCCTGCGGGAGGTGCTGGCCTGGAAGGCGAGCGAGGTCGCCGAGCTGCTCGGTACGACGGTCGCCTCCGTCAACAGCGCGCTCCAGCGGGCCCGGGCCACGCTCGCCACCGCCGAGCCGGCCGGGACCGCCACGGCGGATCCGCTGGACGCCGAGCAGAAGGCGCTGCTGGAGCGCTATGTCACGGCCTTCGAGGGGTACGACATGGAGGCGCTGACCGCGCTGCTCCACGACGACGCGAAGTTCTCCATGCCGCCGTACGACCTGTGGCTCCAGGGGCATGCGGACATCGTGGGCTGGATGCTCGGGGTCGGCTCGGTCTGCCGCGGGTCACGGCTGCTCCCGACGGCCGCCAACGGCACTCCGGCGTTCGCGCACTACCACCCGGCGGAGGACGGCGAGGGGCATACGCCCTGGGCGCTCCAGGTCATCGAGATCGAGGACGGCCGGATCTCGGGGATCCACAACTTCCTGGAGGCGGGTCGCTGGTTCCCGCTGTTCGATCTCCCGGAGAGGCTGGCGCCGCCGAAGCCGGAATCCTCCCAGCCGGAGACCTCGGAGACGGAGTCCTCGAAACCGGAGGAGCCGTGAGTCAGAGGTCCTTACCCTCGGCGCTCCCCGGTGGCTGCTGGGCCAGGCTCAGCAGGCCCACCAGGTCGAGCAGCAGCCGCAGTTCGCGGCCGGCGCCGCGCAGCCGCACGCGGCAGCCATGGCGGCGGGCGGTGAGCTGGAGCCTGGCCAGGGCGTCGACGGCCGTCAGGTCCGGCGGGCCGAGGCCGCCGACGTCACAGATCGCCTCGGCCGCGCCCGTACCGCACAGACGAGCTGTCAACTCCTGGCACAGGCGCGGCACATCGGCCGGGGTGAGCCGGCCCGCGATGACGAGAACGATCGGTTCTGTGGCGTCCACACTCCAACAGACCGCCGCCGCGGCCGGAACTCATCGAACGGGGACCCATCGAACGGGGACTCATCGAAGGTGGCCGGCCCCTGTCCGGGGTCCAGGCCCGGTCCGGTACCTAGTCCACCGGGTACGCGATCCGTTCCAGGACCACCGGGCCCGCCTTGTACGAGGTGCCGGGCGCCGCGATGTCGTACGCGCCGTCCAGTGCCTCCAGGGCGTAGCCGAACTTCTCGGGCGTGTCCGTATGCAGTGTCAGCAGCGGCTCGCCCGCGGTGATCTGATCGCCCGGCTTGGCGTGCAGTTCCACGCCCGCGCCCGCCTGGACCGGGTCCTCCTTGCGGGCGCGGCCCGCGCCGAGGCGCCAGGCGGCGACTCCGACTCCGTACGCGTCGAGGCGGGTGAGGACGCCCGACGACGGCGCGGTGACGACCTGCCGCTCGCGGGCGACGGGCAGCGCCGCGTTCGGGTCGCCGCCCTGGGCCGCGATCATCCGCCGCCAGACGTCCATCGCCGAGCCGTCGGCCAGCGCCTTCGCCGGGTCGGCGTCCTTGAGGCCGGCCGCGTCGAGCATCTCGCGCGCGAGGGCGAGGGTCAGCTCGACCACATCGGCCGGGCCGCCGCCCGCGAGCACCTCGACGGACTCCCTTACCTCCAGGGCGTTGCCCGCGGTGAGGCCGAGCGGGGTGGACATGTCGGTGAGCAGCGCGACGGTCCGTACGCCGTGGTCGGTGCCGAGGCCCACCATCGTGGCGGCGAGTTCCCGGGCGTCCTCGGCGGTCTTCATGAAGGCGCCGGAGCCGACCTTGACGTCCAGGACCAGCGATCCCGTGCCCTCGGCGATCTTCTTGGACATGATCGAGGAGGCGATCAGCGGGATGGCCTCGACGGTGCCGGTGACATCGCGCAGCGCGTACAGCTTCTTGTCGGCGGGGGCCAGTCCGTCGCCGGCCGCGCAGATGACCGCGCCGGCGCTCTCCAGGACCTCCAGCATCTCGGAGTTGGAGAGCAGCGCCCGCCAGCCGGGGATGGACTCCAGCTTGTCGAGGGTGCCGCCGGTGTGGCCGAGGCCCCGGCCGCTGAGCTGCGGTACGGCGGCGCCGCAGGCGGCCACCAGGGGGGCCAGCGGCAGGGTGATCTTGTCGCCGACCCCGCCGGTGGAGTGCTTGTCGGCGGTGGGGCGGGACAGCGCGGAGAAGTCCATGCGCTCGCCGGAGGCAATCATGGCGGCGGTCCAGCGGGCGATCTCCGTACGGTTCATGCCGTTGAGCAGGATCGCCATGGCCAGCGCCGACATCTGCTCGTCGGCGACCTCACCTCGCGTATAGGCGTCGATCACCCAGTCGATCTGCTCGGGGCTCAGCTCGCCCCGGTCCCGCTTGGTGCGGATGACGGAGATGACGTCCATGGCGTTCCTTTCGTACACGGGTGGTACACGTCGTACAGGGTGATACCCGGCCGGTGCGGCGGCCTGCCCGGGCAGTACGGCCCCGGCCCGCCGGGTCGCGGCGGTGCCGGGGCCGGGTTCATGGGACCCGCGCCTGCGGTCCTACGGCGCGAGGTGGCCGGGGCCGAAGGCCTGGGGGAGCATCTGGTCGAGGGTGCGGATTCCGTCCGGGGTCTCCAGGACCAGTTCGGGGCCGCCGAACTCGTACAGGAGCTGCCGGCACCGTCCGCACGGCACGAGCACCTCGCCCGTGCCGTCGACGCAGGTGAAGTGGGTGAGCCGGCCGCCGCCGCCGAGCTGGAGGGCGGAGACCAGACCGCATTCGGCGCACAGCCCGAGGCCGTACGACGCGTTCTCGACATTGCAGCCGGTGACCGTACGTCCGTCGTCGGCCAGCGCGGCGGCGCCGACCGGATAGCGCGAATACGGGACGTACGCGTGGGCCATGGCGGCCCGGGCCGCGGCCCGCAGGGCCTCCCAGTCGACGCCCTCGCCCGGCCCGCACCCGCCCGGCTCGCCCCCGCCGGGCTGTCCGGCGGCGTCGGCGGCGGTCATGTGCCCTGTCCTCTGCGGTAGCGCATGCCATCAGCTTTCGGCATCCGCAGCCGCTGTGCCGACAGGGAGAGCACCAGAAGGGTCACGACATAGGGGGTGGCGCCGACGAAGTCCTCGGGCACGGTGTCCGTGAGGAGGTACCAGACCAGGATGAGGACGGCGACGACCGCGCTGGCGGCGGCCTGGACGACCGCCTTGCGGTAAGCCTTCCAGAGGGCGAGCAGCACCAGCAGGACGACGAGCAGGAGCAGCAGCGCGTGCACGGTCTCGCCGCCGTTGCGGAGCTGGAGCGCGTCGGAGAAGCCGAACAGTCCGGCGCCCATGGCGAGCCCGCCGGGCCGCCAGTTGCCGAAGATCATCGCGGCGAGGCCGATATAGCCGCGCCCGCCGGTCTGTCCCTCCAGATAGATGTGCGAGGGGACGGTGGCGAGGAAGGCGCCGCCGAGCCCGGCCAGACCGCCGGAGACGGCGACCGCCGCGTACTTGTGGGCGTACACATTGACGCCCAGCGACTCGGCCGCGACCGGGTTCTCGCCGCAGGAGCGCAGCCGCAGCCCGAACGGCGTCCGCCACAGCAGCCACCAGCTCCCGACGAAGAGGAGGACGGCGAAGACGGTCAGCACGGAGACATTGGTGACGAGCCCGCCGAGGATGCCCGCGAGGTCGGAGACCAGGAACCAGTGGCGGTCCGCCAGCGAGGTCAGCCCGTCCGAGAGCCCGGGGACGGTCACATCGGGGATGGAGTCGACCGGCGGCGACTGCTTGGGGTTGCCGCCCTTGGTCAGCGCCTCGCCGGAGTTGAAGAAGATCTTGGCGAGATACTGGGTGACGCCGAGGGCCAGCAGGTTGATGGCCACACCGGAGACGATGTGGTCGACGCCGAAGGTGACGGTCACGACCGCGTGCAGCAGTCCGCCGAGGACCCCGAAGGCGACACCGGCGAGCAGGCCGAGCCAGGGGCTGGTCTGCCAGCCGATCCAGCCGGCTCCGAAGGTGCCGAGGATCATCATGCCTTCGAGGCCGATGTTGACCACCCCGGCCCGTTCGGACCAGAGCCCGGCGAGCCCCGCGAGCCCGATGGGCACGGCGAGACCGAGGGAGGCGCTGATCTGGCCGGTGGAGGTGAGCTGGTCGGAGCCGGTGAGGATCCGTACGGCGGAGAGCAGGATCAGGACGCCCGCGATGATCAGCAGGATCCGGGCGAGGCTGAGCTTGCGGCGTACGGGCCTGGCGCCCGCCGCCTTCGGCGCGGCCGGAGGCGGCGTGGCGGGCATCCTCGACGGGGTGGTCATCGCGCCACCTCCAGCTTCTCGGTCGTGGCGGCTCCGGCGGCCTGGACGGCGAGTTCGGCGCCGACCCGCTGCTGCTGGCGCCGGAGGCCGTAGCGGCGTACGAGTTCGTAGGCGATGACGACGCACAGGACGATGACGCCCTGGAGCACGCCGAGGATCTCCTTGTCGTAGCCGATCACTTCAAGGTGGTTGGTGGTGCGCTCCAGGAAGCCCCAGAGAAGAGCAGCGAGGGCGATGCCGACCGGGTTGTTGCGGCCGAGGAGCGCGATCGCGATCCCGGTGAAGCCGATGCCCAGCGGGAAGTCGTTGCTGTACATGTGGCTCTCGTTGAGCAGGGTCGGCATCCCGATCAGTCCGGCCATGCCGCCCGAGAGGATCATGCTGGTGACGACCATCTTCTTGACGCTGACGCCGCTCGCGGCGGCGGCCGACTCGGACTGGCCGACGGCGCGCAGGTCGAAGCCGAAGCGGGTGCGGCCGAGGACGAACCAGTAGGCGAGACCGGCCAGTACGGCGACGAGGAGGAAGCCCCAGAGCAGTCCGGCCGGGCCCATGTCGATGGTGAAGAACCACGACGACTCGGGCAGCGGCTTGGTGGAGACCAGGGTGCCCGCCTCGTCGAGCTGCCCGAGCCGTTCCGGCTGGATCAGATAGCCGATGATCGCGGTGGCTATGGAGTTCAGCATGATCGTCGAGATGACCTCGCTGACCCCCCGGGAGGTCTTGAGGACACCGGCGATCCCGGCCCACATCGCGCCGACCAGCATCGCGACGATGATGATCAGCGGGATCTGGACGATGCCCGGCAGATCGAGCGTGCCGCCGACGACGGCGGCGAAGAAGGCCGCGATGCGGTACTGCCCGTCGACCCCGATGTTGAAGAGGTTCATCCGGAAGCCGATGGCGACCGCGACGCCCGCGAGGTAGTAGGTGGTCGCCTTGTTGAGGATGTAGACCTGGCTGTCGCTGGCGGAGCCGTACGACACCATGTCGCTGAACGCCTCGAAGGGGTTCTTGCCGGTGGCGGCGATGACCAGCGCGGTGACGACCAGCGCGGCGACCACGGCCAGGACGGGTGCGGCGACCGCGAGGATCAGCCGCTCCTTGTCGATCCGGGAGGTGAGCTTCTTCATCGGTCCTCTCCCCCGGCTCCGTCGCCTGAGGTGCTTGAGGTGCCTGGGGTACGTGAGGCGACGGTGTCCGGGGCCTCCAGATGGCCGGTGGCGGCGCCCGTCATCGCGGAGCCCAGCTCCTCGGGGGTGATCGTGGCGGGATCGGCGTCGGCGACCAGCCGGCCCCGGTACATCACACGCAGGGTGTCGGACAGGCCGATCAGCTCGTCCAGGTCGGCGGAGATCAGCAGGACCGCGAGGCCGCCGCGGCGCGCCTCCCTGATCTGGTCCCAGATCTGCGCCTGCGCGCCGACGTCCACACCCCGGGTGGGGTGCGCGGCGATCAGCAGCTTGGGGCTGTGGCTCATCTCGCGGCCGACGATCAGCTTCTGCTGGTTGCCGCCGGAGAGGGAGGCCGCGGTGACATCGATCCCGGGGGTGCGTACGTCGTACTCGCGCACGATCCGCTCGGTGTCGAGCCGGGCGGCCCCCGCGTCGATCAGTCCGCGCCGGGAGTTGGGGCGCTCGGTGACATGGCCGAGGATGCGGTTCTCCCAGAGGGGCGCCTCCAGCAGCAGGCCGTGCCGGTGGCGGTCCTCGGGGATGTAGCCGATGCCGCTCTCGCGCCGCCGGCGGGTGGGCGCGTGGGAGATGTCGGTGGTGTCGAGGGTGATGACCCCGCCGTCGGGGTCGCGCATGCCCATGATCGCCTCGACCAGTTCGGCCTGCCCGTTGCCCTCGACGCCCGCGATGCCCAGGACCTCGCCCCGGTGGATGGTGAAGTCGATGCCGGCGAGGACCTCCCGTACGACACCGTCGGTGTCGGTGGCGGTCAGCCGCAGATCCCGGACGGTCAGGGCGGGGGTGCCGGTGACCGTCGACTCACGGGTCTCCGGGGAGGGCAGCTCGCTGCCGACCATCAGCTCGGCGAGCTGGCGGGAGGTGGTGGTACGCGGGTCCGCGGTGCCCACGGTCGTACCGCGGCGTATGACGGTGATCTCGTCCGCGACCGACAGCACCTCGCCCAGCTTGTGGGAGATGAAGATGACGGTCAGGCCCTCGGACTTCAGCTCGCGCAGATTGTCGAAGAGCGCCTCGACCTCCTGCGGGACGAGGACCGCGGTGGGCTCGTCGAGGATCAGGGTGCGCGCGCCCCGGTAGAGGACCTTGAGGATCTCCACCCGCTGCCGGTCGGCGACGCCGAGTTCCTCGACGAGGACATCGGGCCGTACGCCGAGGCCGTACGCGTCCGAGATCTCCTGGATCTTGGCGCGGGCGCGGGAGCCGATGCCGTAAAGCTTCTCGCCGCCGAGGGCGACGTTCTCCAGGACGGTGAGGTTGTCGGCGAGCATGAAGTGCTGGTGCACCATGCCGATGCCGCGCGCGATGGCGTCCGCGGGGCTGCCGAAGGTGACCTGGTCACCGTCGACGGTGATGGTTCCCTCGTCGGGCTTCTGCATCCCGTAGAGGATCTTCATCAGGGTCGACTTGCCGGCGCCGTTCTCGCCGCAGAGGGCGTGCACCGTACCTCTGCGCACGGTGATGTCGATATCGCTGTTGGCGACGACGCCGGGGAAGCGTTTGGTGATGCCGCGCAATTCGACGGCGGGAGGGCTGGACGCGTTGATGGCGCACTCTCCTCGGAGGAAGGAGCGGTGGGGCGGGGGGCGTGGCTCGGTGAGCGGGGGGCCTGGCCGGCCCGGCTGGCTCGGCTTGCGTGACGCTAGCGCGCCAACTCTGGCCTACGCGCGTAGAGTTGACACATCGTTATGGGCCCGGGGAGAGGGGGTGAATACCTCCCCCCGGGCCCGTACGCTCAGCCGGCGACGGGACCGGGAACGGCCCGGGACCGGGGGCCGCGGCAGGTCATGGGCCGGGTCACGGAGTGGTCTTGACCGTGATCGAGCCGTCGACGATCTTCTGCTTGGCGGCGTCGATCTTGGGCTGGATGTCGGTGATGAAACCACCGCTCGTGGCGAGCGAGACGCCGTCCTTGGCCAGCGAGTAGCTGTTGGTGCCGAGCAGCGGCTTCTTGTCGTTGACCGACTTGATCAGGTCGTAGACGCCGACATCGACGTTCTTGACGACCGAGGTCAGGATCGAGTCCTTGTACTTGGCGAGCGAGGCCTGGTTGTACTGGTCGGAGTCGACGCCGATCGCCCAGGCGCCCTTGACGCCGTTGACGGCCTCGATGGCGCCGGAACCGGAGGAGCCGGCGGCCGTGTAGATCACATCGGCGCCGTTGTCGAGCATGCCCTGAGCCGCGGCCTTGCCCTTGTCGGGGCTGGCGAAACCGGAGGTGTCCGAGCCGTGCGAGAGGTACTGGACATCGACCTTCAGGCTCTTGTCGGTGTCCTTGACGCCCTGGACGAAGCCCGCCTCGAACTTCTTGATCAGCGGGACGTCCACACCGCCTATGAAGCCGACGTGCTTCTTCTGGGTCTTCAGCGCCGCGGCGACACCGGCGAGGTACGAGCCCTGCTCCTCGGTGAAGACGATGTTGTCGACGTTCTTCGCGTCCACGACGGAGTCGACGATGCCGAAGGTGGTGTCGGGGAACTTGACCGCCACCTGCTTCATCGAGTTGGAGTACGCGTAGCCGATGCCGACGACCGGGTTGTAGCCGGCCTGGGCGAGCTGGGTGAGGCGCTCGACGCGGTCGGCCTCGGTGTCGGTGGTCTTGGCGGTCAGTTCCTTGAGTTCACCGCCGAACTCCGCCTTGGCCTTGTCCGCACCGCGCGCGGCGGAGTCGTTGAAGGAGTGGTCGCCACGGCCGCCCACGTCGTAGGCGATACCGACCTTGACGCCGGCGGCGGCGGAAGCGGAGCTCTTGTCGTTCTCCTTGGCCTTGTCGGCCGAAGTGCTGCCACACGCGGTGGCAGTCAGAGCGAGCGCGGCGGAGGCGAGGCTCGCCGCAGCAATCTTGGTTACCCGGCGCAAGAGGGTGGTCCCTTCGACCTGACCGAAGCGCCTCTTCCGGCGCTGGTTTCGCGGCGATCGTAACGCGCGTAGATGTCAGATAAAGACCCGTACGGAAGCTGTTATCGGATCGTCGCGAACGGGAGGTGAAGGGAGGTGTTCATGGCCGGTTACAAACGGTTTCCGTCGGGGTTTCCGTCGATCAGAGCGGCCGCCGTGAACAGCTCCACACCGACCGCGATCGCCTGCTCGTCGACATCGAAATCGCCACGGTGCAGGTCGTACCGGGCCTGGCTGCCCGGCGTACGGACACCCAGCCGGGCCATCGCGCCCGGCACATGCTCCAGGTACCAGGAGAAGTCCTCGCCGCCGAGGCTCTGCTCGGTGTCCTCGATCGCATACGATCCGCGGCGCGCGGTCTGGGCGGCGCGCAGCAGCTCCGTGATCACCGGGTCGTTGACGACCGGCGGCACGCCCCGGACGTAGTTGATCTGGGTCTTGGCGTGGTGAAGTGTCGCGATCTCGTCGATCGCGGCATGGACCAGGTCCGGGGCTTCGCGCCAGGCGGGCAGGTCCAGGCAGCGGACGGTGCCGGAGAGTTCGGCGTGCTGCGGGATCACATTGCAGGCGTGGCCGGCCTCGATACGGCCCCAGGTGACGGCGAGGCCGGAGCGTGCGTCGACGCGGCGGGCCAGCAGGGCGGGGACCTCGGTGGCGACCTTGGCGACGGCGGTGACCATGTCGGTGGTCAGATGCGGGCGCGCGGTGTGGCCGCCGGGCCCGTCGAGGGTGATTTCGAGCCGGTCGCAGGCGGAGGTGATGGGCCCGTGGCGCAGCCCGATCAGCCCGGCGTCGACACGGGGGTCGCAGTGGACGGCGATGATCCGGCCGACTCCGTCGAGCACCCCGTCCGCGATGGCGTCGGCGGCGCCGCCGGGCAGCACCTCTTCGGCGGGCTGGAAGATCAGACGTACGGCGTTGGGGAGCAGCCCCTGCCGGTCGAGCCCGGCGAGGACGAGCCCGGCGCCGAGGACGGCGGCGGTGTGGACGTCATGGCCGCAGGCGTGCGCGCGGTCGGGCACGGTGGAGCGGTACGGGACGCCGGTCTTGGTGTCCGGAATCGGCAGGGCGTCGATATCGGCGCGGAGCGCCAGCATGGGCCGCGTACCGTCCCAGGTCCCGACATCGCAGACCAGCCCGGTCCCGGTCCCGAGCACCCGGGGCGCGAGCCCGGCCGCCTCCAGCCGGTGCTTGAGCGCGGCGGTGGTACGGAACTCCTGATTGCCCAGCTCGGGATGCATGTGCATGTCCCGCCGGAACGCGATCAGCTCCGCCCGCAACCCCTCGGGCAACGCCCCCGGCAGCGCCGCCGCCCCGGGCTCCCCGGGCAGGTCGGCGTCTGCGGTCTGATCGGTCTGGGTCTCGCGGGACATCAGCTGGCTCACCTGTTGAAGACTAGGCCCCTTCAGGGATCAACGACGCCACGATCAGCAAAATTTCAGCCACCGGAGCGAAGAAACCCGGCGTGGGAGTGCATGGCGGGGCGAGGCAGCGGGTATACCGGGCCGATTCGCCGAGGGGCGGGTGTTCCCGGAGCAGCCGGTCCAGGTCCGATCTGTACTCTCCGAGGGTGACCACGGTGACAGACATCGATGTCCGCAATACGCAGCACTGCGAGACGACAGCCCTTGGGGTGCTGCTGCGGCACCAGGGGCTCGATCTGTCGGAGCCCATGCTCTTCGGCCTCGGCTCCGGTCTCTCCTTCGTCTACTGGGACAGCAAGAACATGGGTTTCCCCTTCCTCGGGGGACGGGTCAAGCCCTTCGACCTCACCAGGAACCTGGCCGCCGGACTCGGGCTGGAGCTTCTGGTGCAGGAGACCACCTCGCCGCGCAGGGCATGGGAAAACGTGGCGGCCCTCATCGACGCCGGCCGCCCCGTCGGACTGCAGCTCGACAGCTACTACCTGGACTACTTCGGGTCGAAGGTGCACTTCGGCGGTCATGTAGTCGCCATGTACGGCTACGACGACCACGCCGCCTACCTGGTGGACACCGGCCAGCAGGGCGGAGCGGTGTCCACCAGCCTGGCCGGCCTCGCCCAGGCCAGAGCAGCACGCGGCCCGATGACCGCCAGGCACCGCTCCTTCACCCTCACCGCTCCGCGGAACCCGCCCTCACCGCGGGGCCGGATCATCCCCGCCATCACCGCCTGCGCCGACGCCTTTCTCAACCCGCCCATCGCCAACCTCGGCCACCGGGGCATCGAGAAAGCGGGCAAGCTGGTACGCACATGGCTCCAGCGCACCGACGACCCGCAGCGGGATCTGCCGCAGGCTGCGCTCTTGATGGAGAAGGCCGGAACCGGCGGCGCGCTGTTCCGTAACCTCTACCGCGACTTCCTCGCCGAATGCGCCGAGCTGCTCGACAGCAGCCACCTGCGCACCGGTCACACGCTGTACACCGAGGCAGCCACCCTGTGGACGGAAACGGCAACGCTGATCAAGCAGGCCGGTGAATCGGGCGAGGAGCGGTTCCTCGTTCAGGCCGGCGCGGTCCTGGGCGATCTTTCGCGCATGGAGCGCGAGGCCATGCAAGCGCTGGCCTGCCTGGAGGCATGAGCCCCACTCCGTCAGCCGTACTCATCGCAGCGTGAGCGTCGTCTCGGATTCCACTCGCGACAGCTTCTCCGGGTTGCGGACGTAGTAGAGGCCCGTGATACGCGCGGCCTCGACTCGGATCGCCATGACGCCGTCGATCTCGCCGTCCAGGCGTACGACGAGTGCCGGGTTGCCGTTGACCAGGGTGAGGTCGCTGCTGAGCCGGTCCGCGAACTTGCCGCTGCCGCCGAGGATGAAGCGGCCCGCCTTGTCGGCGCCGATGACCGGTCGTAGGGCGGCCTGCTTGAGGCCGCCGCCGTCGCCCACGAGGACGACGTCCGGGGCGAGTACGTCGAGGAGGCCCTGGAGGTCGCCGGTTTCGAACGCGCGCTGGAACGATTCCAGCACCGCCCGGGTCTCGCCGGCGGAGACCACCTCGCGCGGGCGGCGGGCATCGACGTGCCGGCGGGCACGGTGCGCGATCTGGCGTACGGCCGCGGGGCTCTTGTCGACGGCGGCCGCGATCTCGTCGTAGCCGACATCGAAGACCTCGCGCAGCACGAAGACGGCGCGCTCCGTCGGCGACAGCGTCTCAAGGACGAGCATCAGCGCCATCGACACACTCTCGGCGAGTTCGACGTCCTCGGCCACGTCCGGCGCGGTGAGCAGCGGTTCGGGCAGCCACGGGCCGACATACGCCTCCTTGCGGCGCTTCATCGCGCGCAGCCGGTTGAGCGACTGCCGGGTCGTGATCCGGACCAGATAGGCGCGCTGGTCGCGCACCTGAGCGAGGTCGACCTCGGCCCACCGCAGCCAGGTTTCCTGGAGGACGTCCTCGGCGTCGGCCGCCGATCCGAGCATCTCGTACGCGACGGTGAAGAGCAGGTTGCGGTGGGCGATGAATGTCTCGGTCGCCGGGTCGGTGGTGGGGTGGTCGCTCATGTCCGGGTCCCTCTCCTTCACGGTCGGCTGGCTCCCCTTGCACGGTCGGCCGGCTCCCCTTGCCGAACGCCGTCAAGCCGTCGCCACCGCCTCGTCGCGCCTGGCCCGCAGCGACTCCCGGCGCTTGGGACCGCCTGATACACGGTGCAGGCTGTACGAACCGGGCTTGCGTGCCTCGTCGGCCAGATACTTGACGGTGCCCTTGCACACGAACTCCTTGAGCGTCGCGGCGAGGCGGCCGTCGATGTGGAACCGCGTCGCGACATCGTCCCTGTGGGCGAGCTGGACGATACCGTCGCGCCGGCCCAGGCTGAGGCACTGGCCGGCGAACAGCTCCTTGAGGGGCGAGGGCCGCTCACCCGCGATCCGGCTGAGCACCGTGTCCGCGGCCCGCGCGCCCAGAGGGATCGCGGCCTGGCAGCTCATCCGCAGCGGCAGGTCCGACGGTGCCGCCGAGTCGCCCGCCGCAAGGATGTGGGCGTCGTCCACGCTGGTCAGCGTCTCGTCCGTGAGCAGACGGCCCAGGGCGTCAGTGCTCAGCCCGCTGCGGGCGGCCAGGTCCGGTACGCCGAACCCTGCGGTCCAGATGGTCACCGCGCTCGGCAGCTCGCGGCCGCCGCTGAGCCGCACGGCATCGCGCGTCACCGCCGTCACCTTCGTACCGGCGCCGTCGAGCACGGTCACTCCCAGCCCGGCCAGCCGCTCGGCCACCGAGCGGCGTCCGCGCGGGTGCAGGTACGGGCCGAGGGCTCCGCCGCAGACGAGGGTCACGGTACGGCCCAGCTCCGCCAGTTCGGCGGCGGTCTCGATACCGGTCGGACCGGCTCCGACAACCGTCACCGCGGCCGTGGCGGGCGCGGCGTCGAGGACCGGCCGCAGCCGTCGCGCCTCCTCCAGGCCGGCGATCGGGTGGGCGAACTCGGCCGCTCCGGGCACCCGCGGGTCGGCGCTGCCGCTGCCCACCGCGTACAGCAGATAGTCGTAGCCGACCGTGCCGCCCGACTCCAGCGTCACGCCGCGCCCGGCCGCGTCGATCTCTGTCGCGGTGTCGACCACCAGCCGGACGCGCTCGCCGAGGACCTCGCGGTAGTCGACGACCGCATCGTCGGATCCGCCCACCAGTTGGTGCAGGCGGATCCGCTGGACGAAGGTCCGGCGCGGGTTGATCAGGGTCACGGTCACGTCGTCGCGCCGCGTCAGCCGATTGGCCGCCATGACGCCGGCGTATCCGCCGCCGATGACGACCACATCAGTGTTCTCAGCCATGAGGTCTCCTCCGTTTCCAGGGGTTCGACCTCAAGACACCGCGTGACCGGTTGTTGTGACAGCATGTGAGGCAGGTCACGCGCCTCACCCGCGCCCGCGACCCGGGCCCCCGGACTACGCCGGTGAAGCCGTCGTCGGCAGTCTGTGCACATCCTTCGCGGTCGTCGTCACTCCCGACAGGAAGCCCTGGGCCCGCGGCGACGCCGAGGACTTGAGCCACTCCGGGGCGATGTCGCAGACCGCGACGCGTACGCCCGTACCCGCGAGGGCCAGGGGCAGGGTGTGGACGACCGTGGAGGGGAAGCTGAGGATCGTGCTGCCCACCGGGCCCCGGCGGGCGATCAGTTCCAGGGGGAGGTCCGGGCGGACGATCTCCAGGCCGGTGACCAGGTGGAGGCGGTGGAGCTTGTCCGCGGACTCGCGCCGGTGGGCGAAGTAGCGGGCCGCCTTGTGGGTACGGGCGAGGGCGGTGACCGCCTCGATGTACTGGTCCGCGTCGACCACGCCCGTCTCGACCAGCGAGGTGCCGACCATGTCCGCGCCCTCGTGGACCCGGGGCGGGCCGAAGGTGGCCCTGGTCCACTCGAAGGTGTTGGGGGTGACGCTGATCCCGGCCGGTATGTCCTCGACGGGCATCGAGGTGAAGACCTCCACCGGCCGGGCGGCGGACGGCGTCAGCCGCCGCCGCGCGGCGGCGGTGACCGGTGCGAGGACCAGTTCGCGCGGCCCGCGGGAGCCGCCGCGCCGGTGCCAGCGCACCAGCCGCTCGCCGCGGGCGATCTGCCCGATGAACTCCATGGTCGCGGTGCCGTCGTCCACGACCGTCAGTTCCTTGGTGCCGACCAGGGTCAGCAGGAGCTGTACGTAACGCGAGAACGGATCGCCTATGACGATCCGGCCCGCGCGCCGCAGCAGCGGCGCCAGCTCCCGTACGGTCCGCAGGGGCGCCCCCGCACCACCGCGCGCGTCCTGCCAGCGCACGGTGAAGCCCTCGTCCCGGGCCAGCTCCGCCATCCGCCGGAGCTGGCCGCGCGACATGGGATCGGTGGGCGAGAGTACGACGACGGTGAGCGTGTCACTCGCGTCGCGTGTCGCACACGCGTCACCCGTCGCACTCGCGTGCGCCCACTCCAGCACATTGAGCAGCTGGACCGGGCTCTCCACGAAAGCGATCGCACGAGGGTGCGGGGGGCGGCCCCCGCTGGGACCGGTCATGGGTGTCAGACCGCCGAGGACTCAGCCGCGGCAGACTCGGCGACGACGCCCGCGACCCGGCGGAGCTTCTTCATCGGGCCCAGCTCCGACTCGTACACCTTCTTGACACCGTCACCGAGGGACGCCTCGATGGTGCGGATGTCGCGGACCAGGCGCTGGAGGCCCTGCGGCTCGACCGAGGCGGCCTGGTCCGAGCCCCACATGGCGCGGTCGAGGGTGATGTGGCGCTCGACGAAGGTGGCGCCGAGGGCGACGGCGGCGAGGGTGGTCTGCAGACCGGTCTCGTGGCCGCTGTAGCCGATCGGCACGTTCGGGTACTCGGCCTGGAGCGTGTTGATCACGCGCAGGTTGAGCTCCTCGGCCTTCGCCGGGTACGTCGAGGTGGCGTGGCAGAGCAGGATGTTGTCGCTGCCCAGGACCTCGACCGCGTGCCGGATCTGCTTCGGCGTCGACATGCCGGTGGAGAGGATGACCGTACGGCCGGTGGCGCGCAGCGCGCGCAGCAGCTCGTCGTCGGTCAGGGAGGCGGAGGCCACCTTGTGGGCCGGCAGGTCGAACTTCTCAAGGAAGGCGACGGCCTCGGTGTCCCACGGGGAGGCGAACCAGTCGATACCGCGCTTCTTGCAGTGCTCGTCGATGGCGCGGTACTCGTCCTCGCCGAACTCGACGCGGTGGCGGTAGTCGATGTACGTCATCCGGCCCCAGGGGGTGTCGCGCTCGATGTCCCACTGGTCGCGCGGGGTGCAGATCTCCGGGGTGCGCTTCTGGAACTTGACCGCGTCACAGCCCGCCTCGGCGGCCACATCGATCAGGGCGATGGCGTTGTCCAGCTCGCCGTTGTGGTTGATGCCGATCTCACCCGTGACATAGACGGGCTGGCCGGGGCCGGCGGTCCGCTTCCCGAAGGTCCGCAGGCGCGAGGTGGCGTCGGTGCTCATGGGTGGGTCCTTACTTGTTGAGGGTGTTCATGTGGGGGGTCTGGAGACCCGGACCGAGGAGCCAGGCGGCGATCTCACGGATCGCCCCTTCGCCGCCGGGGGTCGTGGTGACGGCACGCGCGCCGGCGCGTACGGCGTCATGGGCGCTCGCGACGGCCACCGGCCAGCCGACGAGGCCGAAGCACGGGAGATCATTGACGTCGTTGCCGACGTACAGCACCCGCTCGGGGGCGATCCCGTGCTCGTCGCACCACTGCTTGAGTGCGAGGTCCTTGCGGTCGATGCCATGGAGCACCGGCATCTGGAGCTTGCGGGCGCGCGCGGCGACGACCGGGTTCTGCTCGGTGGAGAGGATGAGCAGCTCAAGACCGGAGCGGCGCAGCGCGGCGATACCGAGCCCGTCGCCGCGGTGCACGGTGACGGTCTCGCGGCCCTCCGAGTCGATCATCACTTTGTCGTCGGTCTGGGTCCCGTCGAAGTCGAGGACGACGGCGTCGACGTCCTCAAAGGTAGGGAGGACGGCCGGGTCGAGCAGCGGCGCGAGGGCGCGGGCGCGGGCCAGGTCGTGCGGATCGTCGATCTCCAGCACCCGGGCGGCGTCGGTCTTGACGAGCGCGGTACGGCCGAAGAAGCGGTGGTTGGCGGCGCGAAAGCCGTCGGCGCGCATCGCGTAGGCGGCGCCGGTCTCCAGGTACTCCTGGGGACGGTCCTGCCTGCGCGGCCGGTTCGCCTTGTCGTGGTTGACGCCGTAGCCGCCGGAGGCTCCGGCGTCGGCGCTGCCCGCGCTGTCCTCGCGCCAGATGAAGCCGTGGGTGGGCGCGACGGTCAGCGCGCTGTCGGCGCCGTCCTCGGTGACCGCGCCCGCGACACCGTCGAGGTCCTCGGCCGTGATGAACGGGCTGGTGCACTGGACGAGCAGTACGACATCGGCGGCCACGCCGCGCATCGCCTCGTACGCGTCCATGGCGTGCAGGACCGCGGCCTCGCTGGTCGCGGTGTCGCCGGCGATGGCCGCGGGGCGCAGGACGACCTCGGCTCCGGCGTTGCGTGCCGCCTCGGCGATGGCGGCGTCGTCGGTCGACACGACGACATCGGTGACGCGCCGGGCGGCCAGGCTCGCGCGGACGGCGCGGACGACGAGGGGGACACCGCCGACGGGGGCGAGGTTCTTCGCGGGTACGCCTTTGGATCCGCCGCGTGCGGGAATTACCGCGAGGACGGTCATCTGTACTCCTTGGTCCGCGGGGAATGCCTCCGCGGCGGGTTGCTCTGCGGCTCGTGCTTCTGGCTGGGCTGATGCCGTGCGGCTTCTTGCTGTGCGTGCGGTACGGGGCCGTGCTCCGCGGGTCTGTGCTTCACCGGGCCGTGCCCTGCCCGGCGTACGGAGACGGGCTCCGCGGGGTCGTGCTGTTCCGCGGCCCGTGGCCGCCGAGTCCTGTGCGGGGTGGCGCCGGGGTTCACAGGTCGCCCATGCGCCGGATGACGGGGGCAACCCGCTGTACGCCGTGCCGGTACGCGCCGCGCGCCGCTCCCCGTACCGCCTCGCGCACCACACGGCGGACCGAGCCGCTGCCGCCCGACGCGGCCTTCGCGGCCGACGGCAGCGAAGTGCCGTCCGCGGCCAGGTGGTAGCGGGCGAGGAGCCCGGGGAGATAGCCGGGCGCGGTGGTGGCCGTGTAGTACGGGTCCAGCGGCGGCAGCACCGGTCCGTCCAGCAGCTTCGCGACCCGCTTGCGCGCCTGGTCGAAGGACGAGGAGTACGAGCCGTCCGCCGCGACACCCTGCCGGTCCGCCCAGACGGCGTCGGCCTTCGGGCGTCCGCCGCCGTCGAGCTGGTCCCAGGAGGCCAGGCAGCCGGAGCCGATGAAGTGGTGGTTGCCGAGCGGCTCGCGCACCCCGAGATCGGTGAGGATCGCGGTGGGGATGCGCCGGTGCAGGGCTTCCAGGGCCGCGGTCGAGGAGACGGTGACCAGCAGGTCCGTACGGTCGAGGACCTCGCCCATGTTCCCGTACACCAGCTTGAAGTTGGGCGGCAGACCGCCCGGCACCTTCTCGGCGAGCCGCTGGTACGGGAACTCCTCCACATGTGTGGTGTGCTCGCCGATCTTGCTGCGCAGCTTCAGCAGGACCTCGCGGCGCGGATGCAGCCGCGCGTGCTCGACGAGGCGCTTCAGCAGATACGAGCGGTCGGCGCGGTTCGCCGGTACGGACGGCTGGGCGGCGAAGACGACGGTGTCGCGGCCCTCCTCGGGCACATAGCGCTCACCGCCGAGGAACGGCAGGGCGGCCTCGGTGACCGAGGAGGCGTCGGCGCCCACGCCCTCGTACACCGCGCGGAAGCGCTGGCCGTCGTAGCGGGAGTTCGCCAGGACGATGTCCGCGCCGTGCCGCAGCAGCAGACCGTCCGAGAGCTTCTCGTACACCACGCCCACATAGCCGGTGACGATGGCCGGCCGGTCTTCGAGGTCCAGCGCCGCTATGCCGTGCAGCATCGCCTGGACGGCGCCGCCGACCAGGGCGAGCACGACCAGGTCGTACTCCTGCTCGCGCAGCATCTGGAGGAAGGCGGTGCCGGTGACCTCACGTGTCTCAGCCTCCGCACCGACCTCCGCGAGCTGCCGGGCGGTGGGCGTGGCTCGGCCACGCAGCAGATAGCCGCTCAGCTCTATGGAGCGGCCTTCCGGTGTGATGCGGCGCGCGGTGAGCGCACCCCACTTCCACCGGGTGTCGGAGTCGGCGAGCACTGCGACCCGGACCGCTTCGTTGGTACGTGATGGCACGACGAGGACGTTAGAAAGAGTTTCCGTTTGTCCGCCGAACTCAATGGCAATAAAGGGTTAACAGCAGATCTACGGATGGCGACAAAGCCCGGGGAACAGCCGGGAAGCAGCCACAGAACGGCCAAAAGCCGACGGGTTCACCATTCCGCCATGCTTCGTTCACCTGCCATGCGTCCGGAAGTCAGAACGAATGACGTGCCGCCCCCTAGCGTCACGGCTGTGGTCAAGCTCTCCGTCGTCGTGCCGTTCTACAACGTGCAGACATACGCCCTCGAAACCCTCAGAAGCCTCCGCGCGAACACCCGCGCTGACTTCGAGTTCCTGTTGGTCGACGACTGTTCGACCGATGGAACCCCCCAGATCCTTGAACAGGCCGAGCGCGACCTTCCCGGGGCGGTCCTGCTCAGACATGAACGGAACGGCGGACTGGCCACCGCGCGCAACACCGGCCTGGACGCCGCGCGCGGCGAGTACGTGACCTTCCTCGACGGCGACGACTGGGTGGTGCCGGGCTACTTCGAGCAGCTCCTGGCCGCCATCGAGGGTCTCGGCGTCGACTTCATCCGTACCGACCACGTCCAGTTCACCGGCAAGGCCCGGACCGTCCACCGCGTCCCGGTCGCCCCCCGTGACACCGTGCTCAACCCGCGCGACGCGATCCTGCCCGAGTACCGCTCCACCTCGGTGGACTACGCCTTCGCCTGGGCCGGCGCGTACCACCGCCGGCTGGTCGACCGCGGTCTGGTGCACTTCAGGGACGGGCTGCGGACCGCAGAGGACCGGCCGTGGATATGGCGGCTGCACCGCGAGGCGAACACCTTCGCGGCCGTCGGCCTGCACGGCGTCATGTACCGGCGCGGGGTCGCCTCCTCCCTCACCCAGATCGGCGATGTCCGGCAGCTCGACTTCATCCGGGCCTTCGACCAGGTCCTGGCGGAGACGGCGGAGGACCCGGAGGCGGACCGGTTCCTGCCCAAGGCCGTACGGACCTACTGCGCGGTCATGGCCCATCACCTGGAATCCATCGAGAGGATGGAACCGTCAGTGGCACGGAAACTGCGCTCCCTGAGCGCGGCCGCGCTCAAGCGCATGCCCTCGGACATCCTGTCCGAGACGATCGAAGCGCTCGGCACCCGCCGGGCCGCACAGCTCCGCCGGGTACGCCGCCGTCCCGTCTCCCGCTCCATGGAGGTCCAGGTCTGATGGCGGGCACGTCCACCATTCAGCTCTTCTTCGCGGCCACGCAGTACGCGGCCGCCACCGTGACCGCGGCGCTGCGGTCGGGACAGTTCGGGGCGCGGGCGGACCACCGGCGCATCCTGGTGGTCAGCGATGTCTCGACCTCGCCCGAGCTGGGCAGGCCGTTCAACGAGCTGCCCGGTTTCGACCGGCTGCGGCCGGAGTTCGACGAGGTCCGCTCGTGGAACGACTTCATCCACCCGTTCCACCCGGCGGGCTGGGGCCCGCGCGAGCAGGACGCGGCGATGTGGCAGCGGGCGGTCCGCAGGGAGTGGAACCTGGGCGACGCGCCGGTCGAGATCGCCTGCGAGTCCATCCAGGCCAACCCGTCCCAGGCCGTCGCCATGATCTTCGGCGAGAGCCCGATCCATATCTACGCGGACGGGCTGATGAGCTACGGGCCCACCCGCTCCAAGCTGGACCCGCTGATCGGCGGACGCGTCGAGCGGCTGCTCCATCTGGATCTGGTGCCGGGGCTGAGGCCGCTGCTGCTGACCGAGTTCGGGGTCGAGCCCGAGATCATCCCGACGGACGCCTTCGTGAAGGTGCTCGCCGAGCTGGCGGACGCGGAGCCGGACGCCGGGGCGCTGGACGCCGGGGCGTCTTCGGACCGTACGGAGGACGGCGCGGCGGGTCCCGCGCTGGTGCTGGGCCAGTATCTGTCCGTGCTCGACATCCTCACCGTCCAGGAAGAGGAGGAGCTGCACGTACGGATGCTCCGGGGCGCCGTCGCGCGCGGCCACAAGCACGTCGTCTTCAAGCCGCACCCCTCGGCGCCCGCGCAGTGGTCGCGGCGGCTGGAGGAGGAGGCCGAGCGGCTCGGTGCGCGGCTGACCGTACGGTCCGGGCCGGTGCTCGCCGAGGTGCTCTACCAGCGGCTCAATCCGGCGCTGGTGGTGGCCTGCTTCTCGACCGCGCTGCTCACGGCGGCCACGTTCTACGATCTGCCGGTCGCCCGCGCCGGTACGGAACTGCTGCTGGAGCGGCTCACCCCGTACCAGAACAGCAACCGGGTGCCGGTGACGATCGTGGACGCGCTGCTGCCGCCGCTGGAGGGCGACGGCGGGCACGAGCCGGACGAGCACCTTCCCGAGCTGGTCTCCACCGTCGGGTTCGCGATGCAGCCGCAGATCTACGCGCGGCTGCGGCCCACGGCGGAGAGCTTCCTCTCGGAGCATCTGTCGCCGCGGGTGCTGAAGTACTTCAAGCGCCGCCGGCTCACCTCGCTGGCGCTGCCGGGCGGGGTGCCCGCCCAGCTCGCGTTCCTGCCGCGCAACGCGACGGTACGCAGGGTGGCGCGGAGCGCGCGGTCGATCAAGAGGGCGACGCTCGGCTGAGATCCGGGCGGGCAAGCGGGAAGCGGGGTGCGGCGCTCTGGGCGCGGCACCCCGCTTCGCTGTCCGGCGTCGGCCACTGCCAGGAGGCGCTGTCAGGCGCTGCTCAGGGTGAGTTTCACCGCGAAGCCCAGGAACAGGGCGCCCGCCGCCGAGGTCATGCCGGCCGAGAGGCGCTTGCGGCGGCGGAAGGCGGCGGCCAGGTGGGTGCCGCCGAAGATCAGGGCGGAGAGATAGAGGGCGCTGGCCAGATTGGCGAGCGCCCCGAGCAGCACGAAGGACAGCGCGGGGTGCGCGTACCCCGGGTCGACGAACTGCACGAAGAAGGAGATGAAGAAGAGGATCGCCTTCGGGTTCAGCAGGCTGGTCAGCAGGGCCCTGCGGTACGGGCGCTCGGCCGTGTCCGGCGCGGTCGTACCGGGCTCGGTGGCGGCCTCCTCGCGCTGGTGCCGGGTGCGCCAGAGCGCCCGGGCCGCGCGCAGCATCCCGACCGCGAGCCAGGTCAGATAGCCGGCGCCCGCGTATTTGACGATGCCGAAGAGCAGTTCATTGCCCTGGAGGAGCGAGGCGACGCCCGCGGCGGACAGCACCATGAGAACGGTGTCGCCGCACCAGACGCCGGCCGCGGCGGTATAGCCCGCGCGTATGCCGCGCCTCGCGGCGACGGAGAGCACGTAGAGGGAGTTCGGTCCCGGCAGTAGAACGATCAGAACGAGGCCGACCAGATAGGTCGGAAGATCAGTGACACCCAGCATGGACGGGAGTCTCGCACACGCGCACGAACGAAATCGTACGGATTGGTGTCCAGCGACTGCGTACCGCCGAGGACCGCCGCGAGCCCCCGGACCGAGCCAGACCCCGGGCCCGGGTCCGCGCCCGCCCCCGCGCCCCGGACCGGCCCCGGATCGGCCGCACCGCGTGCACGTCTCCGAACCCGGGCCGCCCGTCTCAGAACGTGTGCGTCGGCTCGTACGTACCCCACACCTCGCGCAGCGCCCCGCACACCTCCCCCACCGTCGCCCGCGCCCTGAGCGCCGACTTCATCGGGGGCAGCACATTGTCCGTGCCCTCCGCCGCCTTCTTCAGCGCGGTCAGCGCCCCGTCCACCGCCGCCCGGTCGCGGTCCGCGCGGAGCCGGGCCAGCCGGGCCGCCTGCTGGGCCTCGATCGCGGGGTCAACACGCAACGGGCTGTACGGTTCCTCCTCGTCCAGCGTGAAGCGGTTGACCCCGACGACCACCCGCTCCCCGCTGTCCGTCTCCCGCGCCACGGCGTACGCGCTGCGCTCGATCTCGTCCTTCTGGAAGCCCCGTTCGATCGCCCCGACCGCGCCCCCCAGATCCTCGACCCGCTCCATCAGCGCGACCGCCGCCGCCTCCACCTCATCCGTCATCCGCTCGACGGCGTACGAACCGGCGAACGGGTCGACGGTCGCGGTGACATCCGTCTCGTAGGCGAGGACCTGTTGCGTACGGAGGGCGAGCCGCGCGGCCTTGTCCGTGGGCAGGGCGATGGCCTCGTCGTACGAATTGGTGTGCAGCGACTGCGTACCGCCGAGGACCGCCGCGAGCCCCTGGACCGCCACCCGTACGAGATTGACCTCGGGCTGCTGCGCGGTGAGCTGCACCCCGGCCGTCTGGGTGTGGAAGCGCAGCATCTGCGACCTGGGGTCGCGGGCGCCGAACTCGTCGCGCATGATCCTGGCCCAGATCCGGCGCGCGGCACGGAACTTGGCGATCTCTTCGAGGATCGTCGTGCGCGAGACGAAGAAGAAGGAGAGGCGTGGGGCGAAGTCGTCGATGTCCATGCCGGCGGCGACGGCCGTCCGTACGTACGCGATGCCGTCCGCGAGCGTGAACGCGATCTCCTGCGCGGGCGTGGCCCCGGCCTCGGCCATGTGGTAGCCGGAGATCGAGATGGTGTTCCACTTGGGGATCCCGGCGCGGCAGTACTGGAAGATGTCGGCGGTCAGCCGGAGCGAGGGCTTGGGCGGGAAGATGTACGTACCCCGCGCGATGTACTCCTTGAGCACGTCGTTCTGGATGGTGCCGGTCAGCGCGGAGGCGGGTACGCCCTGCTCCTCGGCGACGAGTTGGTAGAGGAGCAGAAGGAGGGCGGCGGGGGCGTTGATGGTCATCGAGGTGGAGACCTTGCCGAGCGGAATCCCGTCGAACAGCACCCGCATGTCGTCGACCGAGTCGATGGCGACCCCGACCTTGCCGACCTCGCCGCTCGCGATCGGGGCGTCGCTGTCGTGCCCCATCTGGGTCGGCAGGTCGAAGGCGACGGACAGACCGGTGGTGCCGTGGGCGATCAACTGCCGGTAACGGGCGTTGGATTCGACGGCCGTGCCGAAGCCGGCGTACTGGCGCATCGTCCAGGGCCGGCCGGTGTACATCGTCGGATAGACCCCGCGGGTGAAGGGGTACGAGCCGGGCTCGCCGAGCTTCTCCCGCGGATCCCAGCCCGCGAGCGCGCCGGGACCGTACACCGGCTCGACGGGCAGCCCGCTCTCGGTGGTCCGTACGGTCCGTGCCTCGCCGGGTCCGTCGGTCCCGGAGCTCCGGGCCTTGCCGGGTTCGCGCGCGATCATTTCCGCCTCCTCCTGCACAACCGGCCGTCAGGGCCCCCCTTCTGACGGACTGTAGTGGCGTTGGTACGGCGGGCAACGGGCCACACGCGGGGCTCCACGGCCGGAAAGGCGGACGGAAAGCGGACGGAAAGCGGACGGAAGGCGGCAGAAAGCGGCCTGAAACCTCGTCTTCGGGCTTGCGCAACCGTGCCGGGCGGCAAGCTGTCTGAGAGAAGACTGAAGGAACACGCTTCATGGGACACGGGAGAACCGGAAACAGGGGGACGACCATGCTCAGGACCTCCGCCCTACGCGCGGGATGCGCCGCGGTCGCCGTGCTGGCGGTGAGTACGGGCTGTACGGTGCCGGCCGGCGGCGGACCCGCGGGCGACGCGAAGCCGGGCGGGGGCGCGTTGGGGGCGCCCAGCGCTTCGGCGAGCGAGCCGGCGGAGCCCTCGCCGTCGGAGTCCGCGGAACCGTCGGTGCGGCCGGCCGCGGACCGTACGACGCCGCCGGCGCCGGAGCCGACGCCGAGCGAGAGCACCGCGACGCCGACGCCTTCCGAGGAGCCGTCGGAGCCGACCGAGCCGTCCAAGCCCGCCGAACCGAAGCCGGAGCCGCTGATGGCGACCGGCGACGAGAGCGGCCAGGTGCGCGAACTCCAGGCCAGGCTGCGGCAGATCGGCCACTTCGACCGCAACCCCACGGGCTACTACGGCTCCGTGACCGCCGCGGCCGTCTCGTCCTTCCAGGGCAAGCGGGGCCTGCCCCGTACCGGCGAGACGGACCTCCTCACCTGGCAGAAGCTGCTCGACAGGACGGACGAGCCGACCCGCGACGAACTGTTCCCGCCCACCACCAGGCCGGTCGCCGCCCCCGACCCGCGCTGTCTGAAGGGCCGGGTGATGTGCATCAGCAAGAACAGCCGCACCCTGGCCTGGATGGTCGACGGCAAGGTCCGCTCCGCGATGGACGTCCGCTTCGGCTCCGAGTACACCCCGACCCGCGAGGGCACCTTCTCGGTCGGCTGGAAGTCCCGCGACCATGTCTCGACGATCTACGACACCCCGATGCCGTACGCCATGTTCTTCAGCGGCGGCCAAGCGGTCCACTACTCCGCGGACTTCGCGGCCAAGGGCTACGAGGGCGCGTCGCACGGCTGCGTCAATGTCCGTGACAGGACGAAGATCGCGGCGCTCTTCAACGAGGTCCGCACGGGCGACAAGGTCGTCATCTACTGGTGAGACCTGGCGGGTGGCCGAGTGGTGGGGGGGGGGGAAGGGGGGAGGGGGGAGGGCAGCAGGAGTGGGGGGGAAGT
>NZ_JBHVGV010000002.1:144715-203955 GCF_042800555.1 Streptomyces sp. NPDC057617 | reverse complement strand
GTGCAATCTCGCGTGCCGCTACTGCTATCTGTACGAGGGCCCCGACCGGACCTGGGGGGGGGGGAGCGAAGGCGACGCAACAGAGGGACTCGACCACACCCCCCCCCCCACCCCCCAAAAAACCCACCTCCCCCCCCCCCCCCCCCGGTGCGCTGAGCCGTAGGTACGGGGGGAACCCCGGCTCGATGCGCGGCCGATGACCAGTCGGCTTACTCCTAACTGCGTCACCACCCGGAAAAACGTCACACCTTAGTGGCCGTGGAGGCGTAACGGCTGGTCAGAAGGGTATGGGCAAAGATTCCGTGGAGCCCGGGTGAGGATTCGGCGCAGGGTCCTGGTGGGGGTTCCTGGGGGTTTCCGACGGTACGGGGGGCGCGTCCGGGGTGGGGGTGGGGGACGGGGAGGTGTGCGGGGAAGGGTCGCCCAGGGTGGGGCCTTCCGGCAAACCGTCACCGTTGCCGCCGTCGCTTCCGCCGCCGGCTCCGTCGCCGCCCTTGCCGCCCCCGTCGGCGTCGCCGTTCCGTATCGAGCCGTCGCCGTGGCCGTCGCTCTCGTTGCCGCCCGGGCCGCCCTTGTTCCCGTCTCCGTCGCGGCCGTCGCGGCCGTCCAGCAGGCGGGCGCAGAACAGTTCGGCTTCCTGACGGCCCTCGGCCAGGGTCTCCAGTGCCTGTCTGCGCTCTTCGTCGATCGTGCCCCTGCGCAGATCGCGGCAGGCTTCGAGCGTCTTGCGGTAGAAGGCGGCGGCCTTGTCGCCGGACGCGGCGGTGAACGAGCGGTCGTCGCCGCCCTGTCCGTCCTGTCCGCCCTGCCCCGAGTGGGCGGCGTGATCGCGCGTATCCTCCGCGCCGTCCGCGCCCCCCGCACCCTCCGCACCGTCCTCCGACGAGAGGTGCGGCACGGGCTGTTCCCGGCCGTCCGCGCTCGGGCCACCCGCGGGCACGCCCGTACCCCGGGCATCGGCCGGGGAACTGGTGACGAACGGGCGCGGAGTCACCGCCGACGAAATCGAGTTCGCGGGTATGGGATCCTCCTCGCCGGCGAACAGCGGCGGCATCACGCCCGCTCCAGCCGCCATCGCGATCCCGCCCAGCGCGCAGGCCGCGACCGCCACGGCGAATCGCCTCCGTACCGGCCGGCCGGTCCGTGACCGTGACGCGACGCGGGGCGCGAGAGCCAGCCGTACCAGCACACTGTCACCGGCGCCCGGGTCGGCCGCCGAGCCCGCCCCGGCCGACCCCGCACGGCGGAAAGCAGCCAAGGCCGCGGCCTCTCCGGGAAGTTCTGTGTCGTTTGCGTACGCGATGGCGGCGATGTCCCGCAAGGCCCGGGCAAGCCGTTCGGATCCGGCCAGGACATCCTTGTCCATGGCCTCCACGGGCTCACCTCGCAGCAATCTCTCCGCCGCGTCCTTGTCGAGCCACGCGTCACGCTCGTCGGCCATCACATGTCCTTCTGCGTCCGCAGGCGCGAATGCGTCACACCCGCGGATGCCGCGACCTCCGGTCGAGCGGTGCGCTGTTGCGGTACGACGCCGAGGCCGCCGCCATGACCTGCGGCGGCGCGTCCCGTACCCCGGTCCGTGCCACGGTCCGCGCCTTGTTCCGCCGGATCCCCGGACGAGCCGCCCGTACCGCGCGCCGGGGCGCCGTCGCCGGAGTAAGCGTTTTCCCGAGAGCGGTCGGTGCCACCGGCGTTATCGGGATAACCAGGACACTCCTCATCGGAGTCAAGAAGTTCCGCGAGCCGCTTCAGTCCGCGGTGCGCGGCCGTCCGTACCGCGCCGGGACGCTTCCCCAGCGTGCGCGCCGCGCTCTTCGCGTCGAGGCCGACCACCACCCGCAGGACCACCGCCTCGGCCTGGTCCTGCGGCAGCCGCGCTATCAGCGCCATCGTCCGGCCGGTGGCGAGCGCCTCCATCGCCTCGTCGGCGGTGTCCGACTCGGCGGGCTGGCCGGTCAGCTCGGTCTCGTCGGCGCCTATCGCGGGGCGTCTGCCGCGCATCCGTATGTGGTCGAGCGCGCGGTTACGGGCTATCCGGGCGGCCCAGCCGCGGAACCGGTCGGCGTCCCCGGTGAAACGGGCGAGGTCACGGGCGATCTGGAGCCATGCCTCGGAGGCCACGTCCTCGGCGTCCGGCTCGCCGACGAGTGTCCGTAGATAGCCGAGCAGCCGCGGGTGCACGGCGCGGTACACAGTACGGAAGGCGTCCTCGTCCCCGTCCTGTGCCGCGAGCACCGCGGCGGTCAGCTCCGCGTCGTCCCCCAGCACTCCCACAACCTGTCCTGAAATCGCGGCTGGTCACTGCCGCGCCGCCCCACGCGTTCCTGAACGCTACGGCTTTCGCGCCCCCGCGTCCATGACTTGTACAACCTGCAACGACTTACTGACGTTATGCGGTGTGACAGAAAACGCATCCACGGCGCTGTCATGAGTACGGGGCCGTACTGCGGCTCCGCGGACGGCGACCGGGGCCTCTCCTGTGGGGGGTGGCGGCCCCGGTCGTCCTCCCATCTGCCCCTGCTCTGACCTGCGGGTATCTGGGGCGCCGACCACCACCGTGGCCAGCGCGTCATGCGAGCTTCCCCAGCCCAATGCGCTCAGCCGCCCCGGCCGCCGACTTGCGGGCCCCCTCGACCCGGCGCTTGCCGTACTGGGCCACGGTGCAGCCCGGTGAGTGATGCCTCACAGTCGCGGAGACCTCCAAGCCTTTGCCCGGTGCTCCGCCACCCGCCGGCTGAAGCTTCGGCCTCATTTCCTGGACAGCTCTTTTGTTTTCCTCATGAGACGGCACAGAATCCTCGGAACGGCCGATCCGCAGAGCAATACCGGAGTACCAGTCGGAGCGGTTGAACCGGGTCTCCGGTACGAGCGATACGGCGGGAAGGGCCCCTAGCGTTGTTCCCGTGCGGGCACCAACACGGTGTTCAGGGAGCCAGGAGCGTCCATGATAGAAATCCAACAGCTCGTCAAACGTTACGGTGACAAAACAGCGGTGGACTGTCTTGACTTCACCGTCAAGCCTGGTGTCGTGACCGGCTTCCTCGGTCCCAACGGTGCCGGTAAATCAACGACAATGCGTCTCATAGTCGGCCTCGACGCTCCAACAAGCGGCCGTGCACTCGTCAACGGGAAGGCTTATGCGAAGCATGCCTCCCCTTTGCAGGAGATCGGGTCCTTGCTGGAGGCCAAGTCCGTCCACCCCGGCATGACCGCGTTCGCTCACCTGCGCGCGCTTTCCCTCACCCACGGTATCTCGCGGCGCCGAGTGGACGACGTCATCGAACTCGCCGGGCTGACTGCCGTCGCCCACAAGAAGGTGGGGGGATTCTCTCTCGGCATGGGGCAACGTCTGGGCGTGGCGTCCGCACTTCTCGGAGATCCGCAGATCGTGGTCCTTGATGAGCCCGTCAACGGGCTGGATCCCGAAGGTGTTCTGTGGATTCGTCATCTGCTGAGAGGTCTGGCCGATGAGGGACGAACGGTGCTGATCTCTTCGCATCTGATGGGAGAGATGGCCCTGACCGCGACGAACCTCATCATCATCGGGCGAGGGCGGCTGCTCGCGGACACCACCGTTTCCGAATTCGTGGCGCAGGCGGATGAGGGCATCGTCACGGTGACCTGTTCCGACCCCGGACGGCTCCGCGAGGTGATCGCCATTCCGGGTGTGAGCGTGACCGGCGAACCCGGATCCCAGGACCTCACGGTCAGGGGCCTGCCGGCCCGCTCCATCGGCGAGGCCGCCGCCCGTAACGGCATCACCCTCCATGCGCTCATCCCTCAATCGGCGTCACTGGAGGAAGCTTTCATGGCGCTGACCGAGGATTCTGTCGACTACCACGCCGGCGCGCCCGTCGCAGCGTCCACCAGGAGCCACCCGTGACCCAGTCCCTTCTCATGGCTCCGCCGACTTCGCGGCGTCGTCCAGGCCATCGCGTGACCACCATGAGGGTGTTGCGTGCGGAGTGGGCCAAGTTCTGGTCTCTGCGCTCCCCCTGGCTCACACTCGTCGTGTCCATGGTTCTTCTGACCGGCTTCGGGATGATGAGCGCCTCGCGCTACGACCCCGAAAGAGGCGGGGGCTCTCGCTTCGGCGGAAGCTCCTCCGACGCGGTGGGAGTGGCTCTCGGCGGCCAGGGCTTCGCGCAGCTCGCCATCGGCATTCTCGGAGTGCTCCTTACCGCTGGGGAGTACTCCACCGGAACGATCCGCTCGACCATGGTGGCTGTTCCCAGGCGTCTGCCCGTGCTGTATTCGAAGGCCACGGTCAGTGCAGTGGTGGTCTTCGTCGGTGCGACGGCCGCAGCGGTGGCGTCTTTCCTCGCCGGCCAGAGTGCGCTGGCCGGCACCGAGATCGCCGGCAGCCTCTCGGACGACGGTGTCCTGCGCGCTCTTCTGGGAGCGGGGCTCTACTTCGCGCTCGTCGTGGTCATCGGAGTGGCGCTGGGGGCGTTGATCCGCTCCGTGGCCGGCGGAGTGGCGGCCGTCGTGGTCTCCCTCATGCTGCTGCCCGTGCTGACCGACATCCTCCCGGCCGATCTGGCAGAGGATGTCACCCCCTATCTGCCCTCGAACGCGGGAGGCGCGATCTTCGCGCTCAGCCATGACAGCAGCACCCTGAGCCCGAGCGCGGGGCTGGCGGTCTTCACCGCCTGGGTGGCGCTGGCCATGGCCGCGGCCGCCTACCGGCTCAAGCGCAGCGATGTGTAGGTGCCCGTCCGAGCGGGCGCGATGACACGGAAGACATCACCCCGTGTACGGGAAACAATGTTGGTCCTCAGTCGCCTGTGCGAGGGCGCAAAGGACTGATTCAGGGCTCGGGCCCGGTGGACCGCGACCGATTGGATCGTGAGTGGAATCGTGGGGTCCACCGGGCACGAGACCTCAGCAGTGCTGACAACGGAAGCGATACGCATGCGATACCAGTCGGTGGCAGTAGGGGCTGTCCCAGCAATTGCCAAATCCACGGGCGCACCGGGAACGGAACAGCAGGTGACCACAGACCCTCGCCGCTCCAAGCCGCACGGTGGCGCACTGTTCCCCCTTGCCGAACTTCTGGCGGCGGGAAAGGGAAATCCTTGGTGGCAGCGCATCATGGATCTCGCCCTCACCATGCTGGTGGCCGTGGTGGGATTCGTCGGCCTTCTCCGCCCGGGCCACGAGCAGGACATGTTCGGCACCCATGACGCACCCTCCGAGCTGATCATCCTGACTGTTCTGGCACAGGCGGTGCCTCTGCTCTGGCGCCGCATCATGCCCCTCACCGTATTCGCCGTGGTGCTCGCCGCCTGCCTGGTGCAGGTGTCCCAACTCGTCGCTCTGCGCAGCGATCTGAGTGTCCTCGTCTGCCTTTACAGTGTGTGTCGTTACAGCGCTCCGAAACGGGCCACCTATGCCTCACTGACGGCGGCAGGATCCCTTGTCTCCGCTGCGTTCCTGCTGCCGCCGCTGATAGAAGAACGGGGGCTGGGGCTGTTCTTCCTGGGCTGTGCCATGGCGGCGTCCATTGCACTGGCCGTGGCTGCCCGGGCTCGGCAGCAACAAGTCACTTTCCTCTCCGAGCGCGCCGGGCAGCTTGTCAGGGAACGAGAGCAGCGTATCCAGCTCGCCACCGCGGCAGAACGCGCGCGGGTGTCACGCGATATGCACGACATCGTCGGTCATCACCTTGCCGTCATCACCGGCCTGGCGGACGGGGCGTCCAGCATCGCCACGCGCCAGCCGCAGCAGGCCGCGCTGGCACTGAGCCATATCGCCGATACCGCCCGGCAGGCTCTGAGTGAGCTCCGGCGCACCCTTCAGGCGCTCCGCCAGGACGCGGATCTCGGCAGCCCCGACTTCGTGCCCCAGCCCGGCCTCACCGAACTCTCATCACTTCTGGAACGTGTCCGTGTCTCGGGGCCCCACGTCGTTTTTGAAAGCACCGGAAACCACGCCGAGCTCACACCCGGAATCCAGCTCGCCGTCTACCGAATCGTTCAGGAAGCCCTGACCAACATCCTCAAGCATTCTTCCTCCGCGACCACGGTCACCGTAAGGCTGCGGACAGCGGAAGACAGCGTGGATGTGCTGGTCGAGGACACCGGCCCGAGCACTCCGTCGCCCGGTGGCCACGATCGGCTGGGACTCATCAGTATCCGTGAACGAGCTCACCTCGCCGGCGGGACAGCCGAAGCCGGTCCGACCGGCCGCGGAGGGTGGTTCGTACATGCCGTCTTCCCACTGAACCCTCAAGGACCCCAGTGACCACAGTCCTGATCGCCGACGATCAGCCACTGCAGCGGCTCGGCTTCCGCATGCTGCTCGACGGCACCCCCAACACCAGCGTCGTGGGCGAGGCCGAAAACGGTATCGAGGCCGTCCGCCAGGCAGCGAAACTACGCCCCGATGTCGTCCTGATGGACATCCGCATGCCGGGCATCGACGGCATCGAAGCCACCCGCCGCATCACGAGCGAAGGAGGCCGCTCACGGGTCCTGGTCCTCACCACCTTCGACTTCGACGAGTACGCCTACAGCGCCCTGCGGGCAGGAGCCAGCGGCTTCCTGCTGAAGGACGCACGGCCGGAGGAACTCCTGGCCGGCATCAGGGCCGTAGCAGCGGGCGACGCCGTCGTCGCTCCCTCCACCACACGCCGGATGCTGTCGAACCTCACCAGCAGGGCCGTACAGGAAACGGAGAACCCCCGGCTCACCGGACTCACCCGGCGCGAGCGCGAGGTACTCATCGCCGTCGCCAGTGGCCTGAACAACACCGAAATCGCCGAGAGCCTCGTCCTGTCGGAGTCCACGGTGAAGACCCACGTCGGACGAGTCCTGGCAAGGATCGGCGCAAGGGACCGCGTCCAGGCCGTCATCATCGCCTACGACGCCGGACTCGTCCCCCGCAGCTGACTGCCGCCCGCAGTCCCGTCACCGGAACATGCCGAGGCCCGCGCCCGGTACCCATTCCTGCCGGACCGGGACATCATCCCCTCGCGTGCGCCCCGGGTCGGGCCCCAGGGCGAATTCACAGGTGGCCGCAAGGGTTTTCACAGGGGGTCTCAGCACAGTGGGCGTCATGAAGGTGACCTCGCGCCAGGGGCGTTCCGAGACGATCAAGCCGGACGGCAGCACCGTCCGGGTCCTTGTCGTGGACGACGAAGCCTCACTCGCCGAGCTGATGTCCATGACCCTGCGCTACGAGGGGTGGGACGTCCGCAGCGCCCGTGACGGCGCGGGCGCCGTGCGCTCGGCGCGCGAGTTCCGGCCCGACGCGGTGGTGCTGGACGTGATGCTGCCCGACATGGACGGCATCGCCGTCCTCGGGCGGCTCCGCGAGGAGCTGCCGCAGGTGCCCGTCCTCTTCCTCACCGCCAGGGACGCCGTGGAGGACCGGATCGCCGGGCTCACCGCAGGCGGTGACGACTACGTCACCAAGCCCTTCAGCCTGGAGGAGGTCGTGGCACGCCTGCGCGGGCTGATACGACGCACCGGCACCGCCGCCGTACGAAGCGAATCGACGCTGGTCGTGGGCGACCTGACGCTCGACGAGGACAGCCACGACGTCAGCCGGGCCGGGAGATCGATCCATCTCACGTCGACCGAGTTCGAACTGCTGCGCTTCCTGATGCGCAACCCGCGGCGCGTGCTGAGCAAGGCCCAGATCCTCGACCGCGTGTGGTCGTACGACTTCGGCGGCAAGGCCAACGTGGTGGAGCTGTACATCTCGTACCTGCGGCGGAAGATCGACGCGGGCCGGCCGCCGATGATCCACACCCGGCGCGGGGCGGGGTATCTGATCAAGCCGGGCGAGTAGCCGTGGTGGCGGCACGGCTGTGCAGGCGATTTCGAGGCCGACGCCCGCGTGCGGCCGCCGGCACGGCCCCGAAGCGCTGGTCGCTGCGTACCCGCCTCGTCGTGTCGGCGGTCTCGCTCGTCGCGATCGTGGCCTCGGTGATCGGCGCGGTGACGACGATCGCCTTCCGCTCGTACCAGTACGACCGACTCGACGCCCAGCTCCACGCCGTCGCCGAACGGGCGGCCGATCCTCGCGGATCCGGCCGGTCCGTGGATGATCAGAAAACGGTTCTGGAACAGGACACCGAGGACGGGTCGTCCGACGTTCCGCTGCTGGAGGGCAGGGACCCGGCGCGCGCTGTCACGGGTGGTGGTGCGCCGATCGGCACTGTGGGCGTACAAGTGCCTGAAGATGCGCGATCCGGATCGGACACCAGTGATGTCCGCTCCGAAGGCAGCCTCGGCGTGGGCATGGTCAGTACTCAGCAGAACTCCGACACCCTCGGACCGCGTGTGGTCGGCCGCTTGCTGACCGACGCCGCGACGGCCGCCCTGACCGCCGTCCCGCGCGACGGCGAACCGCACACCGTTACCCTCCCAGGCCTGGGCGACTATCGCGCGGAGTACGTCGACGGCGTCAACGGCTCCTTCCTCGTCGGAGTCCCGCTCAGCGACGTCCAGGACACCCTCGCCACCCTGATCGTGGTCGAGATCTCCGTCACCGTCGCCGGTCTCGTCGCCGCCGGGATCGCGGGCGGGGTGCTCGTCGGGGTGGCCCTGCGGCCGTTGCGGCGCGTCGCCACGACCGCCACCCGGGTCTCCGAACTCCCCCTGCACAGCGGCGAGGTGGCGCCCCTGACCCGGCTGCCGGACACCGAGGCCGACCCGCGCACCGAGGTCGGTCAGGTCGGCGCCGCACTCAACCGGATGCTGGGGCACGTCGGTTCGGCGCTCACCGCGCGGCAGGAGAGCGAGACGAGGGTGCGGCGCTTCGTCGCCGACGCGAGCCATGAGCTGCGGACACCGCTCGCCTCCATCCGCGGGTACGCCGAACTGACCCGGCGCGGCCGGGAGGAGATCGGCCCCGACACCCGGCACGCGCTCGGCCGGATCGAGGCCGAGGCGCAGCGGATGACGGGGCTGGTGGACGATCTGCTGCTGCTGGCACGGCTCGACGCCGGACGGCCGCTCGCGTACGAGACGACGGACCTCTCCCCGCTCGTCGTGGACGCGGTCGCCGACGCCAGGGCCGCCGGGCAGGACCACCACTGGCGGCTGGAACTGCCGGACGAGCCCGCGCACGTGTACGGCGACGGCCCCCGGCTCCATCAGGTGCTGGTGAACCTGCTGGCCAACGCCCGGACGCACACCCCGCCGGGGACGACCGTCACGGCGCGCGTGCGCACGTTCGCCGGGGGCCCTGAGCCGTACGTGCTGATGGATGTGGCGGACGACGGGCCCGGCATCCCGCCCGCACTCCTGCCTCGGGTCTTCGAACGTTTCGCGCGCGGCGACGCGTCCCGCTCCCGTGCCGCGGACCCGGCGGGCTCGGCGAACTCGGCGGGCCGGGGGGCCGACTCCGCCGGTCTCGGCCTCGCGATCGTGCAGGCCGTCGTCACCGCGCACGGCGGCGAGGTCCACGTACGGAGCGAGCCCGGGAGCCGCACCGTCTTCACCGTCCGGCTCCCCGGTGCGTGCGACTCTCTTGAGGGAGCCGCGAACTCATAGCCGGATCACAGCCTCAGCACACTGCGACAACAGGTTGACCGCCGAATGTCGGCCGTATGCGAACCGACAGCCCCAGCGGCCCCACCTCCCCTGGTCCCGCCCTCGGCGCCTCCGACCCAAATGCCCCCCTTCCCGCTCGACAGCACTTACTTGTCGACGTGTCTGGCAGCACCAGTCCCCCTCCTGTGCTTGATGTGGTGATTCCCGTCTACAACGAGGAGCGGGATCTGGAGCCGTGCGTACGCCGGCTCCACGGCCATCTCGCCCGTACGTTCCCCTACCGCTTCCGGATCACCGTCGCCGACAACGCCAGCACCGACCGCACGCCCGCCGTGGCGGCCCGTCTCGCGGCGTCGATGCCCGAGGTCACCACGTACCGGCTGGAGGAGAAGGGGCGGGGGCGGGCGCTGCGTAACGTGTGGTCGCACTCCGACTCCCCCGTCCTCGCGTACATGGACGTGGACCTGTCCACCGACCTCAACGCGCTCCTGCCGCTCGTCGCGCCGCTGATCTCGGGGCATTCGGACCTGGCGATCGGCTCACGGCTGGCGCGTTCGTCGCGCGTCGTGCGCGGCCCGAAGCGGGAGTTCATCTCCCGCGTGTACAACCTGATCCTCAAGTCGTCGCTCTCCACGCGCTTCAGCGACGCGCAGTGCGGCTTCAAGGCGATACGCGGCGAGGTCGCGCGGCGGCTGCTGCCGATGGTCGAGGACACCGGGTGGTTCTTCGACACCGAGATGCTGGTGCTCGCGGAGCGGGCCGGGCTGCGGATCCACGAGGTGCCGGTGGACTGGGTCGACGACCCGGACAGCCGCGTGCACATCGTGAGTACGGCGGTGGACGACCTGAAGGGCGTGTGGCGGATCGGGCGTGCGCTCGCGGTCGGCGCGCTGCCGCTGGACCGGCTGGCGCGGCCGTTCGGGGACGACCCGCGGGACCGGGGGATCAGCGGCGTGCCGCGCGGGCTGGCCCGCCAACTGGTCGGCTTCTGTGTGGTCGGAGCGCTGTCCACGCTGTTCTACCTGTTGCTGTACACCCTTTTCCGTACGGCCGCCGGGTCCCAGGCGGCCAACGCCGCCGCGCTGTTGGTGTCGGCGGTCGCCAACACCGCGGCCAACCGACGGCTGACGTTCGGAGTACGGGGCCGGGAGCGCGCCGTAAGGCACCAGGCGCAGGGCCTCGTCGTCTTCGGGATCGGTCTCGCGCTGACCAGCGGATCGCTGGCCGCCCTCGACGCCGCCTCCGGCAACCCGGCGCACGCCACCGAGCTGGCCGTGCTGGTCTGCGCGAACCTCGCGGCGACGGTGCTGCGGTTCCTCCTCTTCCGCGCCTGGGTCTTCCCCGACCGGCGCGGCGGCGACCGACACCTCAAGGCCGCCTCATCCAGGGACAGCACGCCGGCTCACCCTGCGGACACCGCTTCCGGCTTCGGTCCCGCCTCCGCTCAGGAACGGAACGCTTCATGACTCAGCCCCTCGACCCCGGCGCACCAGCGGTGGCCCCGGGTCTCCGCCACCGCACGCCCCGGTCAGGCACGTGGCGCACCGCCCCCGGCGATCTTCTGGTACGGCTGCGCCTGGGCAGGCCCGAGGACGCGCCGTGGGTGCGCCCGGCCTTCCTCGCCCTGCTGCTGGCGGCGCTGGCGGTCAACCTCTGGACTCTGGGAGAATCCGGTTACGCCAACTCCTTCTACTCGGCGGCCGTTCAGGCCGGCGGGGAGAGCTGGAAGGCGTTCTTCTTCGGCTCGTCGGACGCGGCGAACTCCATCACCGTCGACAAGCCCCCGGCCGCGCTGTGGCCGATGGCCCTGTCCGTACGGCTGTTCGGCCTCGGCTCCTGGCAGATCCTCGTCCCCGAGGCGCTGATGGGCGTCGGCACGATCGCCGTCCTGTACGCCGCCGTCCGCCGCCACTTCAGCGCCGCCGCCGGGCTGCTCGCGGCGGGCGTGCTCGCGCTCACGCCGGTCGCCGCGCTGATGTTCCGCTTCAACAACCCCGACGCGCTGCTGGCGTTGTTGATGACCGTCAGCGTGTACTGCGTGCTGCGCGCGCTCGAAGGCGCGCGGACACGCTGGCTGGTGTGGGCGGGGGTCGCGATGGGCTTCGCGTTCCTGACGAAGACGCTCCAGGCGTTCCTGATCCTGCCGCCGCTCGCGCTCGTGTACGCGGTGTGCGCGCCGACGTCCCTGCGCCGCAGGGCCGGTCAACTGGGCGCCGCCGCACTGGCGTTGGTGGTCGGCGGCGGATGGTGGGTCGCGATCGTGGAGCTGTGGCCCGCCGACTCCCGCCCGTACATCGGCGGCTCGCAGAACAACTCCTTCCTCGAACTCACCTTCGGCTACAACGGACTCGGCCGCATCAACGGCGAGGAAGCCGGCAGCGTCGGCGGCGGTGGCCGGGGTGGTGGCGAGACGGGGCTCGGCCGAATGTTCAGCGACAGCGTCGGCGGTCAGATCTCCTGGCTCCTGCCCGCCGCGCTGTTCCTGTTCGTCGTCGGCCTGGTGCTGACCCGGCGGGCCGGGCGGACCGACGCCGCCCGGGCGGCGTTCCTGCTCTGGGGCGGGGCACTGCTGATGACCGCCGGGGTCTTCAGCTTCATGGCGGGGATCTTCCACGAGTACTACACGGTGGCTCTCGCGCCGTACATCGCCGCCCTGGTCGGCATGGGCGTCACGATGCTGTGGCAGGAGCGGGCCGGGCTTCTCGCGTCGGCGGCGCTCGGCGTGACGGTGGCCGGGACGTCGGTCTGGGCGTTCGTCCTGCTCGGGCGCACGCCCGACTATCTGCCCTGGCTGCGCTGGGCCGTACTCGTCGGCGGGCTGATCGCGGGCCTGGGGCTGACGGGCCTGGGCCGGATCGGGCGCGATGGACGGCTGCGTACGCTCGCGCCCCGGCTCACGGTGGGCGCCGTCGCGCTGGCGGTCGCCGCCTCCCTCGCGGCGCCGCTCGCCTACACCTTCACCACCGTCAACGCCCCGCACACGGGCTCGATCGTCACCGCGGGCCCGGCCGTGGCACGAGGCGGCGGTGGGGGCGGGATGCGCATGCAAGGTGCGGCCGCTCAGGCGGAGGCCGCCCGCGCCGGTGGGACTCAGCGTGACGGAGCGCTGGGGGGCGGGGCCCAGCAGGGCGCCGCTCGTGCGGGCGGTCAGACCCGTGGCGGAAACCGCGGGGGACTGCTCGATGGCCCGGCCGTTCCCTCCGAACTGATCGCCACGTTGCGAAAGGACGCCGGCGACTACACCTGGGTCGCCGCCACCATCGGCTCACAGATCGCGGCGAGCAACCAACTCGCCGCCGAGGAGCCGGTGATGTCGATCGGCGGCTTCAACGGCAGCGACCCGTCCCCGACGCTCGCGCAGTTCAAGCAGTACGTCGCCGACGGCGAGATCCACTACTTCCTCGCAGGTCCGGAGGAGGCCCTCAAGGGAGGCGTCGAGGCCGCTCTGGCGGGAAGCCGCGGCGGAGGCCCCGGCGGTGAGAACAGCACTGAACTCCTGACCTGGGTGGACGCCACGTTCAAGAAAGTCACCGTGAACGGTACGACCCTCTACGACCTCACCGCACAGAAGTAGCAGACGCGAAGAAAGGACGGTGCTGTGTGGCGTACGGAGGACGAGTGCCGTGCGCCACACCGCAAGTCCATACACGACCGGACCAGTTTCCACGCACTCCCTTCAACAAAATGCCTGTCCAGGGGTACGAATCGCCGGAGGCCGGGACCGCGGCCTCAGCTCCGGGCCCTCGCGCGCCGCGAGACCACCGCGCGCAGCACCCGCTGTCCCTCGGTCGACAGGTCCATGACCTGGCGCACGCCGGCGGCGCCGGTGCCGGCGCCCGGCTCGGCGAGGATCTCCAGGATTCTTATCTGGCGCCGGAGTTCGCCGGCGACCAGCGGGCCGACACCGTCCGTACCCTCCGCGCCGTCGACGGCGTCCGCCACCGCGGCGGTGTCCTCGCGGGCCCGGGCCAGCCGCTCGGCGGCCTCGGGGGTGCCGCTCTCGCCGGCCGAGTCGAACCGGTGGTGGATGTCCAGCGCGGCGAGGGAGCAGGCGTCGGCCCAGTCGCGCAGCGGTCCGGCCGCCCACTCCGGGGGCGCGGCGCCGAGCATGGACCGTACGAGCGCGGCGGCCTCGTCGACCGACACCTCGGCGGCACCGGCGAAGGGCTCCGCCTCGACGGCCGCGTCCAGCGCCCGCGTCGACGCCTCCAGCCGCCCCGGCCAGTCGCGCTCGCCGGCCACGACGCCCGCCCACAGCGGGCGCAGCACCTCGGTGTCCTCCACGAGCAGCGGAAGGCAGCGGTCCAGACAGGCGAGTCCGCTCGCGGCCAACCCGCGCTCATCCGCTTGTGCGATCAGCTTCACCAGGCTCATTCACGTCTCCCGTCGCGGACGCAGTACTGAGTACTGACCACTCACTACTGCGCCGGGCGGCTGGAATACGTCACTTGATCACCGCGCGTAGATCACCCGCTACGGGCTTCCGGAGCGCCGGTACGTACGTTAAGTCCGGTACGCACTGAACCTCGAGCCTGTTGGGAAGCCCGAGGACAGCGCCGCGCCGAACGATTCCGGCCGCGACACCGAGCCCCGCCGCGCCGAGTCCTGACACGACGTCAGGCCGGCCCGCCCACCTTCGCCGCCAGCGCCGTGAACCCGCTCCAGTTCAGCGACGGCTTCGCCGGGTTCCAGACCTTCTGCGCGACCGCGGCCAGCGGCAGCCGGATCCCCCGCGCCACCTGGTCCTGGGTCTGGGCGTTGGGGAAGTCGCCCCAGATCGCGAGCCGCCCGCCGAGGATCTGCTTCGACCACTTCCCGTCGACCGGCCTCGTCCCGCGCAGCACCAGCGGGGTCCACTGCTCGTAGATCCGCTGCCCGGTCGGATAGACGAAGTTGTTGGGCTGGCCGAGCACGTAGTACAGGTACTCGTCGTTGAGGTTCACCAGCGGGCGGCCCTCGTCGAGATACTCCACAGGCGGGCGCGCCCCGGTCTCGCGGCCCGTCCAGTACTCGATCTCCAGGTCCTTGTCCGCCTGGACGACTCCGTCCCGGAAGACCCCGTCGTTCCAGACCTTGGGGGTGCGCTTGAACGGGCGCAGCGCCGCGGCCCGGTCGTTCGTCCAGGCCGTCGTCAGGTCCTGGATCCGGCCCTTGCCGCCGTACTTCTTGACCGCGAGTTCGGCCAGTTTCGGATACGAGGCCTCGGGGTCGGAGACCACCAGCGCCTGGTACTCGTCGCCGCCGAGATGCCAGTACCGGCCCTTGAAGAGCCCGGCGAACTCGCGCAGCAGCTCGTCGATGAGCTTCGCCGAAGCGTCCTGCGAGATGTCGATCGCGCCCTTCGTCGGCACGCCGTCGACATTGCGGAGCTGGAGCGAGGGGTACACGGCGAGCACCGCGCCAAGGTGTCCCGGGGAGTCGATCTCGGGGACGACCGTGATGTGGAGCCGGTCGGCGAGCGCCAGGATCCGGCGGACCTCGGCCTTGGAGAGATGCTGCTTGGAGACGATCTCGGGGTGGGTGGTGGACTCGATACGGAAACCCTGGTCGTCCGAGAAGTGCAGCCCGAGCATATTGAGCTTGAGGTCCGCCATCTCGCGCAGCCGGTCCTCGATCCAGCCCGGGGTGTAGTACTTGCGCGCGATGTCGAGGTTGAGGCCGCGCTGCGGACGGTCGGGGGCGTCCCGTACGACGCCCTCCGGCATCTTCCCGTCCGCGCGCACCGACTGCTTGAGGGTACGGGTGCCGTAGAACACCCCGGCCTCGTCGGGCCCGGTGATCCGCACCCGGCCGCCGCTGGTGTCGAGGGTGTACGACTCGGCCGCGCCGCCGCCGGCGAGCGCCAGCTCCACATCGCCCGCGCGGGCCGCGGCCGTACCGCGGTAGGCGATCTTCAGCTCCTTCGAAAGGAGCTGCCCCTCGTCGGCCAGGCCCTCGCTGCCGCGCGCTATGACGACCCCGCTGCCGGAGGAGGGCTTCCAGCCGGGGCCGCGGGCGGCCTCGTGCTTCCGTACGGAGGGGATGGTGCGCGGCGCCGAGGAGAGCGGGAACGTCCCCGTGGGCGAGGGCGCGGCCCGCGCGGAGGAGTCCGCGGCGGCGGAGGCGGACAGGGACTTCGACTCGTCCGGCGAACCCGCGCCCCCTCCCCCGGAGCCGCACGCCGACATCGAAGCGACGGCGGCCATCGCGACCGCCGCGCCGACGGTACGAGTGGCCATGGCGCCGACGGTACGAGTCGCCACCGCACCGCCCGTCCGCGTGGCCGTCGAGCCGGCCGTCCGCGTTCCCCGGGATATTCGCATCACTCCGAAACCTCCAGAAGCGGGCCGTGTGCGCCGCCCAAAGGCCCGAAAGTGTGGCGCACTTACGGCGAAGGTCCCATGCCGCCGTCCATCCCGCGCGGGGAAACTCTCCCATCCGGGTGAAAATCGCGCATCCGTCGGACGTACCCCCCGGCGCGTCGATAGCGTTACGACGCATCCGCCCCTCCCGGCCCAGCCACCTCACCGGGGAGCCCACGCTGTCCAGCGCATCCCACGCCGGCCACCCGAACGGCCTCCACCGTTTCAACACCGCCGCGCCGCTCGCCGCCGAAGCCGCGCTGCTCACCTGCTGCGGCAGCCGCCGGTGGGCGCAGCGGGTCGCCGCGCACCGCCCGTACCCCGATCTCGACGCCCTGCTGGCCGCCGCCGACGAGGCCAGCTACGACCTCTCGCAGGCCGATCTCACCGAGGCGCTCGCCGACGAGTCGTCCTCGGGGCCGCCGCGCAGCGCCCCGCCCGCCGCCCGTACCGCCCTGCGCGCCGCGCACGCCGCGTACGAGAGCAGCTTCGGGCACGCTTTTGTGATCAGCCTCGACGGCCACCGGCCCGAGGAGCGTCTCGACGAGGTGCTCGCGGACATCCACGCCCGGCTCTCCCACGAGCCCGACCACGAGCGGGCCGTCGCCGCCGACGAGCTGCGCCGCCTGGCCCGCGCCCGTATCGCCCGCCTCATCGCGCCGCACGGAGACCTCGTCACTCCGTACGGAGACCTCATCGCGCCGTACGAAGACGAGGCGGACGGACCCGGATACCACGAAACCGGACATAATGAATCCAGATACGCCGGTCCCCTGGGCCACCCGGGGTGCGGGCCCTGGGGCTCCGGGCATCCGGGCAGGCCCGATAGCCCGTCCGTGGCCGTTTGATTGCCTGTTTGATCACACCTAAGGGCCCCCGGGCGGAGGAACCCGCCGCTCGTGGCTACCATGGCCGGGGCCGGTGGACCGTACCCGGCCGGGCGCGACCGACACCACTGTGCTTATTGAGTAGAAGATGGCGGCCGGCTCCCCGATCACCGCTCCCGGAGGGTTTTTCCGTGCCGGCTGGAACGCTGTACCGCGGCCGGGAAGGAATGTGGTCCTGGGTGGCTCATCGAGTCACCGGCGTCCTCATCTTCTTCTTCCTGTTCGTACACGTGCTGGACACCGCTCTCGTCCGTGTCTCCCCCGAGGCCTACGACGATGTCGTAGCGACCTACAAGAACCCGGTCGTCGCGCTGCTCGAGTACGGCCTTGTGGCCGCAATCCTCTTCCACGCGCTCAACGGCCTGCGCGTCATCGCCGTGGACTTCTGGTCCAAGGGCCCGCGCTACCAGAAGCAGATGCTCTGGACCGCCGTGGGTATCTGGCTCGTCCTGATGGTGGGCGCCCTCTACCCCGTGCTCGGCCACGCCGCGCGCCAAGTCTTCGGGAGCTGAGAGTCCGCCCATGTCTACCAACAACACCGTCGCCGAGACGACGACCTCCGCGATCGGTCCTGTCGAGGGCGAGAGCCTCTACGACGCCGACTTCCCGGCGCCCCTCATCGAGGCCCCGCGCAAGCGGACCGGCAAGACCCCGAAGTCGACCCGCGGCAACTTCGAGATGGCCGCCTGGCTCTTCATGCGGCTCTCCGGTGTCGTACTGGTCGTGCTGGTCATCGGCCATCTGATCATCCAGCTCGTACTGGACGGCGGGGTGTCCAAGATCGGCTTCGCCTTTGTGGCCGGCCGCTGGGCCTCGCCGTTCTGGCAGGTGTGGGATCTGCTGATGCTGTGGCTGGCGATGCTGCACGGCGGCAACGGTCTCCGTACGGTCATCAACGACTACGCGGAGCGCGCCGCGACGCGCCTGTGGCTCAAGGGCCTGCTGTACACCGCCACGGTGTTCACCATCCTTCTCGGCTCGCTGGTGATCTTCACCTTCGACCCGAACATCCGCTAAAGCCGGGGCTGACGAGACTCTCATGAAGATCCACAAGTACGACACCGTCATCGTCGGCGCCGGCGGCGCCGGTATGCGCGCGGCCATCGAGTCGACCAAGCGCAGCCGTACCGCGGTGCTGACCAAGCTCTACCCGACCCGGTCCCACACGGGCGCCGCGCAGGGCGGTATGGCCGCCGCGCTCGCCAATGTGGAGGAGGACAACTGGGAGTGGCACACCTTCGACACGGTCAAGGGCGGTGACTACCTGGTCGACCAGGACGCCGCCGAGATCCTGGCGAAGGAGGCCATCGACGCGGTCCTCGACCTGGAGAAGATGGGCCTGCCGTTCAACCGGACCCCGGACGGCACCATCGACCAGCGCCGCTTCGGCGGCCACTCCCGCAACCACGGCGAGGCCCCGGTCCGCCGGTCCTGCTACGCGGCGGACCGCACCGGCCACATGATCCTCCAGACGCTGTACCAGAACTGTGTGAAGGAGGGCGTGGAGTTCTTCAACGAGTTCTATGTCCTCGACCAGCTCATCACCGAGGTCGACGGCGTCAAGAAGTCGGCGGGTGTCGTCGCGTACGAGCTGGCCACCGGCGAGATCCATGTGTTCCAGGCGAAGTCGGTGATCTACGCCTCGGGCGGCACCGGCAAGTTCTTCAAGGTGACCTCGAACGCGCACACCCTGACCGGGGACGGGCAGGCCGCCTGCTTCCGGCGCGGACTGCCGCTGGAGGACATGGAGTTCTTCCAGTTCCACCCGACGGGCATCTGGCGCATGGGCATCCTGCTCACCGAGGGCGCCCGCGGCGAGGGCGGCATCCTGCGCAACAAGGACGGTGAGCGCTTCATGGAGAAGTACGCGCCCGTCATGAAGGACCTCGCCTCCCGCGATGTCGTCTCCCGGTCCATCTACACGGAGATCCGCGAGGGCCGCGGCTGCGGTCCCGAGGGCGACCATGTCTATCTGGACCTCACGCATCTGCCGCCGGAGCAGCTCGACGCCAAGCTGCCCGACATCACCGAGTTCGCGCGGACCTACCTGGGCATCGAGCCGTACACCGACCCGATCCCGATCCAGCCGACCGCGCACTACGCGATGGGCGGCATCCCGACCAATGTCGAGGGCGAGGTCCTCGCCGACAACACGACGGTCGTGCCGGGGCTGTACGCGGCCGGCGAGGTGGCCTGCGTATCGGTGCACGGCGCCAACCGGCTGGGCACCAACTCGCTGCTGGACATCAATGTGTTCGGCCGCAGGTCCGGTATCGCCGCCGCCGAGTACGCCACGAAGCACGACTTCGTCGAGCTGCCCGAGAACCCGGCCGAGCGGGTCGAGGCCCAGGTCGAGCGGTTGCGCGCGTCCACCGGCAAGGAGCGGGTCGCCGCGCTGCGCCTGGAGCTCCAGGAGTGCATGGACGCCAATGTGATGGTGTTCCGTACGGAGCAGACGATCAAGACCGCGGTCGAGAAGATCGGCGAGCTGCGCGAGCGCTATCTGAACGTGTCCGTGCAGGACAAGGGCCGGCGCTTCAACACGGATCTGCTGGAGGCGATCGAGCTGGGCAATCTGCTCGATCTGGCCGAGGTGATGGCCGTGTCCGCGCTCGCCCGCAAGGAGTCCCGTGGCGGTCACTACCGCGAGGACTACCCCAACCGTGACGACGTGAACTTCATGCGCCACACCATGGCGTACCGCGAGGTCGGCGACGACGGCAACGAGTCCATCCGTCTCGACTACAAGCCGGTCGTCCAGACCCGCTACCAGCCGATGGAGCGTAAGTACTGATGGCTACCCCCGTACTGGACAAGGTCGAGGCGGAGTCCGCCGCCTCCCCGTACATCACGGTCACCTTCCGGATCCGCCGCTTCAACCCCGAGGTCTCGGACGAGGCCCAGTGGCAGGACTTCCGGATCGACATCGACCCCAAGGAGCGGGTGCTCGACGGCCTCCACAAGATCAAGTGGGAGCTGGACGGCTCGCTCACCTTCCGGCGCTCCTGCGCGCACGGCATCTGCGGCTCGGACGCGATGCGGATCAACGGGCGCAACCGGCTGGCGTGCAAGACGCTGATCAAGGACATCAATCCGGCGAAGCCGATCACGGTCGAGCCGATAAAGGGGCTCACGGTCCAGAAGGACCTGATCGTGGACATGGAGCCGTTCTTCCAGGCGTACCGCGACGTGATGCCGTTCCTGGTCACCAGCGGCAACGAGCCGACGCGGGAGCGCCTCCAGTCCGCCGAGGACCGTGAGCGTTTCGACGACACCACCAAGTGCATTCTGTGCGCGGCGTGCACATCGTCGTGCCCGGTCTTCTGGAACGACGGGCAGTACTTCGGCCCGGCGGCGATCGTGAACGCGCACCGCTTCATCTTCGACTCGCGCGACGAGGCGGCGGAGCAGCGGCTGGAGATCCTCAACGACAAGGACGGCGTGTGGCGTTGCCGTACGACGTTCAACTGCACGGACGCGTGTCCGCGCGGTATCGAGGTGACCAAGGCGATCCAGGAGGTCAAGCGGGCGCTGATCACGCGCCGCTTCTGACCGTACGTCCGTACCGTCCGGCCCGAGGGCCCGTTTCTGTAGGCAAGTCCATACAGAAGCGGGCCCTTCGTGTGCCAGGATCGGAGGCGCATTCGGGACCACGGGAAGCGGGGAGAAATGAGCCAGCCGAATCCGTACGCGGACGGGGAATATCAATGGGGGCCGCCGCAGCAGCCGGGCCCGGGAGCGGCTCCGACACCTGCGCCGGGCACACCGGAGTACGACTTCCCCAACCCCACGCTCATCGACGGCCCGCCGGGCGCGACGACCCCGCCGCCCGGCTACGCCTACCCCGCCCCCGGGGCCACCCCCGCGCCGGGCTACGGCTATCCGCAGTCGGGCGCCCCGTACCCCGTGCCGACGGGCGGCGGCGCACCCCTGGTGTCGATAGGCGACATCACCGTGCTGAGCGACTCGATCGTGACCCCGTCGGGCACGCTCCCGCTCAAGGGCGCGGTGTGGAACGCCACGGACTTGTCCCGTACGGAGGAGAAGATCCCGGCGTACGCGATCGTGCTGGCGATCGTGTTCTTCCTCTTCTGCCTGATCGGTCTGCTCTTCCTGCTGATGAAGGAGAAGACGACGACGGGCTTCATCCAGGTCTCGGTGACCAGCGGCGGCAAGCACCACTCGACGATGATCCCGGCGACCAACCCGTCCGCCTTCCAGATGGTCATGGGCCAGATCAACTACGCCCGTTCACTGAGCACCATGTAGGCCCGCGACGGGGCGTGCGAGGTGACCGGCGGGCCGCATTAGGCTCGGGCGGGTGAAGGACGAGAACGCCGTGAAGGATCCGCAGCGGGACGGGAGGGCCGCCAAGCCGGTCAGGACCGCCCGGGCCCCGGCCCCCAAGAGCGAACAGACCCGCACGCTCATCCTCGAAACCGCGCTGCGGCTCTTCCAGGAGCGCGGTTACGACAGGACGACGATGCGGGCCATCGCCCAGGAGGCCCGGGTCTCCGTCGGGAACGCGTACTACTACTTCTCGTCCAAGGAACACCTCGTCCAGGGCTTCTACGACCGGATCGCCGCCGAACACCGGGTGGCGGTCCGGCCCGTACTGGACCGGGAGACCGATCTCGAAGCGCGCATGGCGGGCGTGCTGAAGGTCTGGCTCGACATCGCGGCGCCCTACCACGAGTTCGCCGCGCAGTTCTTCAAGAACGCGGCGGACCCGGAGAGCCCGCTGAGTCCCTTCTCCCCGGAGTCGGAACACGCCAGGGACGCGGCCATCGCCGTCCACCGCGAGGCACTGGCCGGGTCGAAGGCGAAGGTCGCCGACGAGCTGACCGGCATACTCCCCGAGTTGATGTGGCTCTCCCAGATGGGCCTGGTCCTCTACTGGGTCTTCGACCGCTCCGAGAACAGCAACCGCAGCCGCCGCCTCGCCGAACGCGGCGCCCGCCTGACCGCCCGCGGCGTCGCGCTCTCCCGCTTCCGCGCGCTGCGTCCGCTCGTACGCGAAGTGCACGAACTGTTCACGGACTTCCTCCCGGGCATGGCGGAGGCGGCGGCCTCGCGAAAGACCAGGTCCCAGCCGGAGCCCGAGACCGACTGACCGGCCTGGGGCCTCAGTTGACCGCGTCCACCGTCTCCTCCGTCAGGGTCAGGTCGTGGACCGTTGCCTCGGGGCCGATGGTGATGCGGCGGGTCCAGGGCTCGTAGCCGGGTGAGGTGGTCAGGAGCAGATACGGGCCTGCTGCCGGGGCCGCGAGGATGTAGGAGCCGTCGGCCAGGGACTCCACCCGGTCGAGCTGGTGGCCGGCCGGGGTGAGCAGGGTGAGGGTCGCCGAGCCGATCGGGTCGCCCTCGGTCGAGCGCACGAAACCGTGCACCACCGTCGCGTGGACCGGGCCGGTGGAAGGGACCGGGGCGGGTTCGGACGCCTTCTCGCGCGGCTCCGTCGCGACGCGGGGAAGCCTCCTGTCCAGCCAGCCCGGCAGCCGTACCGTTCCCTTGCGTGCCCATGCCTCCACGGTGTCCGCCCCTCTCCCGGTCCCCCGGGTCCGTCCGTCCGCTCGTTCCCCCGGCCGGATCCCAGGATCGGTCCGTGGAAGGGCGCGGCGCGGGCACCCGGGGCCGACTCACAGGGAACTCCCAAGCGCCCGGCCGCGACCGGGCGCGGGACCGTTGCGGATACTGGGGCCATGACGGATGGGGCCATGACGGACAGGGACTCGACGGCGGCGGCGACCGTGCTGGTCGTCGAGGACGAGCCGAGCATCGCGGATGTCCTCGCCATCGCCCTGCGCTACCACCGCTTCGAGGTGGTGTCCGCGTCGAGCGTGCGGGAGGCCGCGGAGGCGGTACGGCGCAGACGCCCCGACGCGGCGCTGCTCGATGTGATGCTGCCCGACGGCGACGGCCGGGAGATCGGGCGCCAACTGCGCGCGTCCCACCCGGAGACGGCGGTGGTCTTCCTCACCGCACGGGACGCGCCCGCGGAGATCGTGGGCGGGCTGTCGCTGGGCGACGACTACATCACCAAGCCGTTCAACGTGGACGAGGTGATCGCCAGGATCCGGGCCGTACTGCGCCGGACCCGGCCGGCCGACCGGCTGCCGGCCCGCCCGCCGCTGCGGTACGCGGATCTGGAGCTGGACGAGGCGACGTACACCGTACGCAGGGCGGGCCGGGCCGTGGACCTCACGCCGACCGAGTACGCGCTGCTGCGCTTCCTGGTGCGCAACGCCGGTTCGGTGGTGAGCAAGGAGGAGCTGCTGCGGCACGTCTGGCGGTACGAGCACGCCGCCGAGTCGACGGTCGTGGAGACGTACATCAGCTATCTGCGGCGCAAACTCGACCCGCTGGGGCCGCCGTTGATCACCACCCGGCGCGGTGTGGGGTACGGCCTGGCGAGCCCGGCGTGAGCAGCCCGTATCGTTGGATCCACCGGTTCCGCGCGTGGCTCACGTGGCGCGGCAGCCGCGGGGATTCGCTGCGGACCCGGCTCACCCTCGTCAATGTGCTGCTGCTCGCCCTGGGGATCACCATCGCGACCGGTGTCAGCCTCTTCGGGCTGCGCCACTACCTCCTCGGCTCCATCGACGCCGAACTGACCGGCTCCCGCGAAGGGTTCCAGCGCACCGGGATCACCGTGAAGCAGATGGAGTCCCTGAGCGCGCTCGCGGCGGTACGGGACATCCTCGCGCCCGGCGCCTCGGGGGCGAGCACCCTGCCCAAGCCCGACACGGTCTTTGTGGCCGTCGACCGCTCGGGCAGGGTGCTGTCCCTCATCGGGATCCCGCCGAGCGAGCGCCAGCGGGCGCTGGCGGCGGCGGTCGAGGACCCGGTGGCGGCGGCCCGTTACGACACCGCGCGCGATGTGGACGTACAGGGTGAGCCGTACCGGATGACGGCCGCGCAGCTCCGCGACGGCTCGGTGGTGCTGCTCGCGAAGTCCACCAGGACCGTGCACAAGAGCCTGCAACGCGCGCTCAAACTGGATCTGGCGTCCGGGACCCTGCTGCTGGTGCTGCTCGCGATGATCACCCTGATGGGCGCGAGCCGTACGCTGCGCCCGCTGGAGGACATGGTGGAGACCGCGTCCGCCATCGCCGAGGGCGATCTGACCCGGCGGATACCGGGCCGCCACGACAGTGTCGCGGAGACCGAACAGCTCCGGCTCGCGCTCAACGCCATGCTCCAGCAGGTCGAGTCGGCGCATATGACGCGGGAGCGCAGCGCGGCCCAGCTCCGCCGGTTCGTCGCGGACGCCTCGCACGAGCTGCGCACCCCGCTGGCCGCGATCCGGGGCTATCTCCAGCTCTACGACCGGGGGATGCTGCGCGGGGCGGCGGAGCGCGAGCGGGCGATGGCCCGGATGAACGCGGAGGCGGACCGGATGGGGCGGCTCGTCGACGAACTGCTGACCCTGGCCCGGCTGGACCAGCGGCCCGAACTGCGGCTGCGGCCGGTGGACTTGAGCAGGCTGGTACGGGACGCGGCGGACGATCTGCGGGCCCAGCAGCCGGACCGTACGGTCGAGGTGGCGGCGGACGGGACGATGCTCGTCCAGGGCGACGAGTCCGGGCTGCGGCAGGTCATCGGGAACCTGCTGACGAACGTACGGGTGCACACTCCGGTGGCGGCGCCGGTGGCGGTGCAGCTGACCCGCTCGGAGGGCGGTGAGGTACGGCTGCGGGTCGCGGACCGGGGTCCCGGGATGGAGTGCGCCGACGCGGACCGTATCTTCGACCGCTTCTTCCGTGTGACGGGCGGAGGCGGTGCCGCGGGCGGAAACGGTACGGGCGGTACGGCGGGCAAAAACGGTACGGGAGAAGGCGCCGCCAGCACCGGAGGCAGCGGGCTCGGGATGTCCATCGTGCAGGCGGTGGTGGCCTCGCACGGCGGCGAGGTCGCCGTGAAGACCGCACCGGGCGCGGGCCTGGCGGTCACGGTGACGCTGCCGCTGTCGCCGCCGCGCTCGTCACCGTAGAGCCGCTACAGAGCAGCGGGAGTCAGAGCCGGCCCAGCGCCCACAGCCGCCACAGCCCCGTACCGTCCGAGAGGTACTGCGAGCCCGTGATGTCCTCGGTGCTGAGCACATAGTTCTTCTTCTGCCACAGCGGCAGCACCGGCACATCCTGCGCGACCACCCGCTGGAGCGTCTTGAAGTCCGCCGAGGCACGGGCCCGTTCGCTGTACTGCTGCGTGGACTCGATCAACTGGTCGACGCGCTCGCTGGAGTAGCCGTTGTGGAGGGTCGAGTCGCGGCCGACCAGCGGCTGCACGAAGTTGTCGGGGTCCGGGAAGTCCGGCAGCCAGCTCACGCAGTACGCGTCGAACTGCCCGGCAGAGTAGCCCTTCTGGAACTCCGTCCACTCGCGCTCGACGGTCTTCACCCGGAACAGCCCGGTGGCTTCGAGCTGTTTCCGCAGCTCCGCCGCCTCTTGCGCGGCCGACCCGCCCTGCGCGTACGCGAGCGTGAACTGTACGGGCGTCTCCACCCCCGCGTCCGACAGGAGCTTCTTCGCCCGCTCACGGTCCGGCTGCGGGTACGAGTCGAAGAAGGGCGTGGTGTGCGAGGTGATGCCCTGCGGGATCAGCGAGTAGAGCGGATCGACGGTCGAGTCGTAGACGCCGGTGGCGATACTGGCGCGGTCGACGACCGCGGCGACGGCCTTGCGTACCGCGGTGTCTGCCATCGGTGATCCGTCGCGCACATTGAAGACGAGATTGCGGATCGCGGCGCTCTCGGCCTCGTTGACCCGGATGTCGTCCTGGCTCGCGTCCAGTCCCGCGATCAGCTCCGGCGGAAGCTGACGGTGCGTCACATCGACGGTATGGGCCTTCCAGGCGGCCGCCAGATCGTCCGAGGTCTTGAAGTAGCGGACATCGACCGGGCCTCCGGTCTCGACCGCGCCCCGGTACGCGGAGTTGGGCACGAGATGCGCCCGCGCGCCGGGGGTGTACGACGTGAGGATGTACGGGCCCGAGCCGTCGGCCTCGTCGCCCTGGCGCAGCGAAGTCGCCGGGTAGCGGGTGCGGTCGACGATCGAACCGGCTCCGGTGGCGACCTTCAGCGGGAAGGTCGCGTCCCGCGAACCGAGGTTGAAGGTGACGGTCTGGCCCTGCGCCACCACCGACTTGAGGGTGGTGAACAGGGACTGCGGACCGACATCCGCCTTGATCGCCAGCACCCGGTCGAAGGAGAACTTCACATCGGCGCCGGTGACCTTGCGCCCGCTCGGGAAGCGGAGATCGTCCCGTACCTCGCAGCGGTAGGTGCGCAGTTCCGTACCGACGAAGTCGCAGGTGCGCGCCGCGTCGGGAACGGGCGTGATGGAACTCGGTTTGAACGTGAGCAGGGACTGGTAGACATTGCTGAACAGCGCCCAGGAGCCCGCGTCGTAGGCGCCCGCCGGATCGAGCGATGTGACGACGTCCGTCGTCCCGACCGTGATCGGCAGCTGCTCGGCCCGGTCGGACGGGAGCAGCTGCCAGCCGCCCACCCCGGCGGCCGCCAGCACAAGACAAATGATCAGTATCCGCAGACGAACAGTCCGCATGCCGCGCCCCTCTGTCACGCCCACCCCTGACCGTGATGGCGCTCACCCAACCACAAGCCAAAGACCTGCGGAAGGGAAATCCCGGCTCTCGCGGGCAACAGTCGGATTACCGTCATGTAAGCCGGAAAAAGGGGCACTGGACAGGGCCGGGACCGGCCCTGTCCAGTGCCCCTTTCGGTGCCCCTTGAGGTGCGTTACGCCTGGCGCGAGGCGAGCTGTACGAGAGTGATGTCGGAGGGGGCGCCGACGCGGACCGGCGGGCCCCAGGCGCCCGCGCCGCGCGAGACATAGAGCTGGGTGTCGCCGTACCGCTCCAGGCCCGCCACGGTCGGATTGGCCAGCTCCGCCAGGTAGTTGCCGGGCCAGAGCTGGCCGCCGTGGGTGTGCCCGGAGAGCTGGAGGTCGACCCCCTGGCGTACGGCGTCGTCGATCACGACGGGCTGGTGGGCGAGGAGTACGGAGGTTCTCGTCCGGTCGCGGTCACCGAGCGCCTTGGCGAAGTCGGGGCCAGAGCCCTCGCTCTCGCCCGCGATGTCGTTGACCCCGGCGAGATCGAAGCCGGGGATCTCCACGCGCTCGTTCTCCAGGGGCCGCAGCCCCAGTTCGCGTACATGGTCGATCCAGGCGGCGGCGCCCGAGAAGTACTCGTGGTTGCCGGTGACGAAGAACGCGCCGTGCGGTGCCTCCAGGCCCGCGAGCGGCTCGGCGGCAGGCCCGAGATCCTCGACGCTGCCGTCGACCAGGTCACCGACGACGGCGATCAGATCGGGCCGGGCGGAGTTGATCGTGTCGACGATGCGCTGGGTGTGGGCGCGGCCCAGGATCGGGCCGAGATGGATGTCGCTGACGACGGCGATACGGAAACCGTGCGCGGACCGCGGCAGCTTGGCGAGCGGTACGGTGACCCGCTTGAGGCGGGGGCCGCGCAGGACGCCATAGGTGCCGTAGCCGACCGTGGTGAGGGCGGCGGTCGCGGCGGCGCCGCCGACGATCCGGGAGACGAAGAGCCTGCGGGAGGGGGTCGTGGCGGCGGGCCGGGGGGCCGGACCGTCCGCGCCGGTGCCGGCCTCGGCTATGGACCCGCTCGCGGTCGCGGGAGACGCCGTACGGGCCGCCGCGCCCGCGGTGACCAGCGGCTGTGCCGATTCGGCGGTCTCGGCGGTCGCGGGCCCCGCCTCCTCGCGGACGTCGCTGTCCTTGCGGTCCGTCAGCCGGCGGACCAGGGGCCGTACCGCCTCACCGACCAGCAGGGCCAGCACCAGATAGAGCAGCAGCGCGAGCCACAAGTAGCCGGGCCATGCCACGATCTGCTGAAGACGGAACGGAGTCCCGGACCGTCCCACGGCCACCGCGGCGAAGGACAGTAACGGCAGTACGACAATGGCCGCGGTGCCGAGTACGCGAGCCGTACCTCGCCCCTCCGTCGTGTCGCGCACCAGGCGCCGCCACACGTACCAGTGCGCCGCGACGACCACCGCGACGGCGGCGAGCACCCCCAGAACGACCACGACGACCACGAACGGTCCCCCTATCCCTGTCTGTATGTGTTGTGCGGTCTGTCCGACCCGGTTGCCCGGCCTCGTCATCCGGCCGGCTCATCCGACCGGTTTGTCCCGCCGGCTCATTCGGCCGGTTCGCGCCTCAGCGCGCGTACACCACGGAACCCGATCGCGCCCACGGCCGTCCCCAGGAGGAAGGACACGATGGCGAGCAGCAAGTGCACCCAGAAATACCCCGTGGGGTCACCGGCGTCATCGAACGCCAGTCCACTCCCGTCCTGCCACAGGTTCTTGACGAAAGTGATCCAGATGAACCAGCTCCACACCCCGAACGCGAGCAGGAACCAGGAGACGGGGCGGCTGAGCTTCATGGATTCAGTATCGCCGCAGCCCGCCGGGGGGCGGCGGCGGGGTACTGAGGCCGCCACGGAATCCGCTCTGAAACCCGCCGCGAAATCCGAACACCTGTCGTCCATACCCTCCGATGGTCCGTCGGACGTACGGTCGGACCGCGGCGCCGCGCAGAAAGTTGACCCGGTCCGGCGGAGGGGGCGGCGGTTCACCCCGCCGGTGTCGGAAACATTGTCGACCCCCTGTACGTTTTCGAACGTGTCTGCTCTGAAAAAGACCGCGCTGACGGTCACCGCTGCCGCGTTGTTGCCGCTTCTGACCGCCGCGCCGGCGTCGGCGATCAGGAAGGCCGAGGGGCCGGACTCCGAGCCCCGGCCGCCCGCCAAGATGTCGACCGTCGGCGGGGCCAGGCTCGGCAAGGCGGGCACCCAGGTGGATCTCGGCAAGGGCGCCCCGGTACTGCCCAAGAAGCTGAGCGGCCGGTCCTGGATCGTGGCGGACGCGGAGACCGGCGACGTACTGGCCTCGCACAACGCCCACTGGCGGCTGGCTCCGGCCTCGACCCTCAAGATGCTCTTCGCGGACACCCTGCTGCCCAAGTTCCCCAAGAACCAGTCGCACAAGGTGAAACCGGTCGAGCTGGAGCCGGTCGGCGAGGGCAGCAGCCTGGTCGGGGTCAAGGAGAACCTCAGCTACACCGTCCACGATCTGTGGCTGGGGGTGTTCCTGCGCTCCGGGAACGACGCGGTCCATGTGCTCGCGGCCATGAACGACGGAGTCCCGAAGACCGTCAAGGACATGCAGGCGCACGCCGACGAGCTTCAGGCACTCGACACGCATGTCGTCTCGCCGGACGGTTACGACGAGCCGGGCCAGGTCTCCAGCGCGTACGACCTCACCCTGATCGCCCGCTCCGGCCTCCAGAAGAAGGACTTCCGCGAGTACGCCGCGACCGCGACGGCCAAGTTCCCCGGCGAGCCGATCAAGCCGCCCAAGCCGGAGGAGGGCGAGAAGCCGAAGAAGGCCGTGAAGCCGAAGCCGGAGAAGGGCCTGCCCAAGCGGGAGTTCTTCGAGATCCAGAACACCAACCGGCTGCTGACCGGCGCCCCGGGCATCGCCCCGTACAAGGGCATCGCGGGCGTGAAGAACGGCAACACCACCCACGCGGGCGCGACCTTCACCGGTGTCGCCGAGCGGAACGGCAAGGTGCTGCTGGTGACTGTCATGAACCCGTCCTCCCATGAGGGCCAGGCGGTCTACCAGGAGACGAGCCGGCTGCTGGACTGGGGCTTCGCGGCGGCCGGCAAGGTGAAGCCGGTCGGTGTGCTGGTGCCGCCGAAGTCGGCCGCGACGAAGGCCTCACCCAACCCGACCTCGGTGGGGGTCGGTACGGGCGGCAAGACCCGGCCCACCCCGCTCGCCGCCGCGAACAGCGGGGGTACGGGAGGCATAGGAACCGCGCTCGCGGTCACCGGCGGGGCGCTGATCCTGCTGGCGGGCGGAGTGTATGTGGTCAACCGGCGCTGGCCGCTCCCCGATCTCGTACGACGGCGTCCGCGCGAGTAGCACCGGCGCAGCGGTCGCCGGCCGAGCCGGCCGAGGCACCCGGGCCGCCCGCGCCACCGTCACCGTCGCCACCGTCTCCGGCCGGTTCACGGGCCAGTGGCTCCCGGTCCGGGGTCGCCGTCCAGGCGGCGCAGAACAGCAGCAGTTTCGCAGTGAAGTTGATCCACAGCAGCAGCGCCACCGGCACCCCGAACGCGCCGTACACACTCTTCGCCGCCACGCCCCTGATGTAGCCGCCGATCAGCAGCTTGAGCAGTTCGAAGCCGACGGCGCCGATGAGCGCGGCGACGACGAGCCGGTGGCGCGGCGGCTGCACCTGGGGCAGCAGCGTCAGGACGTACAGCAGGATCAGGAAGTCGGCCGCGACCGCCACCAGCAGCGCGGCGATCTGGAGCACCACTCCGCCCGCGCCGCCCTCGGGAATGCCCAGTCTGGCGGCGGTCCAGCCGATGGCCGTGGAGCCGAAGGTGGAGGCGCCGAGCGAGCCCAGGCCGACGGCGCCGAGACCGAGCAGCACCACCGCGTCCTTGGCCTTGAGGACGAACGGATTGCCCTCGTCGGCCTTGTCCAGCTCCCAGACGGCCCGCAGGCAGTCCCGCATCGAACCGATCCAGCCGATCCCGGTGAGCAGCAGCAGCGCGGCGGCCACCACCCCGACCGTCCCTGCGTTGGCCACCAGACCGTTGATGTCGAGCTGGCCGGAGATCCCGGGGACCTGCTCCTCCAGGCTCGCCCTGACCCGGTCGAGCTGACCCCGGCTCAGCAGCGCGGCACCGATCGCCGCGCCCACCGTGATCAGCGGGAACAGCGCCACAAAGCTGGTGAAGGTGATGGCGGCGGCCAGCCGTGTCCAGTGGACCCGGTCGAGCGTCTCGTACGAACGCCACAGATGCGTCCGTACCAGCCGGTCCACGAGCGGGGCGGCCAACGGACCGATCACCGGGATTCTTTTGAGCCAGTCCATGGTGGACACCTACCCCGGGATCGGTGAAGGAGCGTCGGGCGCCCCCGGCCGCCCATTCGTACGGGCCACCCATTCATACGGGCACGGAATGAAAGGTGACAAAGAATGGCGTATTGGGCGATACGGTCACCATCATGCCTGCCGACACCGGCACCGCGGCCGACGCGGTGCACGATCCGTACGACCCTCACGACCCGTACGACCCCTATGTCTCGCTGACCGGCTGGGGCCGGACCGCGCCGACCACGGCCCTGCTGGTGCGCCCCCGTTCGTACGAGGAGACCGCCGAGGCCGTACGCGGTGCCGGGCCACGCGGTTCCATCGCCCGCGGACTCGGCCGGGCGTACGGCGACGCGGCGCAGAACGCCGGCGGCTCCGTGCTCGACATGACCGCCCTGGACCGGATCCACGCGATCGACGCGGACGGCGGTGTCGTCGCGTGCGACGCGGGGGTGAGCCTGCACCGGCTGATGGAGGTGCTCGTACCGCTCGGCTGGTTCGTACCGGTGACGCCCGGAACCCGGTACGTCACGGTCGGCGGGGCGATCGGCGGCGACATCCACGGCGGGAACCACCAGGTGTCGGGGTCCTTCGCCCGCCATGTGCTGTCGCTGGAGCTGCTGACCGCCGACGGCGAGATCCGTACGGTCCTGCCCGGCACCCCGCTGTTCGACGCGACCGCGGGCGGGCTGGGGCTGACGGGGGTGGTCCTGTCGGCGACCGTACGGCTGCACCCGGTCGCGACCTCGCTGATGACCGTCGACACCGAGCGCGCCACGGACCTGGACGATCTGCTCGCCCGGCTCACCGCGGCCAACCCGGCGACCGGCCGCCCGTACCGGTACGCCGTCGCCCGGATCGATCTGCTGGCGCGCGGCGGCGCGCTGGGGCGCTCGGTCCTGATGCGCGCGGAACACGCGCCGCTGGACGCGCTGGACACACTCCCGGCGCGCGCCCGGCGCCGGCCGCTCGCCTTCCGTCCCGCCCGGCTCCCGGCCACGCCCGCCCATCTGCCGTCGGGGCTGCTCGGGCGCGCGGCGGTCGGGCTGCTCAACGAGGTCTGGTACCGCGGGGCTCCCCGGCGGCGCACCGGTGAACTGCAGCGCCTCTCCGCCTTCTTCCATCCGCTGGACGGGGTGCCGCGCTGGAACCGGATCTACGGGCGGCAGGGCTTCGTCCAGTACCAGTTCGTCGTCGGCGACGGGCAGGAGGAGGCGCTGCGCCGGATCGTGGAGCGGGTGGCGCGCCGGGGCTTCCCGTCCTTCCTCGCCGTACTGAAACGGTTCGGTGAGGGGGACCCGGGGTGGCTGTCGTTCCCGGCGGCCGGCTGGGCGCTGGCCCTGGACCTGCCCGCGGGGCTGACCGGCGCGGGGTCGTTCCTGGACGAGCTGGACGAGGATGTCGCGGCGGCCGGCGGGCGGGTCAATCTCGCGAAGGACGCGCGGCTGCGGCCGGAGCTGCTGGCCGCGATGTATCCGAAGCTGGCCGAGTTCCGGGCGCTGCGGGCCGCGCTGGATCCGGGTGCCGTCTTCACCTCGGACCTGTCGCGGCGGCTGGATCTGTAGCGCGGGCCCGTCCGTAAGAGCCCCAGCCCGCGTGCCCCTCACCCTTACAAGGAGCGATCACCATGAAGGACGCCTTCGGCATCCCGCAGTCCCTGCTCATCCTCGGCGGCACCTCGGAGATCGGGCTCGCCACCGCGCGCCGGCTGATCGCCCGCCGTACCCGTACGGTCTGGCTGGCCGGCCGCCCCTCCCCCGCCCTGGACACCGCCGCCGACAGACTGCGCACGCTGGGCGCGGAGGTCCGTACCGTCCCCTTCGACGCCCTGGACCCCGGCTCGCACACCGAGGTCCTCGGCAAGGTCTTCACGGAGGGCGACATCGACATGGTGCTGCTCGCCTTCGGGATCCTGGGCGACCAGGCGCACGACGAGGCGGATCCGCCCGCGGCGGTGCGCGTCGCGCAGACCAATTACACCGGCGCGGTCTCGGCCGGACTGGTGTGCGCGGGCGCGTTGCAGATCCAGGGGCACGGCTCGCTGGTGGTGCTGTCGTCGGTGGCCGGTGAGCGCGCCCGCCGTACGGACTTCATCTACGGGTCGAGCAAGGCGGGCCTGGACGCGTTCGCCCAGGGGCTGGGGGACGCCATGCTGGGCACGGGGGTGCAGGTCATGATCGTACGGCCGGGCTTCGTACGGTCTCCGAGGACGGCCGGGCGGCCGGAGACCCCGCTGGCCACCACGCCCGAGGCGGTGGCGGCGGCGATCGAACTGGGGCTGCGGCGGCGCTCGGAGACGGTGTGGGTGCCGGGGGCGCTGCGGCCGGTGATGTCGGCGCTGCGGCATCTTCCGCGTCCGGTGTTCCGCAGGCTGCCGGTCTGAGGTCGTGAGCCCCGGGGTCCGTGAGCCCCAGGCAGGTTCCCCCGGGCAGGTTCAGGGGCTCAGCGAGGCGGGCCGGTCGGCGGGGGTGATCTGGCACGGCACGTCCGAGCCGTCGTCGTCGCCCCCGAACATGTACTCGTGCAGCTTCCGCCACACCCCGTCGGCGCCCTGCTCGTACAGCGCGAAGGAGGTGCAGCTCCAGGCCGCCGCGTACTCCGACAGCTCCTCGTACGCCCGGTCCATCGCGTCCTCGGCGATGCCGTGCGCCACCGTCACATGCGGGTGGTAAGGGAACTGCAGCTCGCGGACGAGCGGGCCCGAGCTGTCCCTGACCCGTTTCTGGAGCCAGGTGCACGCCGCCGCGCCCTCCACGACCTGGATGAAGACGACCGGGGAGAGCGGCCGGAACGTACCCGTACCGGACAGGCGCATCGGGAAGGGCCGGCCCGCCGACGCGACCGAGGCGAGATGGGCCTCGATCGCCGGGAGCGCCGAGTCGTCGACCTCGGTGGGCGGCAGCAGGGTGACATGGGTGGGGATGCCGTGCGCGGCGGGATCACCGAAGCCCGCACGCCGCTCCTGGATCAGGCTGCCGTACGGCTCCGGGACCGCGATCGAAACGCCGAGCGTTACGGTCCCCACGTCGTTCTCCTCAGTCCGTGTGTCGTCCGTGTCGGGTGGGTCAGGCGGGTCTGGCGGGTCTGGCGCTGATCTGGCGGGTGGCTCTGGTGGCTCGGGCGGCTCGGGCGGCTCGGACAGGTGGTGCTGCCGGGCGGTGATCCGGTGGGGCCGCCGTCCGCCAGTGTGACGGTCGCACCGGCCGACTGGCCAGCGCTCGCCCCCGCGCCTACGCCGACCGACGGACGGAGCCGCCGTCCGTGCGAAAGCGGCGCGCCGCCGGGGTCCGGACCCCGGCGCCTGCCGGGGTCCGGACCGGGTGCCGGGCGGGCGGTCTCAGTGCTTGGCGGGCAGGAAACCGACTCTGTCGTACGTCTGCGCGAGGGTCTCGGCGGCCACGGCCCGGGCCTTCTCCGCGCCCTCGGCCAGGATCGAGTCCAGCGTCTCCGGATCGTCCAGATACTCCTGGGTGCGGGTCCTGAACGGGGTGACGAAGTCGACCATGACATCCGCCAGGTCCGTCTTCAGCGCGCCGTACCCCTTGCCGGTGTACTTCTCCTCCAGCTCCGCGACGGGCGTGTCCGTGAGGGTGGAGTAGATCGTGAGCAGATTGCTGACACCCGGCTTAGCCTCGGTGTCGAAGCGGATCTCCGTACCGGTGTCGGTGACCGCGCTCTTGATCTTCTTCGCGGTGGTCTTCGGCTCGTCCAGCAGATTGACCAGGCCCTTGGGCGTGGACGCCGACTTGCTCATCTTGACCGTCGGGTCCTGGAGGTCGTAGATCTTCGCGACCTCCTTGACGATGTACGGCGCCGGGACCGTGAACGTCGGTCCGAAGCGGGCGTTGAACCGCTCGGCGAGATCGCGGGTCAGCTCGACGTGCTGACGCTGGTCCTCACCGACCGGCACGGCGTTGGCCTGGTAGAGCAGGATGTCCGCGACCTGGAGGATCGGGTACGTGAAGAGGCCGACCGTGGCACGGTCCGCGCCCTGCTTCGCCGACTTGTCCTTGAACTGCGTCATCCGCGAGGCCTCGCCGAAACCGGTGATGCAGTTCATCACCCAGGCGAGCTGGGCGTGTTCGGGGACATGGCTCTGGACGAAGAGCGTGCAGCGCCGCGGATCCAGACCGGCGGCAAGGAGCTGGGCGGCGGCGAGGCGCGTATTGGCGCGCAGCTCGGCGGGATCCTGGGGCACCGTGATCGCGTGCAGGTCCACGACCATGTAGAACGCGTCGTGGGTGTCTTGCAGCGCCACATACTGGCGCACCGCACCGAGGTAGTTCCCGAGATGGAACGAGCCGGCGGTGGGCTGGATTCCGGAGAGCGCGCGTGGGCTTTCTGAGGCCATGTCCACCATTCTCTCAGGTGTGACCGACAGCTCGGGAACGGATCTCCGGGGCTCCGGGATTCCGGTCGGCGGGCGGACATCTCGACGTAGGGCCTGTTCAGCCGGGGCACGCCGGGAGCAAGGTTTCTTCATCCACCCTGTGAGCGACGATAGAAAGTGGGGCATCGCCCCGCCCACGCCGGACAACTTGTCCCGACCGATCGGAGAGTCCGTGTCGACAACGGAGAGCGCCATCGCCTCGGCGGAGGCCCACAGTGCGCACAACTACCATCCGCTGCCCGTCGTCGTCGCCTCGGCGGACGGCGCGTGGATGACGGATATCGAGGGGCGGCGCTTCCTCGACATGCTCGCCGGATACTCGGCGCTCAACTTCGGACATGGCAACAGAAGGCTCATCGACGCCGCCAAGGCGCAGCTGGAGCGGGTGACCCTGACCTCCCGGGCGTTCCACCACGACCGGTTCGCGGAGTTCTGTACGCGGCTCGCCGAGCTGTGCGGCATGGAGATGGTGCTGCCCATGAACACCGGGGCGGAGGCGGTGGAGACCGCCGTGAAGACCGCCAGGAAATGGGGGTACCGGGTCAAGGGCGTACCGGACGGGATGGCCAAGATCATCGTCGCGGCCAACAACTTCCACGGCCGTACGACCACGATCGTCAGCTTCTCCACCGACAGCGAGGCACGCGCGGACTACGGACCGTACACGCCCGGCTTCGAGATCGTGCCGTACGGGGATCTCACCGCGCTGGACGCGGCGATGACCGAGAACACCGTGGCCGTGCTGCTGGAGCCGATCCAGGGCGAGGCCGGGGTGCTGGTCCCGCCGGCCGGGTATCTCGCGGGGGTACGGGAGATGACCCGGGCGCGTGAGGTGCTGTTCATCGCGGACGAGATCCAGTCGGGTCTCGGCAGGACCGGCAGGACCTTCGCGTGCGAGCACGAGGGCGTCGTCCCGGACATGTACATCCTCGGCAAGGCGCTGGGCGGCGGGGTGGTGCCGGTGTCGGCCGTGGTGTCGTCGGCGGCGGTGCTCGGGGTGTACCGCCCGGGCGAGCACGGTTCGACCTTCGGCGGCAATCCGCTGGCCTGCGCGGTGGCGCTGGAGGTCATCGCGATGCTGCGGACCGGCGAGTTCCAGCAGCGCGCGGCGGAGCTGGGCGACCATCTCCACCATGAGCTGGGGCTGCTGGTGGGCGGCGGCGCCGTGGAGGCGGTACGGGGCCGGGGGCTGTGGGCCGGGGTGGACATCGTGCCGTCGCGGGGGACGGGCCGGGAGATCTCGGAGCGGCTGATGGACCGGGGGGTGCTGGTGAAGGACACGCACGGCTCGACGATCCGGATCGCTCCGCCGCTGGTGATCAGCAAGGAGGACCTGGACTGGGGGCTGGACCAGTTGCGGGCGGTGCTGGCGGACGGCTGACGGCCGGGGCCGGTGGGGTCCGGTGCTGGTGGGCCGGAGGCCGGTCGGCCGGTGAGCTGGCTGGCCGGGCTCAGGGATGACGGGCCGGCCGGTCGGGCTCAGAGGATGACGTGCGGGAGGAAGCGCGCGTACTCGTCCGTGACCAGGCCCGCCGACTCCCGGATGCCCAGCCCCGCCGCCTCGTCCTCGACAACCCACGCGCCGAGCACCACACGGTTGCCGTCGAAGTCGGGCAGCGGGGCCAGCTCCTGATAGCAGCAGGCCTCGTCCCGTACCACCGGCGCACCGCCGGCCTCATGGACGGTCACTCCCGCGCCCTCGCGGCCCAGCAGCGGCTTGGCGACATAGCCGCGGGCGGCGGCGAGTTCGCGGGGGCCGTCGAGATACGCGGGGAGGAGATTCGGGTGGCCGGGGTGGAGTTCCCAGAGGATCGCGAGCAGCGCCTTGTTGGACAGCAGCATCTTCCAGGCGGGCTCGATCCAGCAGGTGGTGCCGGTGCCGCCGCCGTTGTCGAGGGTGTCCCGTACGTACGGTCCGAACCGGTCGGTGGCCAGCCACTCCCACGGATAGAGCTTGAAGCAGCTCCGTATGAAGCGCAGCCGGTCGTCGACGAAGCGGCCGGAGAGCCGGTCCCAGCCGATCTGTTCGACGGAGAGCGCCTCGGTCGCGAGGCCCGCCTGTTCGGCGGTCTCCCGCAGATACGCGACGGTCATCAGGTCCTCGCCCAGCTCGTCCCCGTCGGAGTGGACGAAGTGCACGGGACCCGGCGGGAGCAGGGCGGACTGCCGTTTCCAGGCGGCGACGAGCCGTTCGTGGAGGGAGTTCCACTGGTCGCCGTCGGGGAACCGGTCCTCCATCCAGAACCACTGCGCGCTCGCGGCCTCGACCAGCGAGGTGGGGGTGTCGGCGTTGTACTCCAGCATCTTCGCCGGGCCCGTGCCGTCGTACCGCAGATCGAACCGGCCGTAGACGGACGGCAGTTCGGCGCGGCGCCGCCAGGACTCGGCGACCAGGGCCGTGAGTCCGGGGTCGGTGATCCCCAGATCGGCGAACCGATTCTGCTCGACAATGTGCGCGGCGGCGCCCAGACAGAGCGCGTGCAGCTCCTCGACGACCTCTTCCAGGGCCTCCACCTCGGGCAGGGTGAAGGTGTAGTAGGCGCTCTCGTCCCAGTACGGACGCAGCGAGCCGTCCGGATAGCGGGTGAGCGGATAGACGACACCCTGTTCCTCGACGGTCTGCTGCCAGTTGGGGCGGGGGTCGATGCAGTGACGTTTCATCTGGGGATCACCAGGGCTTTTGACAGGCTCCGGCGCCCGTCAGCCGCCGCCCGAGCCGGAGCTTGAGCAGCCGAAACCGCCGCGGTCCACAGCGGACTTGTCGAAGCTGCCGTCCTGGACCTTGCCCTGCTTGCTGGATCCGCCGTAGTAGTACGAGCCACCGCCACCGCTCTCGCACCGGGAACTCGGCAGGGTCTTCCCGGTGGCCCGGTCGGCGCACCGCTTGTCCGGCTCCGAGCCACAGGATGTGATCGTGAGCGCCAGGATTCCCATGCCGCCGAGCACGACCGTGCTCGATCTCAGCCTCCGCCGCGTCGCAGTCATGCGCCGCCCACCCCCCGTTTACGTACCGCTTCCGCGCCCGCAAGCCTAAGGGGGCGGGGAAAGCCCCGCCCCCTCAGGGTCAGCGCCGGTTCTCGGCCGGCTCCTTGCTAGCTCTCGCCGCCGCCGTACGGGCGGGTGATCGCTTCCATGGCGTGGCCCACCGGGTCCATGAAGTACACGCCGCGTCCGCCGTCGTTGTGGTTGATCTCGCCGGGATGCCGGCGGTGCGGATCGGCGTAGAAGGTGACGCCCCGGTCCTGGATCCGCCGGAAGATCCCGTCGAAGTCGGCCTCACTCACCAGGAAGGCGTAGTGCTGCGGGACGATCGACTCGGGCGGTATGGACGCGAAGTCCAGGGTGACGCCGTTGCTCAGCTCGACGGGGACGAAGGGGCCCCACTCGGCTCCGACCGGAAGGTCGAGGATATGCGCCAGGAACTCGGCGGATTCCCGGTTGTCCCGGGCGTGAATGATGGTGTGGTTCAACTGGATCGACACTGTGGAATGCCTCCGTAAGGCAAACTCACGGGCACCTCCATGCCTCACCCGGACGGTGACCGACACGCGATGCCGTAGTGATCAGCCTAATTCGGGGCCCGGGGGGCTGTCGACCTCGCCGGGAGTGGACAGGACCGTCACGGAAGCGCCCGGCACAGCGCCTCCAGCGCGCCCGTCCACGCGCTGTCCGGCGGCGCGGCGTACCCGACGACCAGCGCGTCCCGGTCACGCGGCACCGACGGATGCCGGAAGCGGCTCATGCCGTACAGCGCGAGCCCCTGCCGGGCCGCAGCCTCGACGACGGACCGCTCGGTGCCCGGCGGGAGTTCGACGACGGCGTGCAGTCCGGCCGCGATCCCGGTCACCCGGATCCCCGGCGCCCGCTCGGTCACCGCCGCCACGAGCTGGTCGCGGCGGCGCCGGTAGTGCAGCCGCATGGAGCGGACATGCCGGTCGTACGCGCCCGAGGCGATGAACTCCGCGAGCGTGAGCTGGTCCAGCGTGCTCGACGCCCAGTCCAGCGGGCCCTTCGCCTTCCGTACCTCCCCCACCAGCTCCTCGGGCAGCACCATCCACCCCATCCGCAGCCCGGGCGCCAGGGACTTGCCGGCCGTGCCGAGGTACACCACCCGCTCGGGATCGAGTCCCTGGAGCGCGCCCACGGGCTGCCGGTCGTAGCGGAACTCCCCGTCGTAGTCGTCCTCCAGGACGATCCCGCCCGTACCGCGCGCCCAGTCGACCGCCGCCGCGCGCCGGTCGGGGTGGAGCGCCATGCCCATGGGGTACTGGTGCGCGGCGGTCAGCAGGACGGCGCCGACGCCGTCCACCTCGGCCAGCTCTTCGGTACGGGTACCGAGCGCGTCCAGCGGGAGCGCGGGGGTCCGTATGCCCGCCCGGGTCAGTACGTCCCAGTGGAAGTCGAGACCGTACGACTCGACGGCCACGGCCCGGACCCGCCGCGCGCCGAGCACCTGCGCCATCAGCGCCAGCCCGTGAATGAAGCCGGAGCAGACGACGATCCGCTCCGGCGCCGCGTACACGCCACGGGCCCGGGCCAGATAGTCGGCGAGTACGGTACGGAGTTCGATCCGGCCGAGCGGGTCGCCGAGCCCGAACGCCTCGTGCGGCGCGGCCGTCAGCGCGCGGCGGGCGGCCGCGAGCCACTGCGCACGCGGGAACGCGGCGAGGTCGGGGGAGCCGGGCAGCAGGCTGTACGCGGGCCTCCGGTGAACCGGCCGGGTCCGGGGCGGCGCGGGCACGGGCCTGCGCGGCGCGGACCGCGCGGCCACCCGCGTACCGGAGCCCTGCCGGGCGGTGAGCCATCCCTCGGCGACCAGTTCGGCGTACGCGTCGGCCACGGTGTTACGGGCCACGCCCAGGTCGGCGGCGAGCGAGCGGGAGGACGGCAGCCGGGTGCCGGGCGCGAGTCTGCCCGTACGGACGGCTTCGCGCAGGGCGTCCATGAGTCCGGCGCGCAGACCGGGGCCGTGGGGTGCGGGCCCGCCGGGCGCGGAGGCGCGAAGCTCCAGGTGGAGATCGGTGCCGAGGCCGCTGTCCGGCGCCGGACCCGCCGGGGAATTGGCCCATGAATCCGTCATGGAAATGGACCATACGCCTGTGCCACCGGGCGCGTAGCGTCGTACGTATGACGACGCAATCAGTGAACGAGACGAAGACCTACGCCCCCGAGCACTCCCCCCGCCTCGACATGGCCAAGCTGGCCCCCGAGGTCTACAAGGCCATGGTCCGGCTGGACGCGGCGGCCCGGAAGGGCGTCGACCCGACCCTGCTCGAACTGGTCAAGATCCGCGCCTCCCAGCTCAACCACTGCGCGTTCTGCCTCGACATGCACACCAAGGACGCGCTGGCGGCCGGCGAGTCGACGGAGCGGATCATCCAGCTCAGCGCGTGGGAGGAGTCGAAGCACTTCTACACGGAGAAGGAGCTGGCGGCGATCGAGCTGACCGAGGCGGTCACGGTGCTGACCGACGGGTTCGTGCCGGACGAGGTGTACGGGAAGGCAGCGGCGCACTTCGACGAGACGGAGCTGGCGCATCTGATCGCCGCGATCACGGTGATCAACGCGTGGAACCGGTTCGGGGTGTCGGCACGGCTGGTGCCCGGCCACTACACGCCGGGGCAGTTCGCGCACTGACCGCCCAGGCCCTGTCCGGCGCCGCGTCGGAGCCGCCTGTCAGCTCCAGCCGGGCTCGAAAGGTTCCAGGACCGTGCCCAGCAGTTGCCGCAGATCCGCCACCTCGCCCGCGGGAACGGCCACCAGCACCGCGTACTGCCCGCCGTCGGTCGCGGTGAAGACCCGCTCGATGACCTCGCGGCGGCCTCCGGCCTTGTCGCTGTCGTACGAGTAGACCAGTTCGGCGGCGTCACCGGCCGGATTCTCGTCGCCGCCGACGACCGTGCCGACGCCGACCTCCGTATAGCCCTTGTTCCTCGCCGCGAGATCCGCCGACGACTGCCGGACCAGATCCAGCGATGTCATGTTCTCCTCCGAGATCGCGAAGACCTGGATCAGGCTGCTCTCGTCGCTCGTCGTGTAGAAGACGCCGTTGCTGCGCGAGCTCCGCTCCCAGCCTTCGGGTACGGCGATGGTGAAGCCCTTGGGATCCTCGGCCACCCGGAAGCCGGGCGGCAGAACGCCGGCGGAGGGATCATCGGTCACGTCGGTGGCGCCGGGACCGTCCGTGGGAGTGTCGGTCCCGGCGTCGGTGGAGGACGCCGAGGAGCCCGGGGAGTCGGAGGAGTCCGAGGAGTCCGACGGGTACGCGGACTCGGAGACGGTGGCGCCCGGTCGCGCGGCCGAGCCGTCCTCGGAGCCGTCCCGGCCCAAGGTGATCCAGACGGCCACAGCGCCCGCGCCCAGCACGGCCGCGACGGCGATCACCACGAGCGGCATACGGCGTGATCCCCGGCCCAGGAAACGACCGTACGAGCCAACCGGGCCGGTCTGAACGAAGTCCGTCTGCTCAGCATCCGTCTGTCCGGCGCCCTCCTTCCAGATGTCGGCCTGCGCATGCCCCAGACCCTGGTCGTACGGCGCGAACAGCGGCAACGGAGGCGGCGGCGGAACGTACGCCAACGGCGCGCCGCCGCTCTCCCACCGCTGGGTCTCGGCATTCCAGTGCGGCCTGTTCCCGGCCATCCGTCAGCCGCCCAGCAGCGCGCCGACGGCCTGGCCGACCGCGACTCCGGACGCGAGCGTCCCGACGACACCGCCCGTCAGCGCCAGCGCGTCCCGGAGACGGGCCAGCCTGCCGGGACCCGCCGCGCCGGCCGTGGTGATCTCCTCCTCGGCCGCGACGAGTTCGGCGTCGAGCACGGCGGTGCCGTCCGTCGCTACGAAACGCGCCAGGTCCTCACGCAGCGCCCGTACCGCCGCCAGCAGCTCCGCCTGGGCCGGATCGCTCACCTGTCCCGCGCCACCGGTATTGGTGTTGGTGACGGTGTTGTGGTCACCGATGCTGATCGCGCTGCCGCTCACCGAGCCGATCCGCACCGCCGGACGCGTCGGCTCCGTCGGCTCCGCCGGCTGTGTCCGACGCGCCTGACCGCCCTCGTCAGTTGCCGCCATTGCTGCCTCCCGCTGCCTCGTTGCGGTTGTCGATCGTGTTGTGATCGCCGATGCCGATGGCGCTGTTCTGCGCGGACTCGATGAAGACTCCGCCGTTGGTGACGTTGATGATCTTCTGTTCGAACTCGGCCGTCTGCCAGCCCGCTTCGTACAGCGCGTGCCGCACTCCGCCCGCCACCCGGTCCTCCACGCTCTTGAGGTACCGGCTCACATCCATCTCCTGGAAGAGCGAGGCCTCGCTGTCGGAGCCGAGTTCACGGATGGAGACCGCGGGCCCGGCCGGCAGCGTGCCGCCGTATCCGCCGCCGAGCCGCCGCCACTCCACAACGGCGGACCGGCCCAGGGTGAGGAGCGTCTGCCCGATCGATCCCGGCGTGTGCGTCAGGGCCCAGACGGCCCTGCCGAACCAGGAGTTGTTCAGATACTGGTGCGCCAGCCGGTCCGCCTCACGGAACTGTCGCCGTACGGGCAGCAGCACATGCGGAGCGACCTCCAGCATCAGCATGCCGCCCTGGGTGTGCACCCGTACGAAGACGGTGACGACCAGTTCCTCGTGCCATCCGCCCACCCTGATACGGAGGAAGTGGCGCCGTGCCTCGCCTCCCTCCTCGACGGAGTCGGCGCGGTGCCGGGCGAAACTCTCGGCGTCGTACGGCGCTCCGTCCCGCTGTCTGAGCCCGTCGACCGGAAGGAAGACGCACTCGTCGACGCGCAGCTCGCGCAGCCGGTCGCGTACGGCCGCCGCGGCCTCCGGAGAGCCGTGCGGGGAGGGCACGCGCAGGGCCTCCAGCAGCGGCACGATCTGGCGCAGGACCTCGCCGTTGTCGATCGGCACCGGCCCGCTGCCCGTACCGCCCTTGCCTTCCGTACCGCCCTTGCCTTCCGTACCATCCTTGCCCTCCGTACCGTCCTCACCGATCTGCCGGTCCTTGCGAGGGCGCAGTTCGACGGCGAGCGTCCAGGGCCGGAACGGCTCTCCGACGCCCAGGAACGGATTCGCCGAGTGGTACATCACCAGAGGCGCGTGCTGCTCGGCCCGGATCCGGGCGCTCAGCCGCTGAAGACGGCCGCCGGTGGCCAGTTCGGCGGGATCGGAGGAGACCACGGGAAAACGGTGCTCGGAGAGTTCGTTGGTCATCACCCGGGCGAACTGTCCGCGCCGCAGGCCCACTCCGACGGCGATCAGCAGCAACAGGAACACGGCCGTCCAGGCCCGGCCGGGATCCGCGAGAGCGTCGGCGCTGCCCGGGACGTCCAGGATGCCGGGAACCAGTGTGCCGGTGTCCAGTACCGTCCCGCTCGATGTGTCCCCGGCGAACGCGTCGGACCCGGCAGACCCGTTGTATTCGTCGGATCCGCCGGAAAGGCCGTCCGCCATCGAGATCAACAGGCTCACGATGACGACCGCCAGCATGAGCCGCCCGTACCAGCGAACCACGAGCGCCGCCAGCTTGCGGTACCACGGCGTACCGGACCCACGGCCTCTGATCCACGGTGCGATCGCGAGCAGCAGACACGGAAAGACGAACAGCAGCAGAACCCAGTCGGTGAGCGGGACGGCGACGATCCAGAGCGCCAGCATGCCGGCGCTCCAGGCCAGTTCGGTACGGCGGGCACGCACGGCGTGCGCGAGCACCCGGGCCGCGTCGAAGCCGGTCGAGGGAGCGATGAAACGCTCCTCGTGGATGTACAGCTCGTCGAGGACGGCGTCCCGGAAGCCTCTGTCCATGTGCACTCCGGCGCAGAGCAGCCGGCACGCCTCACTCGCGGCGGGCTCCATAGCGATCCCGGTCAATGAGTCCCCCGTGTGCCGCAAGAGTCAGCAGAGTCAACTCCCCTTGTCCGACTGGGAGTTGACAGCGATGAAACACGCATCGTAGGGCATCCCCACAACACCGCGCACACGTCTTTTCACTTGCTGTACGACGGAACGCCTCCGACGGGTGTCGGAGGCGTTCCGGTGTTCGCAGCTCTACGGTGTTCCGGTGTTCGTACCTCTTCGGGCTTCGGACTCCGGGACCGTCAGATCAGGCCCAGCGCGCGCACCGCGTCGCGCTCCTCCTGGAGCTCGCGTACGGAGGCGTCGATACGGGTGCGCGAGAAGTCGTTGATCTCCAGGCCCTGGACGATCTCGTACGCGCCGTCCTTGGCGGTGACCGGGAAGGACGAGATCAGGCCCTCCGGCACACCGTACGAACCGTCCGACGGGATGCCCATGGAGGTCCAGTCGCCCTCGGCAGTGCCGTTGACCCAGGTGTGGATGTGGTCGACGGCGGCGTTGGCGGCGGAGGCGGCCGAGGACGCGCCCCGGGCCTCGATGATCGCGGCGCCGCGCTTGGCGACGGTCGGGATGAAGGTGTCGGCCAGCCAGGTCTCGTCGTTGACGGTCTCCGCGGCGTTCTTGCCGGCGATCTCCGCGTGGAAGATGTCCGGGTACTGGGTGGCGGAGTGGTTGCCCCAGATCGTCAGACGCTTGATGTCGGAGACGGCGGCGCCGGTCTTCGCGGCGAGCTGCGAGATGGCGCGGTTGTGGTCGAGGCGGGTCATCGCGGTGAAGCGCTCGGCCGGTACGTCGGGGGCGGCGGCCTGGGCGATCAGCGCGTTGGTGTTGGCCGGGTTGCCGACGACGAGGACCTTGATGTCGTCCGCGGCGTGGTCGTTGATGGCCTTGCCCTGGGGCTTGAAGATGCCGCCGTTGGCGGAGAGCAGCTCACCGCGCTCCATGCCCTTGGTGCGGGGGCGGGCGCCGACGAGCAGGGCGACGCTGGCGCCGTCGAAGGCGGTGTTCGGGTCGTCGGTGATCTCAATGCCCCGGAGCAGCGGGAACGCGCAGTCGTCCAGCTCCATCGCGGTGCCTTCCGCCGCCTTGAGTCCCTGCGGGATCTCCAGGAGACGCAGCTTGACCGGCACGTCCGCGCCGAGGAGCTGGCCGGAGGCGATGCGGAAGAGCAACGCGTAGCCGATCTGGCCGGCCGCGCCGGTGACGGTGACATTCACGGGAGTACGGGTCATGGTGATCTCCGTAAGACGCTGGCGGTGGGGGTCCCTGCCCCTGGTGCGGGACATCTCCGCGCGAATCTTGACGTGAAGAGACATCCACCGGCCAGGCTATCCGACCGGCGGGTCGTGCCCCGGAGGAGGGGCGCCCGACGCCGGGCAGGCCATTCCAGCCCGTCCGGCGTTTGAGTACGGAACGGCCGGCCCCGGTGCCGGGTGACCGGAAGATTGAGCCCGTCCGGCGATTGAGGACGAAGCCCGGCGCCGGGCGGGGCGCGTCACTGCGCCTCGGTGCAGCCCGTTTCGCCTGTCGTCAGGGTCGCGCACGCCTGCGTGGTCACCCCGGCCGGAACCGCCACCATCGGCGTATACGCGTTGACCGCCGCCGCCTCCACCGCCGCGGCCTCCGCCTTGCCCTCGCTCGGAGTGATCCGTACCTCGTCCCCCGCGGCGGCCTGGGTTATCCGGGCCCACGCCGCCCCGCACGTCTGACTGTGGCGCACCTCGATCAGCGCCGTACCGACCGTGACGCTGGAGACCGTCTTGGCCAAGGTCCCGCCGCACCCCATCGCCTCGGGGTCCTGCCCCGAACAGTCGTCACCGGCGCACTTCACTCCCGCCGGCAGGACAGGGCGGCTCGTGGACGGCGAGGGGGAAGGGGACTTGGCGGCGGGCGCCGCGTCGCCGTCCCCGCCGATGTCGGTCAGCAGCACCGCACCGGCGATGACGAGCAGCGCACCGACGATCCCGCCCACAAAGACAACCGCTTTCCGCCGCGACCGCCGGGGCGCAGGCCCAGGCCCAGGCGCGGATCCGGGCCCGGGCCCGGGCGGTACGCCGACCCCGCCCCGCCCCCGGCCGAGATCCATGGTGGCCCCGTCACCACGAGGCCCCCCGTACGGCCCGGCAGACCCACCGGGCCGTGCGGGCCCATTGGGGCGAGCGCCCCAACCGGCGCCCCCGGCCCCGCCATCCTGCTGCCTGGCCCCCCAAGACCCACCGGGTCCCGCCGGGCCGCCCGGCCTGCCGGATCGCCCTGGGCCCCCGGCCCCCTCAGGTCCGCCAGGGCCGCCAGGGCCACCCGGGCCGGCGGGCCGTCCCGGCGCGCCGCGTCCCCCGGGCCCCGCGGGCGCACCGGCGCCTCCGGGCCCGTCCGGCCGGCCCCGCGTCCCGGGGCCGCCCACCACCGGCGTCTCCCCTGTCGCGGCCAGCGCCTCGCGCGCCTCCACGATGCGTATCGCTTCCATCGTCATGTCGTGGCGCATCTCCGCGCGGCTCCACGCGCGTTCCGCCAGTTCCCACATCGTCGTGAGGTGCATCGGGTTCGTGCCCGTGACGTCCGCCAGTGCGACGATCGCGCCCTTGGGGGCCAGCAGCCGGCCGTTGAGGTAGCGCTCCCAGGACGTTCTGCTGTAGCCCGTGCGGTCGGCGACCGCCGCGATGCTCAGACCGCTGCGGTCCACGAGCCTGCGGAGCTGGCTCGCGAACTCCTTGACTTCCGGATCGAGTTCCTCCGGTAGCGCCTTCCAACGAGGCATTCGCCTTCCCCTTGTCCCCCCGCACGTGCCTGAATCTGCCCGCCCCGTGCCGCCGTCCCCCGGCCCGCCGGCTATCCAGAGGGATGCGCGGGCCCAGGATGCCAGTTCCTGATCCGGCGGCGCACAGAGGCATTGGACGCAGTATCGCGCTCCCCCCGCACGCCCCCTCTGCCGAACGGTGCTTCAAGTCTCGCATCCGTTGCGCGCCGATCACACCATGCCGGAATGGTCACCTCCGTGCATCAGGCAACAGGCAACCCTTGAACCCACCTACCGCGTCCATGAGCCTGATGTGCGTGGGCGGCGCCCGTCCTCCATCGGGGGAGAGGACGGACGCCGTTCACCTCTTCTCGCGGCTTCCCGGTCACCGCTTCCCGAAGCACTCCTCGCTCCCGCCGTCACCGGGCCGCAGACACACCCGCGCGTCCGCCAGCAGGCCCGCCCCGGTCATGGGAGTCGAGACATACCGCCCGACATCCTGCTGAGTCGCGGTCAACCGGGCCGTTTTCGCGCCGGGTACGGTCAGGACGACCCGGTCCCCCGGGCGCAGCCGGCTCGCCCGTACCCAGATCGCGCGGCAGTGCTTCCCGTACCGCAGCTCCAGCCGCTGACCGCCCGCCGTGGTCAGGGAGTTGACAGTGCTGACCATCCCGTGGCCGCCACAGCCCATGACCGAGGGGTTCCGGCCCTCGCAGCCCGCGCCCGTGCACCCCGGCATCTTCGGCGAGGCCTGGATCCAGGTCGCGTCCGCGGCGTCGTGCCTCCGGTCGTCGCCGCCGCCGTCCCGCGACAGCCCGGCTCCGGCGAGTACCGCCGCGAGGGCCACCACCGCGGCGGCGGCAAGCGCCAGACCGAAGCGGCGTTGACGGAAGAACGGCCGTGCCGGGGGCGGCTGTTGTACGGGGTCGGCGGCAGGGAGCCGTACGGACACGGCCGACCCGGCCCGCGACAGCGAATCCGTACCCGCGCCGCCGTCGGTGGCTCCCGCCGCAGCCGCCGTCCCGGCCCGGCCGCTCCAGCTCGCGTCGGCCAGTTCCCACAGCATCAGCAGCCGCGCGGCGGGCTCGTCCGCCAGTGCGCAGAGCGCCTCGACCGCCTGTCTCGGCAGCGGTTGCGTGCCGTTGAGATAGCGCTGCCAGGAGGACTTGCTGTACGGCGTGCGCTCGGCGAGCGCCACCAGGCTCAGCCCCGTACGCTCCCGCAGCACCCGCAGCTCCGCCGCCAGCCGCTCCCCCTCCGCGGCCCCCGACGACGGCGCGCCGGCCGCGCTCACCGCCGTAACTCCGCCCAGGTGTCAGGCCCGACGATGCCGTCCTCGACCAGTTGGCGGGCGGCCTGGAACTTCCGTACCGCCTCCTTGCTGGCCGGACCGTACAGCCCGTCGACCACCCCCGGATCGAAGCCGTGCCGCCGCAGCAGGCACTGCGCCTCGACGACATCGCGCCCATTGCCGTTGATGTCGATGAGCGCGTCGGTGGTGAGGCTGTGCCCGGCGTGGGCGAGGCCGTCCTTGCGCTGGGCGACGCAGTCGTACGTACGGCCGGGGCCGTAGGCCTGTACGGCCGGAGCCGCCGCGTCCTCGCCGTCCGGGGCCAGCAGCAGGCCCCCGCCGAAGCCCGCGGCCACGGCGAGGCCGGCCCCGGCGAGCGCGTACCGCAGCGGGACGAGCCGCCGGGCGCGGGCAGGTTCGTCATCGGGCGGCGGGGGCTCCGGGGCGCCCTGAGCCGGCAATGCCTCCGCGGACCGGGCCGGCTCCTCCTTCGCCGCCGGCGGCCGTTCCGTAACCGCCTCATGTGCGACCTCGTGCAGTACGAGCAGCGGCGTCGGATCCGTGCCGCACACCCGCGCCAGCTCCTCCACCGCCCCTCGGGGCACCGGCTGTTTGCCGTTGAGATACCGCTCCCAGGAGGAGCGGCTGTAGCTCGTCTTCGCCGACAGGGCTGCCAGGCCGAAGCCGGAACGGTCCTTCAACCGCCTCAACTGGACGAGGAGTTGCCGTTCCCTTTCCGGAAGTCCCGACGGAAGCTCTTTCCAACGCGGCATGTCCACCTCATGCGCTATCGGGTCGCTCCAACACTTCAGCCCGGTTCTCCCCGGGACGGCGACCGCTGAACACAGAGTTCCGGGGTCGAACCGCGGTCCGCCGCCTTCAGGACAGGCCGTACGGCGCGGCGACCACCCCTGCGGCACCGCCCGCCGTCCCACGCCGTCCCACGGGACGGACCGTCCCCGCAGGTCCACGCCGTACGCGTCCCACAACCGCCCGGATCGGCGGGCGTCCCTGGCGGCCGGCCGATCTGACGCGGAACAGTCTGTGGTGCACACCGGGCGGCGCGGTCCACCCCGCGCCGCCTTCGGGCTCAGCCTGACGGGCGGGGGAAGATGGCCCGTACTCCTCGGGGGTGAGTACGGGCCATCGCCACGCCTTACGGGACGGTGGAGCTACGGGACGGTGGAGTGGACCACGTCCTCCAGGAACGGGATCTCCAGCCACGGCTTGGGCTGCGTCATGAGCGAGAGCATCACGATCGCGATGCCCAGCAGGCCGTACGTGGCCATGTCGGTGAAGCGCGAGCGTACGGCGAGCATGCCGACGGAGGGCATCACCCGGCGGAGCAGCGCGCCGCCGATCAGGGCGAGGCCGATGAGGATCGTGCCGATCCGGAACGCCTCGGCGAAGGGGTGCAGGCCGACGATCAGCAGCCCGAGGCCGATCGTCCCGAGCACGCTGAGCAGCGGCCACTGACGGACCGGCGCGGACGCGTCGCCCGGGGCGGCCCGGCCGCCGCCCTCGGGGCGCGCGGTGTCCCGGGTGACCGCCGAGAAGCGCGGGCTGACCTCGGCGGCAGCGTCGGCGGGCGCGACCACGGCCGTGGCGACGGGCGCCTTGCCGTGCTCGTGCTCCTGAGCGCCGGTGACCGGGGCGGCCGTCGCGACCGCGACAGAAGCCTCGTCGTGCGCGGCTTCCGTCGCGACCGCCGCCGGGGCTTCTTCGTGCGCGGGCTCATCGGTGACGGCGGCATCGGTCACGGCATCGCTGCCACTCTCCGCGGAGCCCGAGACCGAGACCGGGACTGGGTCCGGGACCGGGTCCGAGGCCGGGGCCGAGGCCGCGTCCGCGCCGGCCAGCCCCGCCACCGGAACGACCGTCTCGCCCGCGTCCCGCTCAGCAGTCGCGTCCTTCGCCTCGCCCGGCGCGGCCTCAGTCGCCGCGGCCGCGGTCGCCGTCGGCTCCAGCGCCTCCGCGGTCCGGCCGCCCGGCTCCTCGGCCGTACGCTCCCGCGCCCCGCGCTTCGGCCGGGCCGCGTCCCCCGTACCCGTATCCGTACCAGTACCTGTACCCGTGCCCATGGCCGCTCCCTTCCGCGTCACCGTACGGTTCAGCCCGCGTCGGCGGCGGCGCGTTCCGCCGCCTCGACCACATTGACCAGGAGCTGCGCCCGGGTCATCGGCCCGACCCCGCCCGGGTTGGGCGAGATCCATCCGGCGACCTCCGCGACCCCCGGGTGCACATCCCCGACGATCTTGCCGTTCTCGTCGCGGCTCACGCCCACATCGAGCACCGCCGCGCCCGGCTTCACGTCCTCGGGCTTGATGATGTGCGGCACCCCGGCCGCCGCCACGATGATGTCCGCCTGCCTGAGCTGCGCCGACAGATCGCGGGTGCCGGTGTGGCACTGCGTCACCGTCGCGTTCTCGGACTTACGGGTCAGCAGCAGCGGGATCGACCGGCCGACCGTGATGCCGCGCCCCACGACCACCACATGCGCGCCCGCGATCGCGACACCGTGGTGGCGCAGGAGCTGGATGATGCCGTACGGAGTGCAGGGCAGCGGGCCCGTCTCGTTCAGGACCAGCCGCCCCAGGCTCATCGGGTGCAGCCCGTCCGCGTCCTTGGCCGGGTCCATCAGCTCCAGGACGCGGTTGGTGTCGATGCCCTTGGGCAGGGGCAGTTGCACGATGTAACCGGTGCACTCGGGGTTGGCGTTCAGCTCCGCGACCACCGACTCGATCTCCTCCTGGGAGGCCGTGTCCGGGAGTTCGCGCTGGATCGAGGCGATGCCGACCTGCGCGCAGTCGCGGTGCTTTCCGTTCACGTACCACCGGCTGCCCGGGTCGTCGCCGACCAGCAGGGTCCCCAGGCCGGGCGTAATGCCCCGCTCCTTGAGGGCCGCCACGCGGGCGGTCAGGTCGGACTTGATCGCGGCTGCGGTGGCCTTGCCATCGAGAATCTGGGCGGTCATGACTCCATCCTCGCGGATGACCCGGCTCCGGTACCAATTCGAGTCCGCCCGGTGGCCCGCCCGTGGCCCCCGTCACACGCGCGGAGGCCGGACAGGAGGTACAGGAGACCGGGACAGGAGGTTGCACTTGCACAACGCCCACGCAAAGTGACTGGACAAAATAGAACGTTGATACCACGATTGCCGCGCAGTACGCGGCCGGCGTCGGGGGGCAGTCCGCTCAGTCTTGAGAAGTTCCTCCTACTTGGGCCGTACGTCCCCAGCAACACCAACGGAGGAACCCCGCCATGAGCTTCGGCGATCCCAACAACCCCTACGGCCAGCAGGGGCAGCAGCCCGGTCAGCCAGGCTATGGCTATCCCCAGGGCCAGCCGGGCCAGCAGCCCGGTTACGGCTATCCGCAGGCCCCGCCGGTCCAGCAGCCGTACGGCGGCTACCCGGGCGCGCCCGGCGGCCAGATGGAGATGCCGGGCGGTGTGAAGGCGGCCCGGGTGATGCTGTGGGTCATCTCCGCGTTCCAGATCATCAGCGGGCTGCTGACGTTCGCCGCGATGGGCGCCATCGACGACGCGGTCAACAGCTCCGGCGCCACCAGCGCCGAGGCCCAGACCTTCGCCGACTTCGGCAAGGGCATCGTCGGGTTCATCGCCGTGGTGACGCTGATCTTCGCCGCGCTCTCGATCCTGCTGGCGCTGAAGATGAGCACGGGCGGCAACGCCACCCGCGTCTGCGCGATCGTCTACGGCTCGTTCGCCACGCTGGGCGGGATCCTCTCGCTGCCGCTGGGCATCGTCACCATGGCGCTGGGCATCCTGATCATCGTATTCGTCGCGAAGTCGGACGGCGCGGCCTGGTTCCAGCGCCCGCGCTACTGACCGGCTGCTGATCCATACCGACTGCTGACCCGCACGGCAGAAGGCCGTGACCTCCGCTCTCCTGATGCGGGTGTCACGGCCTTCGGCGTCAGTGGAACCAGTGGTCGGCGGTATCACCAGTGGTCGGCGGAATCAGTGGAAGAAGTGCCGCGTCCCCGTGAAGTACATCGTCGCGCCCGCCTTGCGCGCCGCCTCGACGACCTGCTCGTCACGGACCGAACCGCCCGGCTGCACCACCGCCTTGACGCCTGCCTCCAGCAGGATCTCCAGCCCGTCGGGGAACGGGAAGAACGCGTCGGACGCCGCGTACGCCCCCCGCGCGCGCTCCTCGCCCGCGCGCTCCACCGCGAGCTTCGCGGAGTCGACGCGGTTGACCTGGCCCATGCCGACGCCCACCGAGGCGCCGCCCTTGGCGAGCAGGATCGCGTTGGACTTGACCGCGCGGCAGGCGCGCCAGGCGAAGGCCAGCTCCGCCAGTTCGTCCCCGGACAGCGGCTCGCCGCTCGCGAGCGTCCAGTTCGCCGGGTCGTCGCCGTCGGCCTGGAGCCGGTCGGTGACCTGGAGCAGCGCCCCGCCGTCGACGGGCTTGACCTCGACCGTCCCGGCCGAAGCCTCAGGACACCGCAGCACCCGGATGTTCTTCTTGCGGGCGAGCACCTCGACCGCGCCGTCCTCGTACCCGGGCGCGACGATCACCTCGGTGAAGATCTCCGCGACCTGCTCCGCCATCGCGACCGACACCGGCCGGTTGACCGCGATCACACCGCCGAACGCGGACAGCGGGTCGCACGCGTGCGCCTTGCGGTGCGCCTCCGCCACATCGGCGCCGACCGCGATCCCGCACGGATTGGCGTGCTTGATGATCGCGACACAGGGCTCGGCGTGGTCGTACGCGGCACGGCGCGCGGCGTCCGTGTCCGTGTAGTTGTTGTACGACATCTCCTTGCCGTGGAGCTGCTCGGCCTCGGCCAGGCCGCCTTCGGCGCTGGTGTAGAGCGCGGCGGGCTGGTGCGGGTTCTCGCCGTAGCGGAGCACGTTCTTCCGGGTGTACGTGGCGCCCAGGAAGTCCGGGAAGCCCGAGTCGTCGGCGGCGGCGTAGTCGTCCGCGAACCAGGACGCCACGGCCACGTCGTACGCGGCGGTGTGCTGGAAGGCCTCCGCCGCCAGCCGCCTGCGGGTGTTCAGGTCGAACCCGCCGTTCCGCACGGCGCCGAGGACGTCCGCGTACCGCTCGGGGCTGGTGACGACCGCCACCGACGGGTGGTTCTTGGCGGCGGCACGGACCATCGAGGGCCCGCCGATGTCGATCTGCTCGACGCACTCGTCGGCGCTCGCGCCCGAGGCGACCGTCTCGCGGAACGGGTAGAGGTTCACGACGACCAGGTCGAACGGCTCGATGTCCAGCTCGGCGAGTTGCGCGCGGTGCGCGTCGAGCCGGAGGTCGGCGAGGATCCCGGCGTGCACGCGCGGGTGCAGCGTCTTGACCCGGCCGTCCAGGCACTCGGGGAAGCCGGTCAGCTCCTCGACCTTGGTGACCGGCACCCCGGCGGCGGCGATCCTCGCCGCGGTGGAGCCGGTCGAGACGAGCGCGACGCCCGCCTCGTGCAGCCCGCGGGCCAGCTCTTCCAGACCCGTCTTGTCGTAGACGCTGATCAGCGCCCTGCGGAGGGGGCGGGCCCCCGAGGCCGCCGGAGCCGTCTGCTGAGGGCGGTCGCCCGTCGTGGGCGGGTGCGTCGGCCGATTCGTACCTTCGGCGGTCACTGGATGGTTACCTTTCGTCCCTCAATGCGGTAGCCGTGTCGGGCCAGACGCCCCACGACCTCGACGAGCAGGCGTCGCTCGACTTCCTTGATGCGCTCATGGAGAGCGTCTTCCACGTCCTCGTCCCGCACCTCGACCACGCCCTGCGCGATGATCGGGCCGGTGTCGACGCCGTCGTCGACGAAGTGGACGGTGCAGCCGGTGACCTTCGCGCCGTACGCGAGCGCGTCACGTACGCCATGGGCACCGGGGAAACTGGGGAGCAGGGCGGGATGCGTGTTGACGACCCGGCCGCCGAAGCGCGCCAGGAACTCCTTCCCCACGATCTTCATGAAGCCGGCCGAGACCACCAGATCCGGTGCGTACGCGGCGGTCGCCCCGGCCAGCGCCGTGTCCCACTCGTCGCGCGACCCGTAGTCCTTCACCCTGCGGACGAAGGTGGGCAGCCCGGCCCGCTCGGCGCGCTCCAGGCCCGCGATGCCACCGCGGTCCGCGCCGACCGCGACGATCCGCGCCCCGAAGGCCGCCGGGTCGTCGCCGATGGCATCGAGCAGGGCCTGAAGGTTCGTACCGGATCCGGAGACCAGAACCACGATCCGGGCCGGACCCGGCGCGGCGGGCCGGAAGACGAACGGCGGGGAGGCCGCGGACCGAGGTGCGGAGGCGGGGGGCGGGGAGGCCACGGCGGGCGCCTTTCTGAGAGCGAGCACAGCCTCGCGGGGTCGTGCGGCGGTGTAGTCGGCGGTGGGGCCGGCTGCGTGGCCGGCGCTGCGACAAGGCCGCGGGGCTTTGTGGGGTCCTACGAACGAATCACATTCGCCCTTACGGGGAACTCTACGAAGGAGCCGACCGTCAGCAACGATACCGGCACACCGAGCGGCCCCCACGGGACGGGGGCGTAGCCGGGAGGTAGCGTCTGGGGACAGGGTTTCCGTCTCCGGGGCGGGCCATTCGCGACAAGACCCCCACAATCCATGGGTCCGAGGGGAAGACGTTCACCAGATGCAGGACCGACGCCGCCGCACGGCACCCCACCTCCCGCCGCCCGCCGGGCCGGTGCTGCTGCCGCGGGAACGCCAGTCCTCTTCCACCGGGCCGTCGGGGACCCCGGGACCGTCGGGGTCCGCGGGGTCCGCGGGCGCTTCCGGATCCGCGGACTCCGAGCAGGGTCAGGCTCCGGCCGGTGGCCCTGCCGGGGGCTCCGGTTCCGGCGCGAATACGGGTTCGGGCACAGGCCCGGCTTCCGGTACGGGAACGGGTGCCGGTACGAGTACGGGTACGGGCTCGGGTACGGCGGGATCAGGCGGGCCTTCCGGCTCGGCCGGCTCCGGCGGCTCCTCCGACACCGACCACAATCCCTTCGCGCCGCCGCCCGAGGGCAGGCCCGACCAGCCGTGGCGCCCCCGCCATCCCGAGGGCGGGACGGGCGACGGCGGGTCCGGCTCCGACCGGAGCGGCTGGGGCAGCCAGTGGAGCAGCCGCCAGCCGGGCCGCTCCCCGGACGGCTTCGGCAGCCGCCCCGGAGGCCAGAACGGGCGGGACGGACAGAACAACGGGCGGGACGGCGGCCAGGACGGCCCCGAGGGCGGCCGTGGCGGCGGACTGCGCTGGGACCCCACCGACCCGATCCAGCGCCGCGCCCGCTACGCGCTGCTCGGCGGCATGTGGGCCTTCTTCTTCGCGCTCTTCGACTTCCCCGAGATCGCGCTGCTGCTCGGCTCGCTGGCGCTGTACTGGGGCGTCAGCTCCCTGCGCAACAAGCCGGCCGACGCATCACCCGGCGCCGGCCGCGACAGCCGGCAGAACCCGGCGCTCACCAGTGCGGCCTCCCGTACCACGCCCAGCACGCCCGATGCGCCGTCCGGTACGGCGGCACAGCGCGCGCCGGTCCCGGGCCACACGGCCGGGGCGCCCTTCCCGGCTGCATCGTCCGCGGCGAGCAGGCAGCAGACCACGGCGGCGGTCAGCGGGCTGGTGACGGCCGGGATCGCGCTGGCGATCGTGGCGGCGACCTTCACCGTGCAGCTCGTCTACCGCGACTACTACACCTGCCTCAACGACGCCCTGACCAAGACGGGCCAGCTCTCCTGCAACGACGAACTGCCGCGCTCGCTCATCCCGGTCTTCGGCGTGAAGGAATAGCTGCGGCGTCAAGGAATAGCCGTGGCGTCCAGGTATAGCCGTCGCTGGGAAGCAACGGATCAGCGCCGTCAGGGAACGGCGTCCGTGTCCGAACCGTCGGGGCCGCTCCTCCTCTTCACCGGGAGCGCCCCCGACGGCGTTCCCGTGCCCGGGAAGTCGGCCATCAGCCCGCCCGACGTCTGCTTGACCGCCGCCCATCGTGTCTGCCGCGCACCCCGCTCGTGCCAGGCCTTGTCGGGCAGGAAGTCATAGGGCTCGAACGACGGTTCACCGGCATCCGCCTCCCTCTCCCTCTCCCGCTGGGCCGCTTCGGCGTCCGCGACCAGCAGGTCCAGGCCGCCGGCCGTCTCCCCGGACGGCGCCGATACGGCCCCGGCACCGAGCCGCAGCGCCGGCCGCCGCCAGAAACTCTGCCGCGCCTCCGCCATATCGGCGGGCTCCGGAGCCTCTTCCTCCGCTTCCGGTACGGCCCTCTCCCGCAGCCGCCGGGCCCGTAGCAGCAGCGCCGCCGGTACGCCGAGACCCACCGTCCAGGCCAGGGCCGCCGCGCCCGTCAGCCACCACACCGGCCCCAGGACCGTCAGTTTCCCGGTGCCCATCGGCCCGCCCGACACCGCCGCCAGCACCGCCGCCAGCACCCCGCACACCACCCCGCCGAGCGCCGCGGTCAGGGCAGTCGCCCGCGCCCCCCAGGCCTCCTCCTTCGTGGTGTACGGCGGCGCGGCCACCCGTACGGTGAACCAGGCCAGCGCCACCGCCGCCGCCACCGGCACCACCGCCACGGCCCAGTTCAGCCCCGGCCCGGCCCCGCCGGACACCGCGGCGAACGGCGTGAAGACCGACGACACGTCACCGCCCGCCGCCCCGAGCGGGGCGACCGTCGCACCCGTACCGAGCGCGAAGCCCGGCCCCAGCCCGTACGCGGCGCCCCACACCGCGGCGTTCGGCACCAGCGCCAGCCCCAGCAGCAGCAGCGCGAACCGCCCCGGCCAGTCCACGGCGAGCCGCAGGAACGAGCCGTACGCCCCCTCTCCGTGCCAGGCCAGCGAGATCCCCACCAGCAGCGCACCGCCGCCCAGCAGCACCAGGAGCGACCCGGCACCGGCCCGCAGCGCGAGAGCCGTCCCGCGCCGCACTCCGGGCGCCCCGACGACCCGGCCGAGTCCGCGCCGTACCGCTCCCGGCAGCCAGGCCGGCAGGGGACCGCGCGGACGGCCACGCGCCCGCCACGCCCCGGCCGTCGCAGCCACGACCGTCACCACGGGCAGGGTGAGCGCCGCGCACACCGGGCGCGCGCTCAGGGTGGAGCCCGCGACCAGGAACACGGCCGCCGCACCGACCAGCAGATAGCCGCCGGTCACCGTGGCCACGACACCCGGCGCGGTCAACGGGGGCCGCCCCTCGTCCGGTTCGAGGGCGTCCCTGGAGGTCCGGTGGACCAGCCAGAGCGGCAGAGCCATCAGGAGCAGCGGGGTCACCCCGAGCGGCGCGGGACCGCCGGAGAGGGTGTCCGTGCGCAGCAGATCGGTGCCATGGGCCAGCAGCCACAGCGCCGCCGCGGCCCGCAGGGCGCCACCGGCACCGCTTTCGGGGTACGGCGAAATGATCCACATCGCCAGCACCAGTACGGCGAGTCCGCCGAGCCCGAGGCCCGCGGCGATGGCCCCACGGAGGAACGAGACGGTCAGAGCGGCCGCCCTGCCGCGCTCCGCCGCCGAGGCCGAGGACAACGGCGCGCTGCGATCGGTCAATTGGGTCACATCGCCATGCTGCCCACGACACACGCTTGATCCATGTAACAGGCGGATGTTCGACGTGTCGCCCAATATAGTCTTATGTGCTTTTTCGTCCAGACCCGTGCTGCGGGGAGTCCCTCATGACGCAGAACACCACGCAGAGCACCGCGGACGGCTCCTCCGACGTCCCGCCGCTGCCGCCTCCCAAGGAGCGCCGCAGACTGCGGGAGTCGAGGTCGATGACCGAGAAGCAGGTCGCGACGGCGGTGGGGGTGTCACGGGCGACGATCCGTTCCTGGGAGGCCGGCCGTACGACTCCGCGCGGGCGCAAGGCGGAGATCTACGCGAAGCTGCTGGCCGCCCTCGGCGCGGAGCTCCGGGAGAAGGAAGCACAGACCGAACGGGCGGCGCGCCGGGCGGCCATGGAGCGCTCGGCCGCACGGCAGCGGAGCACATCAACAGCGGCGTCATCGACCTCTTCAGCAGCATCGGCGACGTCCGCGCCGCAGAACCGCAGAAGGGCCGGACCTCCGCAGGCATCGCCGTCAGCGCCGGCGTCATCACCGGCCTCACGGTCGCCCTGGCCGACCGTCAATCCGTCGCTCGATCCGTCCCGCGACCGGGTGACGGCCAGGGCGCCGGTGGTGCCCCGGACACCCGCGCGGACCCCGCCGCCCTGGGCCACCGCCGCCCCTGCCCCGGCTCCCGCTCCCGCTTCTTCTGCTGCTTCTGCGCCTGGGCCTGGGCCTGCGCCTGTCGGGGCCGATCCAGCAGCGGACGCAGGCACCACGGACACCACGGACACCGCCGCCGGGACTCCGGACAACGCGCCGCGCACCGCCGATCAGGCCTTCGACGACCTGTACGCGTCCCACGCCCCCTCCCTCGTCTGCCAGGCATACCTGCTGACCGGACGGCGTGACCTCTCCCAGGACTCCGTCGAGCGGGCCTTCCGGCTCGCCTGGCAGCGCTGGCCCGAGGTCGCCGTCGACCGGGACCCGGCGGGCTGGATCCGGGCCGCGGCCCATGAGTACGCCCTGTCGCCCTGGCACCGGATGCGCCGCCGCAACCGCAAGCGGCCCCGGCCGATGTCCAGTGAAGGGGACCCCGAGGGCGGGCGGGCGCTCCGCGAGGCGCTGCTGACCCTGCCGCCGTCGTACCGCCGTGCCCTGCTGCTCTACGACGGTCTCGGCCTCGATCTGCCGGACACCGCGGCCGAGATCGAGGCGAGCACCCCGGCCACCGCGAGCCGGCTGACGCACGCCCGCGAGGCGGTCGCCGCGCAGGTGCCCGCATTCGCCGAGACCGCGCTGCTGTACGAGACCCTGAGCGCGCTGACCCGCGTGGTGACCCCGCCGACGATCGCGCCGCCCCGCTCCGTACGGACGGGCTGCGAGCGCCGGGCCAGGTTCTGGACGCGGACGGCCATCGCGTTCACCGCGCTGATCGTGGGGGCGACGAGCTTCACCCTGGCCACCGCTCCGTCGCGGTACGAACCGCCGCTCGCCCCGGGCGAGCAGATCGGCGATGTCCCGGTCCCCAGCGGCCCGGAGCGGCTGTCCAAGGAGGACCGGAAGCTGCGCGACAAACTCCGCGGGGAGCCGATGAACGGGCCGCCCCGGCTCGTACCGGAGGCGTTCTGACCCACGTCTGACCATTCCGGCGACCGGCTTGCGATCGCCCTGCGACCCGGCCGCGACGCGGGGGGGGGGGGAGACCCCACCCAAAAAAAGGAACACGAGCACACCACCCCCCCCACAAAGAAAAAAGAGGAAAAAAAGAAAACCACCACAACAAAAGAAAACA
>NZ_JBHVGV010000002.1:104494-144705 GCF_042800555.1 Streptomyces sp. NPDC057617 | reverse complement strand
TGTAGACCTGTGTCGGGCTGCTTTGAGCCCTGTCGGCGACAGGCGGGGCCCCGCCCCCCTGACCGAGGTGCGGCCCCACGCGCATACCGCCGTACGGAGACGGCGACGGGGATACGGAGGTCAGCCGGCCAGAATGGCGCGCGCCAGCCCCGCCGTCTCGGTCGGCGTCTTGCCGACCTTCACACCCGCGGCCTCCAGGGCCTCCTTCTTCGCCTGGGCCGTACCGGAGGAGCCCGAGACGATGGCGCCGGCGTGGCCCATGGTCTTGCCCTCGGGCGCGGTGAAGCCCGCGACATAGCCGACGACCGGCTTGGTCACGTTCTTGGCGATGAAGTCGGCCGCACGCTCCTCGGCGTCGCCGCCGATCTCGCCGATCATCACGATCAGATCGGTGTCGGGGTCGGCCTCGAACGCGGCGAGCGCGTCGATGTGCGTCGTACCGATGACCGGGTCGCCGCCGATGCCGACGGCCGAGGAGAAGCCGATGTCACGCAGCTCGTACATCATCTGGTAGGTCAGCGTGCCGGACTTGGAGACCAGACCGATACGGCCGGGCTTGGTGATGTCGCCCGGGATGATGCCGGCGTTGGACTGGCCGGGGGTGATCAGTCCGGGACAGTTCGGACCGATGATGCGCGTCTTGTTGCCCTTGCTGCTCGCGTACGCCCAGAAGGCGGCGGAGTCATGCACCGCGATGCCCTCGGTGATCACCACGGCCAGGCTGATCTCGGCGTCGATCGCCTCGATGACCGCGGCCTTGGCGAAGGCCGGCGGCACGAAGAGGACGGACACATCGGCGCCGGTCTTCTCGATGGCCTCGGCCACGGAGCCGAAGACGGGTACGGAGGTGCCGTCGAAGTCGACGGACGTGCCTGCCTTGCGGGGGTTCACACCGCCGACGATGTTGGTGCCGTCCGCGAGCATGAGCTTGGTGTGCTTCATGCCGGTGGCACCGGTCATCCCCTGGACGATGACCTTGCTTTCCTTGGTGAGGAAGATAGCCATGGGGTTGGAGTCCCTCGTTCTGTGTCGTGTCGGAGACGCGTGAAAGTCAGCGTGCCGCGGCCAGCTCGGCGGCCTTGTCGGCGGCGCCGTCCATGGTGTCCACGCGCTGCACGAGCGGGTGGTCGGCGTCGGAGAGGATCTTGCGACCCAGCTCCGCGTTGTTGCCGTCGAGTCGCACGACCAGCGGCTTCGTGACGTCCTCGCCCTTGGACTTGAGCAGCTCCAGGGCCTGGACGATGCCGTTGGCGACCTCGTCGCACGCGGTGATGCCACCGAAGACATTGACGAACACGGACTTGACGTCCGGGTCGCCGAGGATGATCTCCAGCCCGTTCGCCATGACCTCGGCGGAGGCGCCGCCGCCGATGTCCAGGAAGTTGGCGGGCTTCACACCGTTGTGGGCCTCGCCGGCGTACGCGACGACATCCAGGGTCGACATGACCAGACCCGCGCCGTTGCCGATGATGCCGACCTCGCCGTCGAGCTTGACGTAGTTGAGGTTCTTGGCCTTGGCGGCGGCTTCGAGCGGGTTGGCCGCGGCCTTGTCCTCCAGGGCCTCGTGCCCGGGCTGGCGGAAGTCGGCGTTCTCGTCGAGCGAGACCTTGCCGTCCAGCGCGATGATCTTGCCGTCGCCGGACTTGATCAGCGGGTTGACCTCGACGAGGAGCGCGTCCTCCGCGATGAAGACGGTCCACAGCTTCTGCAGGACCTCGGCGACCTGGTCCGCGATCTCGGCCGGGAACTTCGCGGCGGCGACGATCTCGGCGGCCTTCTCGGGGGTGCAGCCCTCGTTGGCGTCGACGGGGACCTTCGCGAGCGCGTCGGGGTTCTCCTCCGCGACGACCTCGATCTCCACACCGCCCTCGACGGAGGCCATGGCCAGGAAGGTGCGGTTGGTGCGGTCCAGCAGGAAGGAGACGTAGTACTCCTCCGCGATGTCGGCGGTCTCGGCCAGCATCACCTGGTGGACCGTGTGGCCCTTGATGTCCATGCCAAGGATCTGGCCGGCCTTCTCGACGGCCTCCGCCGGGTCCGCGGCCAGCTTCACACCGCCGGCCTTGCCCCGGCCGCCCACCTTGACCTGCGCCTTGACAACGGCCTTGCCGCCGAGACGCTCGGTCACCTCGCGGGCCGCCTCAGGCGTCGTGATGACTTCACCGGCCAGCACCGGTACACCGTGCTTGGCGAAGAGGTCCCTCGCCTGGTACTCGAACAGGTCCACGCGTGTCCGTCCCTTGTGTCTTTTAACCGCAGCCTGGTGATCGCGGGTTCGTTGTCTGCGTGGGCGTGCCGCGAAGGGCAACGTGACTGCGCTGTCACAGAGGGAGGCGTACGCGCTGTCCGGTACGCGGCATGTCCGTCTTGCAGGTTATCCCCGTGGGCCATGGCTCCCTAAATCGCAGATCACGCCTGAGCGGTGATACCTGTCACATGAGTGGCGTACCCGGCAGATCACCGTCCGGCACGGGTATCGGGCGCTTCTCGATCGCCGCCGCCATCACCCCGGGGAAGAGGTCCGGCGTGCACGCGAACGCCGGTGCGCCCAGGGCCGCGAGGGCCGCCGCGTGCTCCCTGTCGTACGCCGGAGCCCCCTCGTCGGACAGCGCGAGCAGCGCCACGAACTGGACGCCCGAGGCCTTCATGGCCGCGACCCGCTTGAGCATCCCGTCCCGTATCCCGCCCTCGTAGAGATCGCTGATCAGGACGACCACGGTGTCGGCGGGCCGGGTGATCCGTGACTGGCAGTAGGCGAGCGCGCGGTTGATGTCGGTGCCGCCGCCGAGCTGGGTGCCGAAGAGGACGTCGACGGGGTCGTCGAGCTGGTCGGTGAGGTCGACGACGGCCGTGTCGAAGACGACGAGCCGGGTGGCGATGGAACGCATCGACGCGAGGACCGCGCCGAAGACGGAGGCGTAGACGACGGACGCGGCCATCGACCCGGACTGGTCGATACAGAGAACGACCTCCTTCTTCACGGACTGCGACGCCCGGCCGTAGCCGATCAGCCGCTCCGGGACGACCGTGCCGTGCTCGGGAAGGTAGTTCTTGAGGTTGGCGCGGATCGTACGGTCCCAGTCGATGTCCCGGTGGCGCGGGCGGCTGATCCGGGCGGACCGGTCGAGCGCGCCGGACAGGGTCGCTCTCGTACGGGTGGCCAGCCGCTTCTCGATGTCCTGGACCACCTTGCGGACCACGGCCCGGGCGGTCTCCCTGGTCGTCTCGGGCATCGCCTTGTTGAGCGAGAGCAGGGTGCCGACGAGATGGACATCGGCCTCGACCGCCTCCAGCATCTCCGGCTCCAGCAGCAGCGCGGCGAGACCGAGCCGGTCGATCGCGTCGCGCTGCATGACCTGGACGACGGAGCTGGGGAAGTACGTGCGGATGTCGCCGAGCCAGCGGGCGACCGAGGGCGCGGAGGCGCCGAGCCCGGCGGAGCGGTCGGTGCCGCCGCCGCGCTCCTTGCCCGCGCCGTAGAGAGCGGAGAGCGCGCCGTCCATCGCCGCGTCCCGGCCGGAGAGCGCGTGTCCGGTGCCGTCGGCGCTCTCCCCGCCGAGCACCATCCGCCAGCGGCGCAGCCGCTCGTCGGCGGAGGCGGTGATTCCGGCGTCGATGTCCGTGGTCGCGTCCGTGGTCATTCGGTCACCTCCGTGGGGGATCGGTCGTGGTGCCGGTCGGGTCCGATTTCCGGGGCGGAGCCCAGGAGCAGGTGGAGCACCGGCAGTACGGCGTCGGCGCGCGCCTCGTCGAGTCCGGGGCCGAAGCCGGGCGCGGCGGCTCCCTCCTCCACCGCTCCCCCGGTGCCCGGCCCCCGCCGTACCAGCTCGCCCAGCGTCCGGCGGACACCCGGCTCGTACGCGGAGAAGGTACGGCGGAGCAGCGGGAGCACATCGGTGAAGGAGCCGGGCGGCACCCCGGTCAGCCAGCGGTCCATGAGACCCAGCAGGCGCTCGTCGTGGACCAGCAGCAGGCCTCCGCCCGAGGCGCCGCCGACGAAGCCCTCGATCCAGGCGGCGGCGTCGATGGGCGGGGTGCCGGGGGACAGGGCGAGCCCCATGAACCGCGCGGCGTCGTCCTCCGCGAGCCGCCCGTCGTCCAGGAGCAGCCGGGCGGCCCTCCCCCGTATCTCCCCCGCCACGGTGTCCCGCTCCGCGAGCGTGCGCAGAACGCCCGCCCAGCGCCCGGCCAGACCGGCTCCCTGACCGTGGCCGTTGTTCTCCGGGAGGAGGCCGATCGCCGTGTGGACACTGTCGAGGTGCTTGCGCATCCCGGCGGCGCCGTCCGCGTCGAGCCCGGCGCAGGCGGGCGGCAGACCGACACAGATCCGCTCGGCGAGCCCGGCCGCCACATCCCCGAGGGCCGCGGTGCCGGTGGACCGTACGTCTCCGTACCGCAGCGAGCGGGCGAGCGCGGGCAGCGCCTGGGCGAGGTGCGCGACATCGGTGTCGAGCGCGGCGCGGTCGGCGAGGGCCCGCATCACCAGGGGCAGGGCATCGGGCAGGTCGGCCAGCAGACAGCGCTCGGCGAGCGCTGTGACCTCGGCGAGCGCCGTCGCGGACGCGGCCCCCGACTCGGCCCTGGCGGTCGCGGCGGACAGCACGGTGGTGCCCCATACGCCGGCCTCCGCGACCCGTACGTACAGCTCGGGCTCCCAGCGCAGCCGCCAGGTCTCGCGGAAGGTGCCGGTGCTCCCGCGCCCGGCGGCGGGCTCGCCCCAGCCGATGCCGAGCAGCCGCAGCCGGTGCAGGAGTCTGCTGCGCGCGGTGTCGGTCTCCTTGCGCAGGTCGAGGTCCATCTGACGTTCCAGCGCCTCCGGCTTGAGCCGCAGGGACTTCTGGAGCCGGGTGAGATCGCGCTGCAGCGGCACGGCGGGCGCGGTGTCCGGGACCTCGCCGAGCACATCGCCGACGACGAGCCGGTCCCGGATGAGTCCGAGGGGTACGTCCGATCCCTCGCACATCACGGCCCGTACCGCGTCCATGGTCTCGCCGAGACCGGCCAGCGGACGGCCGCGCACGGCGGCCAGGGTCTCGGCGAGCCGTACCGCCTCGATGACATGCGCGGAGGAGACGGTCCGGTCCTCCTCCCGCAGCAGACCCGCGACCTTGGTGAGCCACCGCTCCACCGGGCGGTCGGGGGCAGCGAAGAGATGTCCGTACCAGCCGGGCGAGTCGATGCCCGCGCCGTAGCCGCTGTGCCGGGCGAGCCTGCGGTGGGTCCAGGGCACCCACGTCAACTCGGCCTTGACCTTGGGCAGCCCCTTCAGGAGGGCACGGTCGGCGGCGAGCGTCGTCTTCGCGGTCAGCGCGGGCACATGCCAGGCTCCGCAGACGACGGCCACCGCTTCGTCGCCGAACTCCTTGCGGGCCGCCCGCAGTTGGATACGCATATGGGCCTCGCGGACGAGATCCCGTTGGTGTCCGCCCGCGCCGTACTCCTCGCGCAGCGCGCCCATGGCCTCGGCGACCGCCTCGAACGGTGCGAAGGGGTCCTCCGCGCGGCCGGGCTCGCGGTGCTCGACGACGTCCTCCCACCAGCGCTCCGGATCGTCGTATCCGGCGGCCTCGGCGAGGACGGCGAGGGGATCGATCCGCAGCCCATCAGCCCCGCCCTTGCCGTCGACCTCACTGTCGGCCTTCTCTTCGGCCTCGGCCCCATCGGCCTCGGCGGCCTGTGCCAGGGAGTTGGCCGCGGGCAGGTCGATGAACCGCACCGGTACGGCATGGGCGAGCGCCCAGCGGATCGCGACCCACTCCGGCGAGAACTCGGCCAGCGGCCAGAACGCGGCCCGCCCCGGATCGTCCACCGCGTGTGCGAGAAGCGCGACCGGCGGCCGCATCGCCTCGTCCCCGGCGAGCGCCACCAGCGCGTCCCCCTCGGGCGGCCCTTCTATCAGGACGGCCCGTGGCCCCGCCGCGTCCAGCGCCGCCCGTACCGCCCGCGCGGACCCGGGACCGTGGTGCCTGACCCCGAGCAGCAGCGGGCCGCGCCGGCCGGCCGCCGGACCGCCCCCGTCACGGGGTGCGGCGCGGGGAGCTGTCCGTACCGGCGTGGGCGCGGTCACGCGGTCACCTCGCGGCAGGCGCGGTAGAAGTCCTTCCAGCCGTCGCGCTCGCGGACCACCGTCTCGATGTACTCCTGCCAGATCACCCGGTCCGCCGCCGGGTCGCGGACGACCGCGCCGAGGATCCCGGCCGCCACATCGCCCGGCCGCAGCACTCCGTCGCCGAAGTGCGCGGCCAGCGCCAGGCCATGGGTGACCACCGAGATGGCCTCGGCCGTGGAGAGCGTCCCCGAAGGGGACTTGAGCTTCGTACGGCCGTCGGCCGTGAGGCCGTCGCGCAGCTCGCGGAAGACCGTCACAACCCGTCGGATCTCGTCGAGCCCCTCGGGTCCGGTGGGCAGATCGAGCGCGCGTCCCATCTGGCCGACGCGCCGCGAGACGATGTCGACCTCGGCCTCGGGCGTGGCGGGCAGCGGCAGGACGACGGTGTTGAAGCGGCGGCGCAGGGCGCTGGAGAGTTCATTGACCCCGCGGTCGCGGTCATTGGCCGTGGCGATCAGATTGAAACCCCGGACGGCCTGCACCTCCTGGCCCAGTTCGGGGACGGGCAGGGTCTTCTCGGACAGGATCGTGATGAGCGAGTCCTGCACATCGGCGGGGATACGGGTCAGCTCCTCGACCCGTGCGGTCAGCCCCTCGGACATGGCCCGCATCACCGGGCTGGGCACCAGCGCCTCGCGGCTGGGGCCGTGGGCCAGCAGCCGCGCGTAGTTCCAGCCGTACCGCACCGCCTCCTCCGGCGTACCGGCCGTGCCCTGCACCAGCAGGGTCGAGTCGCCGCTGACGGCCGCCGCGAGATGTTCGGAGACCCAGGTCTTGGCGGTGCCCGGCACGCCGAGCAGCAGCAGCGCCCGGTCGGTGGCGAGGGTGGTGACGGCGACCTCGACGATCCGCCGCGGCCCGACGTACTTCGGCGTGATCACCGTCCCGTCGGGCAGCGTGCCGCCGAGCAGATAGGTGGCCACGGCCCAGGGCGACAGCCGCCATCGCGCGGGCCGCTGCCGGTCGTCCGCCGCGGCCAGGGCCTTCAGCTCATCGGCGAACGCGTCCTCGGCGTGCGGGCGCAGCACCTCGCCGTCGGTGGGCGTGGTGGCGGCGGCGGTGTTTTCGGGCACGGTCATGGATCCCCCTCCAGATCGGTCGACCGGATGTGGTAACCACCGTGCACCACGCCACTGACAATCGACCGTCTCCGCAGGTCAACGCCCCAATGATGGCCACCGCACGGCCGTCCGGCCACCGGCGGCGACCGGACGGCCGTGCGAGCAGCGGGAGTTCAGTTCAGTCGGCGATCGGCGAGACCGCGATGCAGCCGCCCGCCGTGGCCAGGCCCTCGCCAGTCGCCTCCTTGATGACCTCGCCCTTGTAGATGATCTTGCAGGTGATCCGGGCGCCGGTGATGTCCACAGCGGTCGGCATGACGGCGGGCGGCATGATGCCCCGCAGCGTCACCGTCTTCTTCCACGGCAGCGTGGGCTGTTCGACCGTTTCGATCGTGGGCTCCATGGCCTTGCCCCCGCCGCCGTGGAAGTCGATCGTGTCGACGCCCTCGCCCGTCACCTCATAGGTGACCTGGTAGGTCTCGTTGACGGCCTTGTCCACCTGGTCGACGGTCTCGGAGCAGGCGGTCAGTGCCAGTGCGAGGCCGGTGACGGCGAAGGCGCCCACGGCGGCCCGGACCGTGCGGGTGATGCGAGCGGTGCTGTTCATCTGTGATCCCCCAGAACTTCGCGTATGTCGCTTCACATAAGCGTAAAGGAAATGTAAAGCCGCAGGGCGAGGGTGTCACAACAGCCTGTCACGATCCTTGAATTCGCAGGTCAGGGCGATTGTCAGTGGGGGGTTCTAACGTCGTGGCCATGAATCCAACGGGGGTCCGCTGGACGACGGAACAGGTGCTCGCCCTGGCTCCTGACGACTCGTCGCGCAGAGCGGGGACACGACTGGGCACGGCCGGTCCGTGGTCGGAGGCGGGAGCCGACGCCGCGGGGGCCGTGTGGGGGCTGTGCGGGGGCAGCGGGAGCAGGCCGTATCAGACGGTGGTGGACACCACGGGTCCGGCCTACTCGTGCAGTTGCCCCAGCCGGAAGTTCCCGTGCAAGCACGCACTGGGGTTGCTGCTGCTCTGGGCGGCCGACGAGCAGGCGGTGGGGGAGACGAAGGCGCCGGGCTGGGCCGACGAGTGGCTCGCAGGGCGCCGGAAGCGGAGCGCGGAGAAGACGGAGGCCGGACCGGCGGGCGGGGGCGGTCCGGGGAAGCCGGCCGATCCGGAGGCCGCGCGGCGCAGGGCGGAGCGCAGGGCCGCGCGGATCACGGCGGGGACGACGGAGCTGGAACAGCGGCTGGCGGATCTGCTGCGGGGCGGGCTGGCCGCGGCGGAGCAGTCGGGGTACGGACTGTGGGAGGAGACGGCGGCCCGGATGGTCGACGCGCAGGCACCCGGACTGGCGGGCCGGGTGCGGGAGTTGGGGGCGATACCGGGATCGGGGGCGGGCTGGCCGGTGCGGCTGCTGGAGGAGTCCGCGCTCCTGCATCTGCTCAACACGGGCTGGCAGGGGCTCGGCCGGCTGCCCGAGCCGCTGGCGACGACCGTCCGCACCCGGGTCGGGCTGCCGTCGCCCGCCGGGGGTCCGCCGGTCCGGGACCACTGGCTGGTCCTCGCGCAGTACGACTCGTCGGACGGCAAGCTGACCACCCGTCGGATCCGGCTGTACGGGCGGGGGTCGGGGCGGTCGGCGCTGCTCCTCTCCTTCGGGGCGGCGGGCCGGTCCCCGGAACTGGGGCTGCCGGTCGGCCTGGTGATCGACGCCGAGGTCACGCCGCATGCGGGCGCGGGGCAGCTACGGGCGGACTGGGGGCAGCAGTTCGGTGTCCCCGGCCCGATCGTGGAGCCACCGCCCGGCGGATCCACCGCGGAGGCGATGGAGGCGTACGGGGCGGCGCTGCGGGCCGATCCCTGGCTCGACGCGTGGCCGGTGACGCTGCGGGATGTCGTCCCGGTCCCCGGCGAGGGAGGCGGCTGGCAACTGGCGGACGCCGACGGCGAGTCCGCGCTGCCCGTCGCGGCCTCGGCCCTGGGCCGTCCCGGGCTGTGGAAGCTGGCGGCGGTCTCCGGAGGTAACCCGGTCACGGTGTTCGGCGAGTGCGGGCACCGGGGGTTCCATCCGCTGGCGGCCTGGGCCGAGGACATACCGGGGACGGTCCCGCTCACCTGACCGCGCCGCACGCGGTCGCCCGCACACCTTCGGAGGACCCGATGCACGGACGGAGGACCCGGTGAACAGCACAGTCAGCGGCATGCTCAGCAGCACCCACGGCACAACAGGCAGTGGCGCCGAATCGCCCTGGGAAGGGCTGGTCACCTCGGCGCTGCTCGGTACGGACCGCCGTACTCCACCGGCCGAGATCATGACCAACGGCCGGGACGCGCCGGTCGCCCTGCTAGACGCCGCCGCGCTCCACACCGTACGGCGTAGGGCCGGCCTGCGCCCGGCGCGCGCCGGGGCCCGGCCCGAGCGGGCACCCCACGACGGCCGGAAGCGGCTGCCCGAGCCGGCCGTGAGACGGCTCGGACAGTTGCTGGCCGGCAGGTCGGCGCCCTCGGGCGGTGGCCGTCGCGGTACGGCTCCCGATCTCACCGAGCTGCTCCCCCAGTGGCTGGCCGCGGCCAACGAGCACGGCTATCAGGCGCCCGCGCCCGTACTGCCCGCGCTGCTCGACGCGGCCCGCGCGCGTACCGATCTGCGGCCGGCGGCCCTGGCCTTCGCGGGGCCGCGCGGGCTCTGGCTCGCCCGGCTCAATCCGGAGTGGAGGTTCGCCCTGCGCGGCGGATCCGGCGGGACGCTGCTGCCCGATGTGCGGGACGACGAGGCCGTGCGGCGGCTATGGGACGAGGGGCTGTTCGCCGAGCGGGTCGCGCTGCTCGGCGCCGTACGGGCCCATGACGACGAGGCGGCCCGCGCCCTGCTGGCGTCGACCTGGGGGACCGAGCGCGCCGAGGACCGGCTGATGTTCCTGGACTCCCTGCGGACCGGGCTGTCCGGGACGGACGAGCCCTTCCTGGAGCGGGCCCTCTCGGACCGCAGCCGCAATGTCCGCTCCACCGCCGCCGAACTGCTCTCGGCGCTGCCGCGGTCGGCGCTCGCCGGGCGGATGGCGGCGCGGGCCGTGACCTGCGTGAGCATGGACCGTACGGGCGGGGGCCAGGTCATCGCGGTCGAGGCCCCGCACGAGTGCGACGCGGACATGCAGCGCGACGGAGTGGTGCCGACTCCGCCCGCGGGGCGGGGTGAACGGTCCTGGTGGCTGGGCCAGTTGGTGGAGGCGGCCCCGCTGAGCACCTGGCCCCGCAGGCTCGGCGGCCGTACGCCCGAGGAGATCGTCGCGCTGCCCGTCCTCGACGACTGGGCGGACGAGCTGCACGCGGCCTGGTGCCGGGCGGCCGTCCGGCAGCGGGACGCGCGGTGGGCGGCGGCCCTGCTCGGTACGGCCGTGGCCGCGCGGGCCGCCGGTCCCGGCACCCCGTCCCTGGCGGAGCGGGCGAAGCTGCTGGCAATCCTGCCCGCCCCCGAACGGGCCTCCTGGGTGGCCGCGTTCATATCCGCGCACGGTCTGTCGGAGGCGTTCCAGGTGCTCGGTGTCTGCGCGGTGCCCTGGGCGGAGCCGCTCGGCAGGGCGGTCGTCGACGCGCTCGACATCGCCCGGGACGGCGGAAGTTACCCCTGGAGCTTCAGCGGGGTCATGGGGCTGGCGGAGCGCTGCCTCGACCCGGCCGAGGCGAGCCGGCTGGAGCTGCTCACGGCGACCCCGGACGAGGGCGAGAACGCGTCGCCGGGCGCGGGTGGCTACTGGTCGGAGGCGTTCCAGCGGCTGGTCTCCACACTGCGCCTGCGCGCGGCGATGCTGTCGGAACTGGCGGCGGAGCCACCGGAGCCGCTGGAGCCGCCGCGAATATCCGGGCAGGCGGAAACAGCGGAGCTATCCGAACTGCCGGAAGGAGCAAATCCGTAGCCCGGCACGCGCGCGGCATACGTACGGCGCACCGTGCGGCGCACCGCACGGCGCACCGCGTCACGCGCCCGTCGGCTGGCGGATGTTGGCGTTGACCCAGGTGACGATCGAGGTCGTCGTCGTGCCGGGCGTGAAGATCTCGGCGACGCCCAGTTCCTTCAGCGGGGCGATGTCCGCCTCCGGGATGATGCCGCCGCCGAAGACCTGGATGTCCTCCGCCTCCCGCTCCTTCAGCAGCTCGATCACCTTCGCGAAGAGCGTGTTGTGGGCGCCGGAGAGGATGGACAGGCCGATCGCGTCGGCGTCCTCCTGGATCGCGGTGTCCACGATCTGTTCGGGGGTCTGGTGGAGCCCCGTGTAGATGACCTCCATGCCTGCGTCACGCAGCGCACGCGCGATCACCTTCGCCCCGCGATCGTGGCCGTCGAGACCCGGCTTGGCCACCACCACGCGGATCGGACCGGTCACACCCATCGTTGCCTCCACATACCGAATACCGACTGCACATACCGACCAACTGCACATACAGACCGACTGCCCATACAGACTGCACGACGGTCTGCCACATACCGACTGCGCCGTCATCGGTACGGGTTCCCGCGGCACGGGTTCCCGCGCCCGCGCGGCCCGGAGAGGTGAACGAACGTTATCCACAGCATCCCGCACCCGGCTGTTTCGCGGCGGGCGGCGAGGGGGAAATCACACCTGGGACAAGTTCGCTTTGCGGTGTTCCGATAACACTCGGCCCCCGGGCCGGGGCGGACAGCCGCAAGGGGAGCCGCAGAGGGAGCCGCCACATGGGCGCGGTTCCGCCGGGCCGCCGGTCGGGTGGCGCGGTGGTTCGGCTTGTGCGTCGGCTCCGGCACGTCGGCCGCGGATCCGCCGTGAGCGGCGCCCCATGAGGGCACACGGGGGACAGAGCCGCCTCCCGGGTGCCGTTCGGAGGTCGGCCATGCAGATCCAGCCGTTCTTTCCGCTGTCGCCGCTCCTTCCTCCGCTGCTGCGCCAGGTGAGCCGCGTACGCGAGGCGTCGCCGCCCGCCGCGCTGCTCCGCGCCACCGCGCTCGACCTCGCGATCCTCACCGGGCATCTCGTCCTCTACCCGGCCGGGATCATCCAGGAGCGCCGCGCCGCCCCGCTGCCCCCGGAGGCCCCCCAGCTCCCCGCCGACGGCCGCGAACGGCCCCCCGTCGTACTGCTCCACGGCCTGGTCGACAACCGCTCCGTCTTCGTCATGCTGCGCCGCTCCCTCGCCCGGCACGGCTGGGACCGGCTCATCTCGCTCAACTACTCGCCGCTGACCTTCGACATACGGTCGGCCGCCGAGCTGCTGGGGCAGCACATCGAGGAGATCTGCGTCCGCACCGGCCACCGCCAGGTCGATGTCATCGGGCACAGCATGGGCGGCCTGATCGCCCGTTATTACGCACAGCGACTGGGCGGCGATGACCGGATCCGTACGCTCGTCACCCTCGGTACGCCCCATGAGGGCACCACCGTCGTGCCGTTCGCGGACGCCCACCCGGTGGTGCGGCAAATGCGGCCGGGATCGGGCCTGATCGACGAGCTGCGCCTGCCCGCGATCGGCTGCCGTACCCGGTTCGTAAGCTTCTGGAGCGATATGGACCAGCTCATGGACCCGGTGGAGACGGCCCGTATCGAACACCCCGATCTGCTCGCGCAGAACGTCCGGGTGAGCGGCCTGGGGCATCTGACCCTGCCGGTCCATCCCGCGGTCGCGGCGGGTGTCCGGCACGTCCTCGAATCCGGTTTTCTGCCCGATCTCGGGTCGGGTATCGACCTCGGCGGAAGTCCCCCCGCCACCGAAGGACCGGCGTCCGTCGCCTGACCGCCGCAACCCGGCGCCCGGCCCACGGTCCAACCCCGCGGTCCAACCCCGCGGTCCAACCCCGCGGTCCAACCACGCGGTCCAACCACGCGATCGCCACCGCTCACCACCGCGATCGGCGCCCGGTCACCGCCCGCGACCGCTCCCGCCACTCGAACACGCTTCGAACGTACGGCCAAGCCTGTGCCCGCAGTCCCCCGAAACACGGCCGAATGCCCGTTTCCGCTGAGCCCAAAACCTGCGGAAGATTGTCGCCGTCGCATACCGCCGGGTACAGTCGCGGCCACTGCTTTCCCTCTGAGGTCCTTCTCCCACAGGACCGGATCTCAGACCCTGGTCCTGCTGCCGAGGCGAGAGAGAAGTTGGTGAACGACCAGCACGCCCACGCCGGGTACGCCGCATACGACGGTTACCAGAACGGCAGCTTCGCGACCGACCCGCTCTTCGGCTCCCTGCCGGGCGGTTACGAGGGGACTCCGGCCCACAACGGGCCGTACGAGCAGCAGTACGGCACCGGCGGCCAGTGGGACAGCGCCGGGCACCAGCAGCAGAGCGCCGGATACGACGCGTACGCCACGCCGCAGTACGAATCGCAGTACGAGCAGTACGACACGAGCGGCACGAGCGGCCAGTGGGCGGACCTCACCACCAGCGGCACCGGTTACCAGCAGTCCGCGGACTACCAGCCGTTGGCGGACATCCCGGCCCAGGCGGCCGGGCCGGACGCGACGGGCCAGTGGGACGCCGACGCCTGGAACCAGGCGAATCCACTCAACGGCACCGGCCACGCAGGGCAGTTCGAAAACGCCCCCTTCGAAAACGGCCAGTTCGACAACGGCCAGTTCGAGAACGCGCCGTACGGATACGACGCCCTGGGCCAGGCCGTCGCGGCGCCCTTCGACCCGGCGCAGGCCGCGCAGTTCGAGACCGCGCCCTTCGACGCCGAGCAGTTCGCGGCCGCGCCGCTCGGGTACGAGCCGACCGCGCAGTGGATGGCGCCGGCGTTCGACTCCGGGGCGTACGACGCCACCGCGTGGAACTCGGCAGGGACATCACCGGATCCGGCGCAGGACACGCTCCTCGTGGACGCCGATGTCGCGGGCGCACACGACCAGGGCGTACACGACCAGTACGGCCACCAGTACGCGGCGGACGGCGCATACGACGCGCAGGACGCGTACGGCTCCGACCCGTACGACCCCGAGGCCGGGTACGGCGCCCCCGGGCCCGGGCCCGAGCCTGAACCCGGCGCGGATGCCGGCTTCGACGCCGAGTCCGGCGGTTATGAGGCCTATGAGGCCGAGGACGGTACGGACGCGGACGACGCTCCCGGTACCGACTCCGACGGCCCCGGTTCCGGCTCCGAGGCCGACTCGCTGCACATGGCTCCGACCATGACCGTGCCCGCCATAACCGTGACGCCTCGTCCGGTACGCCGGACCGGCGGCGGAAACGGCAGCCGAGGCCGCCGCCGTACCCCCGCCAAGCGCTCCGCGCTCCTCACCGTCGCCGTACCCTCCGCCTGTGTGATGGGCGTCGCCGGTATCGCGGCCGCCTCTGTCGGCGGCCTCGGCGAAGAGGCGCAGGAGGAGACCAAGACCACCGCGACGGCCGCCGACCCGGCCTCCGTCAAACCCGTCGCCGCCAACAACAAGCTGGACACCCAGCTCGCCGCCCTCAGCGCCGACGCCCGCGACTTCGGTGACCGGGCCAGCCGTACGCAGGAGCGCATCGACCTCAAGGCGCGGCAGGAAGCGGAGCGGAAGCAGCGCGAGGCGGAGGCGGCTCGCAAGGAGGCCCTGCGGCCGAAGTTCGCGCTGCCGGTCGCGGCGCACGGCCTCAGCGCGTACTACGGCCAGGCCGGCATCAACTGGATGTCCGTGCACACCGGGATCGACTTCCCGGTCTCGTACGGCACGCCGGTGATGGCGGCGACCGACGGCACCGTGCGGACGCAGTACAACAGCGCGTACGGCAACATGGCCATCGTGACCTCGCCCGATGGCACGGAGACGTGGTACTGCCACCTCAGCAGTACGAAGATCCGCTACGGCACGGTCAAGGCGGGCGATGTCATCGCCTACTCGGGCAACTCGGGCAACTCCACCGGCCCGCACCTGCACTTCGAGGTACGCCCCGGCGGCGGCTCGGCGATAGACCCCCTGTCCTGGCTCCGCAGCCACGGCCTGGACCCGACGTAAGCCGGCGCGGGCCAGGGGTCCGGCGCCGGTGGGCAATACCACCAAGCCCGTCCGGCGATTGAGGACAGACCCGCCCGCCCCCTACAGCTTCTCCACCGGCGCATACCTCAGCAGCAGTTGCTTGGGCTTGGTGTCGCCGAAATCCACTGTCGCCTGCGCGTTCGCGCCCGTGCCTGTTACCGCCATGACCGTGCCCAGGCCGAACTGGTCGTGGGTGACGCGGTCTCCGACCGCCAGGGAGATCACCGGCTTGTCGGTCATGCGCCGCGTGGCGAAGCCCGCCGCACCGCCGGACCGCGAGCGCGAGCCGGAACCCGTCCCGCCCGCCGCCGCGGACAGCGAGGACGCGATCGAAGTGGTCGGCCCCGCCGGGATCTGCGCTCCGGTCCGCTTCCACTCCAGGTGCTGGCCCGGGATCTCCTCCAGGAACCGCGACGGCGGGTTGTACGCGGGCTGCCCCCACGCGCTCCGCATCGACGACCGCGTCAGATAGAGCCGCTCGCGGGCGCGGGTGATGCCGACATACGCCAGCCGCCGCTCCTCCTCCAGCTCCTTGGTCTGGCCCAGCGCGCGCATGTGCGGGAAGACGCCGTCCTCCATGCCCGACAGGAACACCACGGGGAACTCAAGGCCCTTGGCGGTGTGCAGCGTCATCAGGGTGATGACACCGGAGCCGTCCTCGTCCTCGTCGGGGATCTGGTCGGAGTCGGCGACAAGCGCCACCTGCTCCAGGAATTCGGCGAGCGTGCCCGTCGCGGCCGGGGCCGCCGCCGCACCCGTGTCGTCGGCCGCCGCCGCTGCCGCCTGGGCGCGCTCCTGCTCGAACTCCAGCGCCACCGCGGCCAGTTCCTGGAGGTTCTCGATACGGGTCTCGTCCTGCGGGTCGGTCGAGGCCTGCAACTCCGCCAGATAGCCGGTCCGTTCGAGCACGGCCTCCAGCACCGTCGCCGGTCCGGCGCCCGACTCGACGACCGTACTCAGCTCCTCCATCAGCGTGTTGAAGCGCTTGACCGCGTTGGCGGAGCGTGCCGCCATGCCGTACGCCTCGTCCACCCGGCGCAGGGCCTGCGGGAATGTGATCCGCTCCCGCTGTGCGAGGGCGTCGATCATGGCCTCCGCGCGGTCCCCGATGCCGCGCTTGGGGACGTTGAGGATACGGCGCAGCGGAACATTGTCCTCCGGGTTGGCGAGGACCCGCAGATAGGCCAGCACATCGCGGACTTCTTTGCGCTCGTAGAAGCGCACTCCGCCGACGACCTTGTAGGGCAGGCCGACCCGGATGAAGATCTCCTCGAAGACACGGGACTGCGCGTTCGTACGGTAGAAGACAGCGACATCGCCCGCCTTGGCCTCGCCCGCGTCCGTCAGCCGGTCGATCTCGTCGGCGACGAACTGCGCCTCGTCGTGCTCCGTGTCCGCGACATAGCCGGTGATCCGGGCGCCGGCGCCGGCCTTTGTCCACAGGTTCTTCGGACGGCGGCTCTCATTGCGCTCGATGACCGCGTTGGCGGCGCTGAGAATCGTCTGCGTGGAGCGGTAGTTCTGCTCCAGCAAAATCGTGGTCGCGTCCGGGTAGTCCTCCTCGAACTGGAGGATGTTACGGATAGTGGCGCCCCGGAAGGCGTAGATCGACTGGTCGGCGTCGCCGACGACACACAGCTCGGCCGGGTCGTGGTCCTCGCCGGACGGGCCCACCAGCTCACGTACGAGCGTGTACTGGGCGTGGTTCGTGTCCTGGTACTCATCCACCAGCACATGGCGGAAGCGCCGCCTGTAGTGCTCGGCCACATCCGGGAACGCCTGGAGCAGATGGACGGTGGTCATGATGATGTCGTCAAAGTCCAGCGCGTTGGCCTCGCGCAGCCGCGCCTGGTACATCCGGTAGGCCTCGGCGAGCGTCTTCTCGAAGCCGTCGGCGGCCTGTCCCGCGTACGTCTCCTCGTCGATCAGCTCGTTCTTCAGATTCGAGATCTTGGCGCTGAAGGACTTCGGCGGATAGCGCTTGGGGTCGAGGTCCAGATCGCGGCAGACCAGGGCCATCAGCCGCTTGGAGTCGGCGGCGTCGTAGATCGAGAACGACGAGGTGAAGCCGAGCCTCTTCGACTCGCGGCGCAGGATGCGGACGCAGGCGCTGTGGAAGGTCATCACCCACATTGCCCCGGCGCGCGGGCCGACGAGCTGCTCGACCCGCTCCTTCATCTCCCCGGCGGCCTTGTTGGTGAAGGTGATCGCCAGTATCTGGCCGGGGTGGACACTGCGGGTGCCCAGCAGATGCGCGATCCGGTGGGTGAGGACCCGGGTCTTGCCGGAGCCGGCTCCGGCCACGATGAGCAGGGGCGATCCCGTGTGCGTGACGGCCGCGCGCTGCTCCTCGTTCAGCCCTTCGAGCAGCGCGGCGGGGTCCACGACGGTCCGCGGGGAGCCGTCGCGGTGGTACGCGTCGCGCGCCGGGGGCATGTCGTACGCACCCTCGAAGAGGTCGTCGGGCACCGCCTCCTGGGCGTGCTCGTCGTGGTCCTCGGGCGGCGGCGGGGGCTCGTCGCCGGAGGGCTGGAGGTCCGCCAGGAAGTTGTCGTCAAAGAGGCTGCTCATCGCTTTCCGAGTCTATTCCGCCGCACTGACAGCCCGCGCCCGCCTTGGAAAGACTCCTGGCATCCAGGAGTGCGGCGATCACTTGATCACACAAGGTGACGAAAATGCCCTCGCGACCCCCGTTCGACCCTTTGCAGCGACCGTCTCGCATCACATAAGCAAATGGTCACGAAAATGTATCGGGCATATCGCCCATCGACCTTCACATGAGGACCACAGTTTGGCTAGCGTGCTCGCTCAGGCAGCCCGAACCCCCCAAGGCGATCCGCGCCGAGCGGGCGACCTTTGCTGAAATCGGACATTCCAGAAGGAAGTTCGACGGAAGGAGATGCTGGCCTTGGCGTCGCATCGCAAGTCGCGCACCCGTAGCGGAGTACGCACCAACTCCCCCGCGGTCGGTCTCACGACGGCCGCCCTCGCTTCGGTCACGCTGCTCTCGACGCAGAGCGCGAACGCCGCTCCCACCGAGCCCAGGCCGTCGGTCGAAGAGGTGCAGAAGAAGGTCGACGACCTGTACCGCCAGGCCGGTGGCGCGACGCAGCAGTACAACAAGGCCAAAGAGGCCACGGAGAAGCAGAAGCGCACGGTCGGCCGGGTGCTGGACGAGGTCGCCAAGCGCGCGGACAAGCTGAACGAGGCCCGCCGTACGCTCGGAGGCTTCGCGTCCGCGCAGTACCGCGAGGGCGGGCTCGGCCAGACCGCCGCCCTGCTGTTCGCCGACAGCCCGCAGGCGTACTTCGAGCAGACGCAGATGATGGACCGGCTGGCGGACCGTCAGCGCGGTGTCCTCGCCGACTACCAGGCGCAGCAGGCCGCGGCGGCCAAGGAGCGGGCGCAGGCGGCGAAGAGCCTGGAGTCGCTGACCGCGTCGCAGGCCGCCTTGCGGACCAGCAAGGAGAACGTACAGAAGAAGCTCGGAGCGGCCCGTGCGCTGCTGTCGCGGCTGACCGCCGAGGAACAGGAGCGGCTGGCGGCGCTGGAGCGCAAGAAGGAGGAAGAGGCCCGCAGAAAGGCCGAGGCGAAGGCCAAGGAGGAGGCCCGCGCGAAGGCGGAGGCCGAGCGGCTGCGCGAGCAGCAGCAGGCCGCGGAGCCGCCTTCGGCCGGTACGGACACGGGCACGGGCACTGGCACGGACACCAGCCCTGGTACGAGCACCGGTACGGGCACGGGCACCGGTTCCGGGACCGCCGGCGGCAGTTACGCCACCAAGGCCGCCAAGGTCCTCGCCTTCGCACGCGCGCAGATAGGCAAGCCGTACGTCTGGGGCGCCTCGGGACCCAGTTCGTACGACTGCTCCGGCCTGACCCAGGCCGCCTGGCGCGAGGCGGGCGTACAGCTGCCCCGTACCACCTGGGAGCAGGTGGAGGCCGGCACGCGCGTTTCGACCGGGGATCTGCTCCCCGGCGATCTGGTCTTCTTCTACGACGACATCAGCCATGTCGGCATCTACATAGGCGACGGCATGATGATCCACGCCCCCAAGCCGGGCGCGAACGTCCGCGAGGAATCGATCTACTACATGCCCATCTACGGGAGCGTCCGCCCGGCCTGACAAGGCCCGGGGGCCCGGGCCGGAGCGCCGGTCAGGTCCAGAGCGTGGCGATGAAGATATTGGCGAGCGTCAGACCGCCGACCGCGCCGAACAGGCCCTTCGGCGCGGTCTCCTCGTCCCGCTTCACATAGACCACGCCCAGGATCACGACCAGGACCGCCAGCTTGATCCCGATCTTGATGTTGTTCACGGGGTTGTCGTCGGCCTGATTGAGGCCCACCAGGGCGACGCCCGTGACCAGCATCGTCAGCGCCCCGTGCAGCATCGCCGGGCTGAACCGCGCCGTGCCGGCGCTCATCGACTTCATCTGGGTCAGAAAGCCGCCGAGCAGCGACGCTATGCCGATGATGTGCAGGGCGACGAAGACATTGATGAGTACGTCCATAGCGTGAGACTAGCCGGGCTCATATCACCTCTTCGGGGTGAGGTGGGGCTTTGTTTCCCTATCGGCCGGGTCGGACCGGAAGGGCACTGTTCCGCCGGGGCCCGTCCGGTCACAAAGCGGTCCGGAAGTTTCAGCTCCGGCCAATAGCGGCCTTGCCGTCACCGGGCTGTGACCTCTCGCCCTAGCGTCCCTCTCCAGGCGGCCGACTCGTACCGCCCGACCGTACGGACGTGAGGAAGTGGACGCCCCCGTGGCAGCGCACCGAAAACGCAAGCAGCGCCGGCTCACCGGCCCGACCGGCCGTACCGCCGCCACCCTGGCCATCGCCGGCGCCGCGACCGCCGGCGCGGCCACCCCCGCGCACGGGGAGCCCCGGCTCACCCCCGCACAGGTCAGGGCGAAGATCGACGGCCTGTACGAGGAGGCCGAGGCGGCGACGGAGCGGTACAACGGGGCGAAGGAGAAGGCGGACGAGGCCCGTGACTCGCTGACGGAGCTGCGGGACGAGGCCACCCGCAGGACGGGCCGGCTTAACGCCGCGCGCAACGCGCTCGGTTCGGTCGCCGCCGCGCAGTACCGCGGGGGTACGGGCGGCCTCGACCCCGCCGTACAGCTCGCCCTCAGCTCCGGGCCCGACGAGTTCCTGGAGCGCGCGGGGCTCGCCGAACGGGCCGGGGCCCGGCAGGCCACCATGGTCACCGGGATCCGCAAGGAACTCGCGTCGATCGCCCAGCTCCGCAGCCGCGCCGACGGGCGGCTCGGAGAGTTCGAGGCCCGCCGGGCGGAGCTGGCCCGGCACAAGGCCACCGTCCGGGAGAAGCTCGACTCCGCGCACGCGCTCCTGGACCGGCTCACGGCGGCGGAGCGCGCCCGGTACGCGGAGGAGGCCGGGAACGGCGCGTACTGGTCCGGGAACGGCGCGTACGCCGCGTACGCCGCCCGCGCGGGGCGTGCGACGGCCCGGGGCGCGCTCCTCGCGCCGGACTCGCGCGCCGCGGCGGCCGTGGCGTACGCGTACGGGGCGATCGGCAAGCCGTACGCCTGGGGCGCGACCGGGCCCGGCGCGTTCGACTGCTCGGGGCTGACGCAGGCGGCCTGGCGCGCCGCCGGTGTCGCCCTGCCCCGTACCACCTACACGCAGATCGGCGCGGGGCGGCGGGTGGCGCGCGACCGGCTCGCGCCCGGCGATCTGGTGTTCTTCTTCTCCGGTGTCAGCCATGTCGGCATCTATGTGGGCGGCGGGCAGATGATCCACGCGCCGCGCCCGGGCTCGGCGGTGCGGATGGCACCGGTCGACGAGATGCCGTTCGCGGGCGCGACGCGGCCTGCCTGAAAAGGCTGCTCGGATCTGCCCCGAGCCCGGCCCCGGCCCCGGACACCGGCCTCGTAACCGGTACGGACCACTCCGGGGTGCCGCTTCCCCACCTTCGCGCCACGATGAGCAGCAGTACGCCGTCGGCCGCGAAAGGGAAGCCGTGAGACGAGCCACCGCCGTCAGAGCGTCGGTCCTCACCTTCGGCGCGCTCTTCGTACTGGCGCCGGTCGGTGTCACGCCCAAGGGCTGCGGCGATCTCTCCGGCGGCCGGCTCTGCATCGAGGGCCCGATCGGCGGTGCGGGCCGGTTCATCACACGGTACGTCCAGCACGCGGACCGGCCGGGCACCGCCGTACGCCTCGGCTATCAGCGCAAGGACGACCGGATCGTGGCGTTCCCGGGGTGGTTCGGGACGCGGCACACCCGGCACGGCCGCGCCGAGCTGGCCCGTACGCTCGACACCGCGCCGGGCGAGTGCATCCGCGGTCTGATGGAGCACCGGAACCGGACGTACATCACCCAGTGGCGCTGCTCCTAGGCCGCCACCTCAGCCCCGGAAGCAGCGCCTCAGACCAGTCTGCGGGCCGTCGCCCAGCGCGTCAGCTCGTGCCGGTTGGAGAGCTGGAGCTTCCTCAGGACCGCCGAGACATGCGACTCCACGGTCTTCACCGAGATGAAAAGCTGTTTGGCGATCTCCTTGTACGCGTATCCCCGCGCGATCAGCCGCAGCACCTCGCGCTCCCGCTGGGTGAGCCGGTCCAGGTCCTCGTCCACCGGCGGCGCGTCCGTCGACGCGAAGGCGTCGAGGACGAACCCGGCGAGCCGCGGCGAGAACACCGCGTCGCCCTCCTGCACCCGGAAGATCGAGTCGACCAGATCCGTGCCGGTGATCGTCTTGGTCACATAGCCGCGGGCACCGCCCCTGATCACGCCGATGACATCCTCGGCCGCGTCGGAGACCGACAGGGCCAGGAACCGCACCGGATTCTCCGGCGCCGCCATCATCGGCGCGCAGCGCCGCAGTACCTCGACCCCGCCGCCGCCCGGCAGATGGACGTCGAGCAGGACGACCTCGGGGCGGGTCGCCGTGATCACGGTCACCGCCTGGTCCACATCGGCCGCCTCACCGACGACCTCGACACCGGTCTGTTCGGTGCGGCCGATCTCCGCCTGTACTCCCGTACGGAACATCCGGTGGTCGTCGACGAGCACGACCCGTACACGACGGCCGTCCCCGGCCGGGGTCCCGCCGCTGTCCGCCGGACTGCCGTTGGCCCCTACGCCCTCGCTCATGGTCTCTGCCCCTCGTCCTCGTCATTCGGTCCTGGGCCGTGTCCGAGCCCTGTCCGGCCGGTCCTCGCGGGCACGACCCCGGCGCGCGGCGGGATGCCACGGGTCATCCGTCCGCCCGTTCCATCTCCAGCTCGACCTCCGTGCCGCCGCCGGGCACCGAACGCAGTCTGGCCGTCCCGCCGTTGCGCTGCATCCGGCCGATGATCGACTCCCGTACGCCCATCCGGTCCGACGGTACGGCGTCCAGGTCGAACCCGGGGCCGCGGTCCCGTACGGAGAGGAAGACCGTACGGCCCTCCACCTCCGCGAAGACCTGTACCGCGCCCCCATCGCCACCGTACTTGGCGGCGTTGACCATTGCCTCGCGCGCGGCCTGCATCTGTGCCGCCAGTTTCTCGTCGAGCGGGCAGTCGCCGACGACCACGACCTCGATCGGCGCTCCGTGGTGGTCCTCCACCTCGGCCGCCGTCCGCTTCACGGCCTCGGCGAGGGTGGCCGGCTCGTCCTCCTCGTCCTTGCCGCGGCCCTCCGGCTTGTAGAGCCAGGCCCGCAGCTCGCGCTCCTGGGCGCGGGCGAGCCGGCGGACCTCGCCGCCGTCGTCGGCGCTGCGCTGGATCAGGGTGAGGGTGTGCAGCACGGAGTCATGGACATGGGCGGCGACCTCGGCGCGCTCCTGCGCGCGGATGCGCATCAGCCGCTCCTCGGACAGGTCCTGGGTCATCCGTACGAGCCAGGGCCCGGCGAGCAGGGCGACTCCGGCGACGACGGCGATGGCCCCGGTCAGTACGTTGCCGAACTGGGCGGCCGAGCCGCGCACCACCATGAACACGGCGAGGCCGAGGCCGACCAGGGCGACACCGGCGAGGGTGCGCGCGAGCTGGAAGAGCCGGCGGCGGCGGCCGACCTCGGTCCAGCGGGCCCGGCGCGCGTTGTCGGCCTGACGCCACACCAGGACGACGCCGGCGCCTATCAGCAGCAGCGGCCAGATGTAGCGGTCGGCGTGGCTGCGGCCGAGATTGACGTTGCCGACGAAGATGCCTGCGCCGATCACCAGCGCGATCAGCGCGAAGATCTGGCCCTTGTCGGGCTTGCGAAGCCTGCGTCTGCCGTCGGGGCTGATCTCGAACAGGGAGCGGGGTTCGACCGCCGTGCCGCCGACACCGAGCGGTACGACGATCCAGAAGACGGCGTACAGCAGGGCGCCCAGGCCCTGTGCCATGAAGAGGCCGAGGAAGACCAGCCGCACCCAGACGACCGGCAGCCCGAGATGGCCGGCGAGTCCGCGCGCCACACCGCCGAGCAGCCGGCCGTCCGCGCTGCGGTACAGCTTGCGCGTCGGCTGCTCGTCCGGCACGGGGGCGCGATAGGAAGAGGACGCGGAAGGCGCGGCAGGGCGGGACGGGGCGGCTGGCATGCCTTCGATAGTCACATGGCGCGGTGCGGGGGTACATCAGGGTCGGGTCCCTGAGGCGACCCTGATGCGCGTCGTTGACCCGTCCCCCGCCGGGAGGACGAACGGCTCGTCCCTCCGGAACGACCGGACCGCAAACGTCCGTGATCCCTGAGGTCGCCGCCCGGGTCGATATCAGGGAGAGCCCAGGGTCGGAACGGCTGGAGGCACGGGATCCGGGCCGTCACCATGGACGTATGACCCAGCCGTCGGCCCAGTCGCCTCCCGACCCGCGCACCGCGCCGCCCGCCGCCGAGCCGTCCTCATCGGACGCCTCCGCCGCGGGTGCCACTGCCGCGGGCACTTCCGGCACGGGCGGCGCGGGCACCACCGGCGTCGGCGACGCGGGGACTTCCGGCACTTCCGGCACTTCCGGCGCGGGCTCGGTGGACGCCGCGGCGCCGCAGCTTCAGCGCAGTCAGCGCCAGAAGGTGATCGCGGGCGTGTGCGGAGGGCTCGGGCGGTACTGCGATGTGGATCCGGTGATCTTCCGGATCGTCATCGGGGTGCTCTCGGTCACCGGCGGGATAGGGCTGATCTTCTACGGCTTCGCCTGGCTGCTGATCCCGCAGGAGGGCCAGGAGGAGAACGAAGCCCGCAGGCTGCTTTCGGGGCGTGTCGACGGCGCTTCGCTGATCGCCGTGCTGCTCGCGCTGATCGGCTGCGCGCTGTTCCTGTCGATGCTGGGCAATGACGGCACCCTGGGCTTCGCCGCGATGCTGTCGACGGCCGTCGTGGGCTCCGCCGTGTGGTCGCAGCGCCGCCGCGCCGCCGCGCCCCATGGCAGCGTGCTGGACCCGGCGACGGCGCAGGCGGTGGCGGAGGCGCCGCCGGAGACCATGGCGCCGCCGATCCCGGGCCTGCACTCGTGGTGGCGCGATCCGATAGTCAAGGACGGCACCACGGGCCCGGCCTCCGCGCAGACCTATCTCTGGGGACCTGAGGACACCGAAGCCGGTACGGACAGGCGCTGGCAGCCGTGGCATCACATGGGGCCCTGGCACCACATGGGGCTCTGGCACCACATGGGCAGGAGCGCTCAGGAGCGGCAGGCCCGCCCCCCGGGGCCGCGCGGGATCGGTGGCACTGTGCTGCTGCTCGCGCTGATGGCGGGCGGTCTCGGCACGGGGCTGTCCTGGCAGAGCCGGCCGTTCGGCACGAGCCTCCAGATGGGCCTGACCGCCGCGCTCGCGGTCTTCGGGCTCGGCCTCGCGGTCAGCGCCTTCCTGGGCCGTACGGGGATAGGGACGATCTTCCTGACCATGGTCACCGCCGCGCTGCTCGCGGGCGCGACGGCCGTGCCGAAGAACATCACCACGGAGTGGGGCCGCCAGCACTGGATACCCGTCTCTGCCGCTTCGGTGAAGCCACGGTACGAACTGGGCTCCGGCGTCGGCACGCTCGACCTGACCCGGCTCACGGTGCCCAGGGGCCGTACGGTCAGCACGTCGGCCGAGGTGGGCGCCGGGCAGCTCAAGGTGGTCGTACCGCAGGGGGTGACGGTGAAGCTGCGGGCCCAGGCGGGGCTCGGTGATGTGCGGCTGCCCGGGGACCCGCCGAACGATGTGGACATCGCGCCGGACCAGTCGCGGCAGCGCACGCTCACCCCGCGCGCGGGCTCGGCCCCGGCCGGCACGCTCGATCTGAAGCTCGAAGTCGGTCTGGGACAGGTGGAGGTGACCCGTGCCACGTCATGAGATGCGCCATGAGATCCGTCCCGGCCGGCTGGTGGCGGGACTGTCGGTGCTGGCCGCGGCCGCCGCGTACGGAGGCGACGCGGCGGGCTCCTGGCACACCCCGTGGTACGCGGTGTTCCCTGTGGTGTTCGGCGGCCTGTTCCTGGCCATGTGGGTGGCCGCGGCGGACTACCTCATACGCCGCTACATACTCCGCCGTCGGCCGGCCATCGCGGAGTCGAGCGAGAACACCGGGGCACCGGCGAGCACCAGCGGCAGCCACGCCATCAGATAGGCGAGGTCATTGCCGTAGTAGTACGGATCGCTCTGCCAGCTCACGGTCAGCCAGAGGCTCAGGGAGATCACGGCACCGCCGAAGGCGGCGAGCCGGGCCAGCACTCCGAAGAGGGTGCCCAGGCCCACGGCGAGTTCGCCGATGGCGATGGCGTAGCCGAACCCGGCGGGGTTCTTGAGCGCGAGGTCGACCAGCGCGGGGATGGCCGAGCTGTCTCTGACCGCCCGCATCATCTCGCCGACCGATCCCGTGCCGGTCGACGCGAAGAAGCCGCCCTGGGTCAGCTTGTCGATTCCCGCGTAGATGAAGGTGACGCCCAGGAATATCCGCAAGGGAAGCAGCGCGTAGCGGCCTGCGTTCTCCCGCCAGCCCCGGCGCTCACCGCCGAGCTGCCCGTAGTTGTCCGTCCGGTAGCCATACGTCATCGCCCGTCCGCCTCTCCCCTGTCCCACACCGCTGCCGCGGGAGCGTATGCCCACGCGGCCCCTCGCCCATGCATACGCAGCAGACGTGCCGGGCGCTCAGTCCTGGCAGGGGACCACGGTCCCGGCCCGGCTTCAAGAGGAAGGGCCAAGGGACGGGGAACGATGACCGGGGGATGGCCGCGGTCAATGGCCGGGGGGCCTCAGTCCATGACCTCGACGATCACACGGTTGGTCTCGACGCCCGCCGCCGTGACGACCTGCACCTCCACCGAGCCCGGTTCCACATCCACCGGGACGGGCACGGTGAGGCAGGTGTCCGACGGGTTGGCGAAGCCGCCGGGGACCGGCACCAGGGGGACATGGACATGGACGGAGCCGATCCGGACGACCATCCGGGCCAGCCGGTCCGGGGTGCCCGCGCCGGGCGGTACGAAACCCGCGCCGCGGATCTCGATGTCGTCGCCGGTACGGATGGGGGCGTCCAGATCGCCCGCCTCCCTGGCCCGTACCACCGACAGGACGAGGGGCCGGCCGCCCTCGGCGTACTTGCCGGTGAAGTAGGTGGCGGCGGAGACGGCGACCAGGAGGGCCAGCGCCCAGGGCAGATCGGGGAGTTGCTCGGGCCGCCGGGCGAGGCGTACGGCGGAGAACAGCAGGGCGACGGCGTTCACCACGACGTACTGGACATCGGTGAAGCTGCCGCGCCCGCCGTCGTCGCAGAGCAGATCGGCCAGCCGCGGGCGCTCCGCCCGTACCTTCTGGAGCCGCTGGGACAGGACCCGTACGGCCACCACCCGGCGTACGACCACGGCGATGGCACAGACCACGGCCAGGACGGTCACCATGCCGGCGCCCCGGGCCAGATCGAGCCCGGCGATCAGCTCGTCACGCCTCTGGTGCCCGGAGGCGCCCGCGAGCTGGAGGGCCAGCACGAGCACGGAGAAGACGACCATCAGCACCCAGGAGGAGGCGACGGTCCGCGAGGTGGACAGCCGGTTGTCCTCGCCGATCAGCGGCGCGAGCAGCCCGCCGCGGGCCCGGTGGAGCCTGGCCGCGACGGTCAGCAGGGCTCCGACGACGAGCGCGGCGACCAGCCCTGCCGTACGGGCGGCGCTCCAGCCGGCCCCGATCGCGGTCACGGACTGCGCCAGCGCGAGTGCCACGACGGCGCCGCCCACCACGAACAGGGTGTGCCGCCAGACCGCGTGGAGCCAGGCGTCGCCCGCCGCGCGGCTGCGCTCGGCCACCGCCCGCGCGGACTGGGTGAGTTCGTCGGAGACCCACTGGCGGGAGGCGCTCGCGGAGTAGGCGACCGCGGCGGGCAGGCCCTGGCCCGCGGCCAGTTCGTCCCGTTTCTCCAGGAACGCGGCCACGGCTCGCCGGTGCCCCTCGCGCGCTCCGTGCGGGCAGTCACCGCACGTGCAGCCCCCGCCGTGCGTACCCTCTCGCGCCACTTGCACCGCCACGCCGTCTGCCGCCTTCCCCGCCCCGACTGCCCGTGAACTTCCTTGCACCGTCTGGGAATTGTGCCGTACGGAGTGAGGTCCGTACGCAGTCGCCCCGGTCGCGGCGGGTGAGAACACGGTTACGGTGTTGACTCACGCGCACCATCGGCACCACCGGCCCCCGGCGTCACCGGCCACCGGCTCAACCGGCCCCGTCGGACTCTCCGGCCCCAGGACCCGAGAACCGGCCCCGGCCGTCGGATGTCATTCCCGCCCGGCGTCACTTCCCGCCCGCGGTCACTCCCACTCGATCGTGCCCGGCGGCTTGCTCGTCACATCGAGGACCACGCGGTTGACGTCCGCGACCTCGTTGGTGATCCGCGTGGAGATCCGGGCCAGCACGTCGTACGGCATCCGCGTCCAGTCCGCGGTCATCGCGTCCTCGGACGAGACGGGCCGCAGCACGATCGGATGCCCGTACGTCCGTCCGTCGCCCTGGACGCCGACGGACCGTACATCCGCGAGCAGGACCACCGGGCACTGCCAGATGTCCCGGTCGAGACCGGCGGCGGTCAGCTCCTCGCGGGCGATCGCGTCCGCCTCGCGCAGCAGGTCGAGCCGCTCGCGCGTGACCTCGCCGACGATCCGGATCCCGAGGCCGGGTCCTGGGAAGGGCTGGCGGTGGACGATCTCGTCCGGGAGGCCCAGCTCCTGGCCGACCATCCTGACCTCGTCCTTGAACAGCTTGCGCAGCGGCTCGACGAGCTGGAACTCGATGTCGTCGGGGAGCCCGCCGACATTGTGGTGGGACTTGATGTTGGCGGTGCCGGTGCCGCCGCCGGACTCGACGACGTCCGGATAGAGCGTGCCCTGCACCAGGAACGCGACGTCCTCGCCCTCGGCGCCCGCCTCGGCGACGATCTCGGCCTGGGCCTGCTCGAAGACCCGGATGAACTCACGGCCGATGATCTTCCGCTTCTGCTCGGGGTCGGAGACCCCGGCGAGCGCGGTAAGGAAGCGCTCCTGCGCGTCGACGACCTTGAGCTGCACGCCCGTGGCGGCGACGAAGTCCTTCTCGACCTGCTCGGTCTCGCCCTTGCGCATCAGCCCGTGGTCGACATACACACAGGTGAGCTGGGAGCCGATGGCCCGCTGGACCAGCGCGGCGGCCACGGCCGAGTCCACACCGCCCGACAGTCCGCAGATGGCGCGCTTGGTGCCGACCTGCTCCCGGACCAGGGCGATCTGTTCGTCCAGCACATTGGCGGTGGTCCAGGTCGGCTCGATGCCGGCGCCCCGGTACAGGAAGTGCTCCAGGACCTGCTGGCCGTGGGTGGAGTGCATCACCTCGGGGTGGTGCTGGACTCCGTACAGCCTCTTCTCGTCGTTCTCGAAGGCCGCCACGGGTACGACGTCCGTGGACGCGGTGACGGTGAAGCCGGCGGGCGCGGCGGAACAGGCGTCGCCGTGGGACATCCAGACCGCCTGCTCGGCCGGGGTGCCCTCGAAGAGCGTGGAGCCGGTCTTGGAGACATGCAGCGGGGTACGGCCGTACTCACGCGCCCCGGTGTTGTCGACGGTGCCGCCGAGCGCGGTGGCCATGAGCTGGAAGCCGTAGCACATCCCGAAGACCGGGACACCGGCCTCGAAGAGCGCGCGGTCCACGCTGGGGGCCTTCTCCGCGTACACGGAGGACGGGCCGCCGGAGAGGATGATCGCCTTCGGGTTTCTCGCCAGCATCTCGGCCACGGGCATCGTGGACGGGACGATCTCGCTGTAGACCCGGGCCTCCCGGACGCGACGGGCGATGAGCTGGGCGTACTGCGCACCGAAGTCGACAACGAGGACGACATCGGGGGCGGCGGGGGGCGCTGCTGGCACGGGGCGGCCTTCCGGCGGTGAACACGAGCGGGAGTGATTGTCTCGATTCTACCGGGGAGGGCCGATGCCCCAGATCCTCTGTGGACAACCGGCATCCGCTGTGGACAAGCGACGCCGCGCGGGACCGCGGTACGTCTGACGCCGCACAGACACGCGGTACGTCGCACGAGCGGTACGTCTCACCATCCGAACCCCCGTGTCCCGCGCGGTGGCGCCCGGTCCATACTGGTCGCATGCGCGAGCAGCTCACCTTCGTCTTTACCTATGGCACCGGCCCGTCCGGCTGCCATGGTCGTGCTGCTTGAACTGACAAGCGACTTCCCAGGCGCCCCGGGCCGACAAGGCCCGGGGCGTCTGTCGTGTCTGGGCCGGCAGGACCCGCGGGGCGCGCACTCCCCCGACAAGGACCTCACGATGCAGACCAGCCCCACTCCTGACTCGACCTCCACGCCCGCCGCGCTGATCGGCGACGCGCGGGAGCGCATCGACGCGCTGGACGACCGGATCATCGGTCTCGTCCAGGAACGGATGGCCGTCTCGGCCGTCATCCAGGACGCCCGGATCGGCTCCGGGGGCCGCCGGATCAGCCTCTCCCGCGAGATGGAGATCCTCAGCCGCTACCGGGACGCCCTCGGCAAGCCGGGCACGGCGCTGGCGATGACGCTGCTGGAGCTGAGCCGGGGCCGCATCTGAGTTCGGGCCCGCTCTCACCCGTACGGCGCGTGACCGGGTCCGGAGGGGCTTCGTTGGACCAGGCGTCCGTGCCACCCAGGGGCGGGCTCGCAGAGAAGAGAGCACCACGCGTGGCTCCGCCGGGGCGTGCGACGTACCGCAGATACGTCGTGGGACCTCGTCCCGGCGCTCGTGACCGGCAGGCAGGGGACAGCAGCCCGGTCACCCAACGGCGGTCGGCTCCGGGGACGCCCGGACCCGGCCGCCCCGGTCTTTCGCCCCCTCTCCGGACGCCCCCCGCGCCCCTCGTGCCCCTTCTGTCCCGCGCGCCCTCGTGCCACCCCCGTCACCCCGCCCTCCCTGTGACGCAGACCACTTAAAGATTTCGTGAAGTCGGCCGCAACCATCTACGCGCGCCGCGGGTCTTGTTTGCGTGAAGAGCGGCCCCACCAGTGACTTCCGTGCCTGGCAGGGCCCACGACGGCGCTGCACTCGGAGGGGGGTGCAGCGCCTCAGCGTGCCTCCCGCCCGGAATCCCGGGTTCAGGCACCCGCCCCCGGCTCCTTCGGCGGCACCGCCGGTATCCCCAGGAACGGCAGTCTCAGCGCGCCGAACGCCTCCGCCGGGACCGCCGGGGACCTCGGCGCCACCGGTTCGGTCCTTGCATACGCCACGCCCTGCTCCGGACGGGGATCCGGCTCGCCCTTGTTCGGCCAGAAGGCCATCGCGCGCTCGGCCTGAGCGGTGATCGTCAGCGACGGGTTGACGCCCAGGTTCGCCGAGATCGCCGAGCCGTCGACGACGGAGATCCCGGGGTGCCCGTACAGCCGGTGGTACGGGTCGATCACGCCCTCCTCCGCCGATGCCCCGATCACACAGCCGCCCAGGAAGTGCGCGGTCAGCGGGGTGCCCATCAGCTCGCCCACATTGCTGCCCGCGAAGCCGTTGATCTCCTCGGCGAGAAGCGTGGCGGCCCGCGTCGCCTCCGGTATCTGCTTCGGGTTGGGCGCGCCGTGCCCCTGCCGGGCGGTGAGCAGCCCCTTGCCCGGGCCGCCCGTCCGGCGGTACGTGGTCAGCGAGTTGTCCAGCGACTGCATCACCAGGCCGATGATGGTCCGCTCCGACCAGCGGCGGTTGGAGAGCGAACGGAGGAGCTGTACGGGGTGCATCACGGCGTTCGCGAGCCAGGCCCGTATCCGCCGGTCGCTCAGCGGCACTTGGAGGGTGGACAGCGCGCCCATCGCGTTCGAGCCCCTGCCGTAGCGCACCGGCTCGATATGGGTCGAGTCGTTGGGGTGGACCGAGGAGGTGATGGCGACGCCCCGGGTGAAGTCGGCCCGGGCGGCGGCGCCGTACCGCCTGCGGTAGCGCCGGTCGTCGGTCTGCGCGCCCACCAGGGCCTCGGAGTTGGTACGGGTCAGCTCGCCCAGCCTCGCCGGGATCCGCGGCAGCAGGCCCCGGTCGCGCATGGTGTGCAGCAGGGTCTGCGTACCGTACGTACCGGCCGCGAGCACCACATGGCGGGTGCGCAGAACGGTCGGGCGCCTCTGCCTCCGGCCCCTGCGGCGGGCGTTGGTGGGGACGGTGGTGACACGGTGGCCGCCCGCCGGGTCCTCCTCCACCGCGATCACCGTGGTCATCGGGTGGATGACCGCCCCCGCGCGCTCGGCGAGATGAAGGTAGTTCTCGGTGAGGGTGTTCTTGGCGCCGTGCCGGCAGCCCGTCATGCACTCGCCGCACTCGGTGCAGGCCCGGCGGGCGGGGCCGGCGCCTCCGAAGTACGGATCGTCGACGGCCGTACCCGGCCGGGCCTTTGAGGCGCCGTCGGCGTCCTCGCCGTCCCCGAAGAACACCCCCACCGGCGCCAGGTGGAAGCTGTCACCTGCGCCCATCGCCTCGGCCGCCGCCCTGAGATGCACGTCCGAGGGGGTCATGGTCGGGTTGAGCCGTACGCCGAGCATCCGCCGCGCCTGGTCGTAGTACGGCCTCAACTCCCGTTCCCAGTCGGTGATGGCGGCCCACTGGGGGTCCTCGAAGAACGCGGCGGGCGGTACGTACAGGGTGTTGGCGTAGTTGAGCGAGCCGCCGCCGACCCCGGCGCCCGCCAGCACCATCACATGCCCGAGCAGGTGGACGCGCTGGATGCCGTAGAGGCCGAGGGCCGGGGCCCAGAGGTAGTTCCTGATGTCCCAGGAGTTCTTGGGGAGGGTCTCGGGGGTGAAGCGGCGGCCGGCTTCCAGGACGCCGACGCGGTAGCCCTTCTCGGTCAGCCGCAGCGCGGAGACAGAGCCGCCGAAGCCGGAGCCGACGACGATCACGTCGTAGTCGTAGGCGTCGTCGCACGCGCAGTCATGGGCGCGGTCGTCATCGAGGCCGTCATCGAGGCCGCCGCCGAAGCCGCCGCCGTCCCGGGCGTCGTCCTGTGCCACTGGCGCGCTCGCTCTCCTCGTCGGGAACCGCCGCGGCTACCGCAGCCGCAGAGCCTTCATCGCCCGCAGACCGCGGCTCATCAGGGCCGCGTACTTCTCGTCGTCCATCCCGAAGGACGGCGCCATGGGCAGGAGCCGCTGCTGCGCGACGGTCTGGGCCTCGGTGTATTTGAGGATGCCCTCGGCGCCGTGCCGCCGGCCCAGCCCCGAGTCCTTCATGCCGCCCATCGGCGACCGCGCGCTGCCGTACGCCGCCGCGTACCCCTCGTTGATGTTGACCGTGCCCGCCCGCAGCCGGGCCGCGACCGCGTGGCCACGGGCCGAGTCCCTGGTCCAGACGCTGGCGTTGAGGCCGTACGGCGTGGCGTTGGCGAGGCGGATCACCTCGTCCTCGTCGCTGAACCGGTAGACGGACACAACAGGACCGAAGGTCTCCTCCGTACACACCGCCATCGGCGCCTCGACGCCTTCGAGAATCGTCGGCTCGTAGAAGTACGGTCCGATGTCGGGGCGCGCGGTGCCGCCCGCGAGAACCGTGGCGCCCTTGGCGACGGCCTCCTCGACATGGCGTACGACCGTGGAGAGCTGGCGTTCGCCCGCGAGGGAGCCCATGTCCGCGCCGTACGCGAGGGAGTTGCCGAGCCGCATCGCCTTCGTACGGGCGGCGAACCGCGCGAGGAAGGCGTCGGCCACCGACTCGTGGACGTACAGCCGCTCGATGGAGATGCACAGTTGCCCGGCGGAGGAGAAACAGGCACGCACGGCGCCCGCCGCCGCCTTCTCGACCTCGGCGTCCTTGAGGACCAGCATGGCGTTCTTGCCGCCCAGTTCGAGCGAGACGCCGACGAGCCGGTCCGCCGCGCTCTTCGCGACCTCGCGGCCGGTACGGGTCGAGCCGGTGAAGGACACGTAGTCGGCGTGCCGGACGATCTCGGGGCCGATCACCGGGCCCTCGCCGAGGACCACCTGGAGCACCTCGGGCGGCAGCCCCGCCTCGACCAGCAGGTCACGGCCCCAGAGCGCGGTGAGGGCGGTCTGGGTGTCGGGCTTCATCACCACGGCGTTGCCGGCGGCCAGCGCGGGCAGGGCGTCGCTGACGGACAGCTCGAACGGGTAGTTCCAGGGCGCGATCTGGCCGACGACCCCGCGCGGCTGGCGCAGTTCGGTGACCTTGGTGAGGGCCGGTACGGCGCCGATGTGGCGCTTCGGCCGCAGATACGAGGGGGCCGAGCGCCCGTAGTGGCGGGCGGCGACGGCGACGCCCTGGAGCTCTTCGTGGGCGTGCGAGCGGGCCTTGCCGGTTTCGAGCTGGATCAGATCGAGGATCTCGGCCTGGCGGGCCAGGACAAGATCGTGGAAGCGGAGCAGGACGGCGGCCCGCTGTCTTACGGGGACGGCGGCCCAGCCGGGCTGGGCGGTACGGGCCCGCTCGAAGGCGGCGGCGACGTCCTCGGGGGTGGACTCGGGCAGGTCGGCCAGCTTCTCCCCGGTGAAGGGGGCGTGGTTGGCGGTACGGCCGGAGCCGGTGACCCCGTGCGTGAGCTGGGCGACCACCTCGGGGGTGACCACATCGGCAGCGGTCCGCGCACGGGCGGGGGCGGCGGCCACCGGGTTGGTGCCGCGGGCGGAGCCGGTGCCGGGGGCGCGGTCGGTGCCGGAGATGCCCGGGCTGCCGGGGGTGCCCTCCGGGTCAGGGGCGCTGCCGGAGTGGGCGGCGGGGGCCTGCGAGTCCGTCATGGGGCCGAGGGTAGGCCGCGTGCCGGACTTTGGGTACCCGTCGGTAACACCTTTTCACCGACCCCTCACTGAGACCCTCACCGCCCCCTGAGCAGCCGGACAAGGCCTACGTCTGCTCGATGTCGAGGTGCTCGACCACGTTCCCGTACAGCTCCTCGCCGTCCGTCACCGCCGCGCCCTCCGCGGGCATCGCGACCCGCAGCCGCAGATAGACATCGTTCTCGCCGGGGATGACGAGTTCGTGCCAGCGGTAGCGGATCGGATCGTCGTCCGAATCGCCGTATGCCGTGTAGTCGACGACCGTCTCGAAGCCGGGACGGCCCTGGTGTTCGACGTTCTTGGTGGTGACCTCGGCGTCCTTGATCTCCGTACCGTTGTCGCCGCCGCGCTCGTAGTGCGACTTCCAGACGTTCGCCTCCGGCGCCAGGACGTCGTCGGCGTTGTCCGTGGCCCGCTGGACCCGCTCCAGGTAGATGAGGAAGACACCGCTGGGGTCGCGGTAGGTGACGCCGGTGTCGCTGATGGTCTGGGCGCGCTTGTACTCGTCGGGGACGCCGACCTTCGCGCCGAGGATCTCGTTCTCCGGGCGGATGCCCCAGCCCTCGGGCAGTTCGGCGCCGGCGAACGGCCTGGCGAGGATCAGGAACAGGGCCAGCGCCACCGCGAGCACCCCGCCGCCGAATCCGTACCGCGCCGCGCGGCTCCCGTACAGCACGGGCGGCACCCAGGCGGCGGCACCGGTCTGCCTGCCCGCGCCGGAGTCCCCGGACAGCAGGGTCGCGGCGAGCGCGGGGTGCGGCGGCCGGGCCACCGAGTCCAGGACCGCCCGTATCTCCGCCGGGTCCGGCCGCGCCGCCGGGTCCTTGCGCAGCAACTGCATCACCAGCGTGCCGAACGGCCCGGACCCGCGGGCGGGCATCTGCGGTTCCGCGGAGAGTACGGCCTGGAGGGTGGCGGGGACATTGGAGCGGCGGTACGGGGACATGCCCTCCACCGCCGCGTACAGCACCACACCCAGCGACCACAGGTCCGACTCGGGCCCCGGCCGCTGGCCCAGCACGCGTTCGGGCGCGATGAACTCGGGCGAGCCGACGAACGAACCGGTCTCCGTCAGCCCCTGCTCGCCCTCGGTCTGCGCGATGCCGAAATCGCTCAGCACGACCCGGCCGCCGCGGCCCAGCAGGACGTTGTCCGGCTTGACGTCGCGATGCAGCACGCCCTGTTCGTGGGCGGCGGTGAGTCCGTCCAGTACGTCGAGTCCGATACGGGCGGCCTCGCGCGGGTCGAGGGTGCCCTCCTGGAGCCGGTCGGCGAGCGACTGGCCGCGCACCAGCTCCATCACGATCCACGGCTTGTCGTCCTCGATCACGACATCGTGCATGGTGACGACGGCGGGGTGGTCGATCCGGGCGGCGGAGCGGGCCTCGCGCTGCATCCGCAGATAGACGCGGTCACGGTCGCGTTCGCTCAAGTGGTCGGGAACGCGCGGCTCCTTGACCGCAACGTCCCGGTCCACGACCTCGTCGTGCGCGCGCCAGACCGTACCCATGCCGCCGTGCCCGAGGCGGGAGACCAGCCGGTACCGGCCGCCGAGCAGCCGACCGACGGCCGGGTCGGCCACGGTGTGCCCGGGGCCGGCGGTGTGGCCCGGGCCCGCGGCGTCGCCGGGGCCTGCACTCTGCGGCGGGATCCGCGGGGCATTCGGCTGGGCGTTCGGCTGGGCGTTCGGCGGCTGGAGTTCGTAACTGGTCGGCTCGTTCGCCCGTCCCCCGTTGTTCGTCATGCCCACATCCTTACGAACAGTGATCGCCGTCGCCACCGCGGAAGCGGAGCAGATGCACAGCCGTGACAGTGCAGCCGTGACAGCGCGCGGTGCGCGGCGCGGTGTGCGCGGCGCGGTGTGCACGGCGCTCAGCGCACCGGACTGGGCAGCGGGATGCCCGCCGGCGGCGGTACGAAGGAGTCGAGGGCGGTGTCGAAGTACGCCCGCGCCGTGTCGAGCCGGCCCAGCGGAGCCGAGACCCACACGTCGTACAGCCGTCCGTCCTGGCCCCAGCAGAGGTCGAAGGTGTGGCGCTCGCCCTCCTCCGGCGAGAAGCCGTTCCAGGTGAACTCCCAGAGCGCGGCCGGGAATCCGTTGTGGGTGGTGGCGGTGACACTGCCGTCGTGGTAGCCGGGGTTGGTGTCGGGGCCGTCGGCGTCGGAGCGGCGCATGGCGGCGAGCGGACCGCCGGGGACCGGGCCGCGGACGCGGATGCCGATCCGGAACGCGCCGTCCGCCGACATGTAGAAGATCCGTTTGCCGTCGTGGGAGCGCGTGAAGCCGTCGGGGACGGCAAGGGTGAAGCCCATCGGATCGTTGACGATGCGATAGCCGATGGGGGCGGGCGGAGCAGCGGGCGTCCGTACCGTGCTGACCGGCGGGGTGCTGCCGGGGGCCGGGCCCGTACCGGCGCCTGAGGCGGTGGTACGGCCGGGGCGCCCGTCCGTACGGTCCACCTGGCCGCCGCCTTCCCTGAGCAGCAGGACCGATACGGCGCCGCCGGCCAGCACGGCGACCACCGCGCAGGCGACGAGGGCGGTACGGCGGCGGACGCGCGGGGCGGCGGATACGCCGGGGGTGAAGGTGTCGGGCGGGCGGTGAGGCTGAGGCTCCGGGGCCGGGGCCGGGCGCGACTTCAGGGACATCATGGACTTCAGGGACTTCCGCGACTTCAGAGACGGAAGGGATCGCTGGTGTTGCCAGGACCTCTGGGGCCGCTGGGGCTGCCGATGTTGCTGATGTTGCTGAGCCTGTGGGGATTGCGGGGTCTGCGGGAATTGCGGCTCGGACTCCGGGTGCGTGACGGTGGCAACGTACGCGCGCAGCAGCCGTTCCGCCTCCGCCGCGTCCATCCTGCTCGCCGGATCCCGCTTCAGCAGCCCACGTACGACGGGCAGCAGCGGCCCGGCGGCCTCCGGCGGCCGGATCTCGGCCTCCACCACCGCGTGCAGCACCCCGGCCAAGGAGTCGCGGTGAAAGGGCGATTCGCCGCTCAGCGTCGCGCACAGCAGCGCGCCGAGCGACCAGAGGTCGGAGGCCGGTCCCGCGACATCGCCGTCCAGTACCCGCTCGGGCGCGGTGTACTCGGGCGAGCCCACGAACGAACCCGGATCGGTGATCGTGGTGGCGCCCACCAGACGGGCGATCCCGAAGTCGGTCAGTACGACCCGCCCGGTGCCCTCCTCCAGCAGCACATTGGCGGGTTTGAGATCGCGGTGCAGCACCCCGAGGCCGTGCGCGGCGCGCAGCGCGCCCAGCAGCGCGAGCCCGATCCGCGCCGCCTCGGCCGGGCCGACCGGACCCCGGGCCGAGAGCAGGTCGGCGAGCGAACCGCCCTCGACCAGCTCCATGACGATGTACGGGCGGCCGTCCTCCTCCACGACGACGTCATGGACGACGACCACATGCGGATGTTTGACCCGGGCGACGGCACGGGCCTCGCGCAGCGTCGCGGCGCCTTCGCCGTCGTGCGCGGCGTGGAGTTCCTTGACGGCCACGCGCCGGCCGAGGAGTTCGTCGTCGGCGCGCCATACGGTGCCCATGCCGCCGCGGCCGAGCCTGCTGCCCAGCCGGTAGCGCCCGGCGATCAGGCGGGTGGCATGGTCCGAGGCGTGCTGACCGGCCTGCCGATCGACCTGCTGATTGATCCGCTGACCGGTCTGCTGACCGGCCTGTTGGCCGACCTGCTGGTTGATCCGCTGGTTGATCTGCTGACTGGATGAAGCGTGCTGACTGTCCGGAGACTGCCGGCCGTCCATGGGATCGTCGGGATCGTCCATGGGCCGACCGCTGTCCGCGGGCTGCCGGTCGTCGGGCAATACCGTCCCCTTCCGCTCACTGGGCGGAATCGCCGCCCGGCGGCTGCCAGCTCCGCAGCACGGCGTCGAACTGCTTCCGCGTCGTGGCCCAGTCTTCCTCAGGACCGGACATATAGATCGCATACTCGGTGCTGTTGTCGTCCGAGTAATAGATCTGGTCGATCGCGTGGCGCGGGCCCGGGTGCCCCTGTCCCTCCGCCTCGGTCCAGGTGAACTCCCAGAGCGCGGCGTTCGTCTGGTCGCGGAAGGTGTCCGGCCCGAGTTTGATCCGCGTGTACTCCGGCAGCCCCTGGAGCGTCTTCTCCATGTTCAGCATGTGCAGATACGGGTTCTCGAAGTCGGGCGGGGCGATGCTGATCCTGATGAGATGGCGGCCGTTGTCCGGGGTGAAGTCGATCTGGTCGCCCTCCATCTGACGCTCCCAGCCGGGCGGGACGCTGAGGCTGAAGCCCTCGGGGGCGTCGACACGTACCCAGCCGTCGGTTACGGAGCCGTCGGCCGCGCCCTCCGAGGTGGTGCCGTCCGGGGTCCCGCTCTGCTCCGTACCGCTGCTCTGGTCCGTACCGCCGTCCGCCGCCTGTCCGTTCGAGGCGCCCCCGTTCCGCGAGCCGTCGGTGCCGCCGTCCCCGCCCCACTTCAGTGCGGCGAAGCCGGCACCGCCGCCGAGGACCGCCGCGGCGACGACGGCCACAACGGTCGTACGCCAGCGACGGCGGCGGCCGGGACGGCCCGGGACGGTGCTCCCGGGGACGGTGCTCCCGGGCTGCGGAGCGGTGGCGAATGCCGGAGCGGTGGCGAATGCCGGAGCGGTGACGGGTGCCGGGGCGGGTATGTGCGCGGACGGGGGCAGTTGCGCGGTGGCCGACGCCCGCTCGCCGTACGGCACGGCCTGCGTCGGTACGTACGCCTGCGCCTCGTCGGGCCGCCGCCCCTCCAGCACCGCGCGCAGCATCCGCTCGGTCTCGGTCACCCCGGGCCGCGCCGCCGGGTCCTTGCACAGCAGCGCGGCGATCACCGGCGCCAGCGGGCCGGCCTGGGCGGGGTGGGGCGGTTCCTCCGCGACCACGGCCTGCATGGTGGTGAGCGGTGAGGTGCGGCGGAACGGCGAGGTGCCCTCCACCGCCGAGTAGAGCGTCGCGCCCAGTGACCACAGGTCGGAGGCGGGGCCGGGGTCGGCGCCCCGTACCCGCTCGGGCGCCAGATAGTCGATGGAGCCGACGAGTTCACCGGTTCTGGTGATCGTCGCATCGCCCTCTATCGCGGCGATACCGAAGTCCGTGAGCAACACCCGGCCGTCGCGTGCGAGCAGGACATTGCCCGGCTTCACATCGCGGTGCAGCACCCCGGCGGCGTGGGCGGCGCGCAGGGCGCCGAGCACCTCGATCCCGATCCTGGCGGCCTCGCGGTAGTGGACCGGGCCGGTCCGCTTCGCGGTGTCGGCGAGGGAGGGGCCGTCGACGTACTGCATGACGATCCAGGGGCGGCCGTCGTGGTCCAGGACATCGTGGACCGTGACCACGCCGGGGTGGGTGATACGGGCCGCGGCCCGCGCCTCCTTCTGGGTGCGCTGGTGCAGTACGGCGCGGTCGGCCTCGGACACATAGCGTCCCGCGGTCAACTCCTTGACGGCGACGGTCCGGTGCAGGACCTCGTCGTGTGCGCGCCAGACCTTGCCCATGCCGCCGGCGCCGATGGACTCGGCGAGGCGGTAGCGCCCGGCGAGCACCAGGCCGGCGCCGTTGCCCGTACCCGGTCCCGGACTTCCGTCCGTACCGGCCCCTGAGGAGCCTGCCCCTGAGCCGGCACCCGGCCCAGAGCCCGCCCCTGCGGTCGTGCCCGCGCCCGCGCCCGTTCCCTGTGACTGATCCACGTTCCCTGCCCCGTTCCTCGGCACCACAGAGTACGGAGGTGACGGTCAGCCACGGAACCTCGGGTGGCGCACGGAAACAGCACTGTGACGCGGGGGGGCCGGCCGGGGCGCCCGCCCACCCTACCCCCCCCCCCCCCCCCGTCCCCCCATAGGCGCTGGTTGTCTGTTTGTCGATCTCCTCCACCCTTTTCCCCTTGCTGTCTGGG
>NZ_JBHVGV010000002.1:57060-104484 GCF_042800555.1 Streptomyces sp. NPDC057617 | reverse complement strand
CGGGAAACAAAAGAGGGGGGGGGGAGGGGAAAGCAGAGAAGCTGGGGGGGAAGAAAAAAAAAGGGGTGGGGGGGGGGTCGCCCCGGCTGCCCCCCCCGCGCACCTGACCGCCACCGCTCAGCCGGTCACCCGGTAGGCGCTGGTGGCCTGTTGGTAGATCTCGTCGACCTTGTCACGCTGGCTGTCGGGGCCGATGACCTGGATGATGTGGTACCGGCCGTCGACGATCATCGCGAGGTTCCGTACGAAGACATCGCGCCCGCTGCTGTCCTGCCAGGTGTACTGGCCCTCGGCCATGGCCTGCCGGCCCACATCGATCCTGCGCACCCCGGAGGCCGTGGCCCAGGAGGAGTCCCGGAACGGCTGGAGCTCGCGCTCCTTGTCCCGCTGGTACGCCACGGGGTCGGCACCGTTCTCGGCGACGCTGTCCCGGCCGGGGACGACGATCAGCGTGAAGTCGCCGCCGACGTAGCGGACTTGCCCGCTGTCGTTGATGGGCCGGCGCTGCCAGTCCTTGTCGACCCCGATCCGGAAGCCCTCGGAGTCGTCACGCAGCGCGTACCCCTCGGCGAGTTCGACGGCCGGCCCCGAGGCCGGCGGGGCCGAGTCGTCGGAGTCGGAGGGCGCCGCGTCCGAGGGGGTACGGTCCGGGTCCCCGTCGCCCGGAGGCTGCGGCGCGGAGGACGCGCCGGGGGTCGCCTCGCCGACGCTCTGGCCCTGCCCGCCCGTATCGGCCTTGGGCATGAACATCACGGCGAACACGATCGCCCCGACCACCAGCAGCAGTATCAGCACCAGCAGGACACGGCCCAGGGAACGCGGGCCGCGGCCACCGCCGCCACTCCGCCCGGAACCGCCCGCCGGCCGCCGGTCCATCATGCCTTCCAGCCGGTCGTACGACTCCTCGGGCTCGTGCGAGCGCGGGTGCGCGTGGGGCTGGGCATGGGGCTGCTGGTAGTGGGGCTCTGGCTGGGGCTCGGGCTGGTACTGACGCTGCTCGTCGAGGCCGACGGCGCCCTTGTCCTTGCGCGGCTCCTTGCCCTTCTTGTGGCGGTGGCGCCCGGCGTCGCCCTTGCGGCCCCAGCGCTTGCGCACCAGCTCGCCGCGGCGGCGCTTTATCGGCAGCTTCGTCTCGTCCGCCGGAATCGGTACGACATCCTGGCCGGCCTCCGGCTCGGGCGCCGACCGGATCAGCGACCGCAGCCAGCCGCGCAGCTCCTCGAAGTCCGGCCGCTCGGTCGGGTCCTGACGCAGCAGCGACTCGACGACGGGGCGCAGCGGGCCGCACTCCTCGGCGAAGGCGGGCGGCTCGGCGCAGACGAGCTGGACCAGCTCTATGGCGCTCTCCTCGGGGTACGGGGCGTGCCCCTGCACCGCGCGGTAGAGCAGAGCGCCGAGCGCCCAGAGGTCGGTGGCGGGTCCGATGGGCGGCGCGAGCTGCCAGTTCTCGTGGACGGGCCCGGCCTGCTCGGGCGCCCACCGCTCGGTGACCGCGCCGACGACGGCGATACGGGCCTGCCGGGCGCGCTCGGCGGCGAGGGGGGTGGCGGGCCCGCGATAGGCGGGCACGGCCCCGCTCGCCACGACCTCGTCCCACCGCCCGGCCCCGGCGCCCGGCCCGGCCACGGCGGGCAACCGGGCATCCCGCCGGGCATCCGCCCGCAGAGCGTCACTGGATCCACCGGGAGCCCAGCCGCCGCTTCCGGGCCCGGAGTAGGGGGTCTCACCACCACGGGCGACGACGACATCGGCGCGGGGCGTCCCGCCTCCGGAGCCTGCCGGCGAGGGCGTAGGTTGGCCCGCTCCGTAGGGGTCGCCGGAGGGGGTCGTACCCCAACTGCCCTCGGCGGCGCGCGGGCCGGGCACCTCGCCGGGCGGGAGCGCGGGCGCGTCGGCGGGCCCGGGCCCATGGCCGGGCCCGTAAGGGCTGTCGCCCGAGGGCACGGGAGCCGGGCCGCCGCCGGCGGCAGCAGAACCGTCCGCGCCGGGCGGGAGCGCCCGCGCGTCGCCGCCCGTCGCGGCCGGGTGGCGCTCCTCCTGCGTCGACGGCGGGGAGTCCCAGCGGTCGCCTGCGGCCGGAAGGCCGGTCGTCCGGGGTGCGTCGGGCCGGTCCTGGCCGGAGGCCGGGCCGCCGCCCTGGGCCGGGACGCCCGACGTGCCCGACACGAAGGGGCCCGGAGAGTTCGGGCCGTACGGGCTGCCGCCTGCGGGGATGGAGCCCGAGGCGTCGTTCCAGGGGTTCGGGCCGTCGCGCCAGGTGCCCGCCAGTTGCGCGCGGTACGGCGTGGGCGGCTCGTCGTCCTCGTCGGTGTCCGGCTCCTCGAACACGCGGGGCTGCGCCCACCAGTCCGGGTCCGGGCTGCCCCCGTGCGGCGGCTCCTGCGGGCCCTGCGTACCCGCACTGCCGTCCGTGCCGGGCTCCGGCAGCGGCGGTACCGCGGGGCCGCGCTGGTCCTCGCTGGCGCGCGCGGCGGCACGCGCTCCCGCGCGGTACGCGGCGATCGCTCCGGCGCGCGCGGCCCGGATGTCGCCCGAGGCGGTCCCGCCGGGCAGCGCGGGACGCCCCCCGTACGGAGCGGGTATCCCGGGCGTACCGGTGTGCGGACGCGGCATCGCGCCGGACGTACCGGACGAGGTGCCGTCGCCGTACGGGCTCTCCGGGCCATGGCCCGTGCCCAGCGCGGGGCGGCCCGGGGCTCCCGGCACGCCCGCCGTCGGCCCAGGGTCGTACCCCAGCGCCCGCGTCGCGTCCTGTGTCCCGGGCCCCGGCAGTCCGTCAGACGGCCCGAACCGCTCCCGCTGCCCGAGCTGTTCCGTACCGCCGGTCCCCTGGCCGGAGTCGAGCCCGGGGCCCGAACCCGCCCCGGGGGCCGGTCCGTCCGAGCCCGGCGGCTCCGGCACCGGCGCGTATCCGCACAGCGCCTCCTCCGCCGCGCCCGCCGCGAGCCCGGTCAGCACGACCCGGCCGTCATCGCAGACGAGCACCGTGCGGACGGTGATGTTCCGGTGGGTCCAGCCGTGCGCGTGCACCACCCGCACCGCGGTGAGCACATCGGACGCGATCTCCGCCGCGCGGAACGGATTCAGCGGTTTCTCGGCGAGCAGCGCTGCCAGCGGTCTGGCGGCGACGAGTTCACTGACTATCCACAGCGAGCCGCCGTCCGCGAAGACGTCGAAGACCTGGTCGAGCCGTGGATGGTCCGGGATCTGCGCGGCGCTCTGCGCGGCCTCTATGGCCCGCCGCACCGCCGGATCGCTCGCTCTGCGCGGCGCCCGCCCGGGGACCCGGCGCGGTACGGCGGCGCCGTCCGCGTCGACGACCTCCGCCTCCACGACCTCCGGCAACGGCACCTGCCTGACGAGGACTTCCTGCCCGCTGTACGTGTCAAACGCCCGAGTCTCGACGAGTTCGTACTCGTCGGACGGCGGCAGCGGCAGGCGATAGCGGTCGGCCAGCACCCGCCCCGCGTAGTCGTCCACAACGCCTCCCCACAAACACGCTGTCTCCCGGTCCCGGAGACCCGCGAAACCGCCAATTCCGGTCGTTTACCGGCTCATTGTGGCTGCGTACGGTTCGCGAGTTCTCACGATACGTGGCCGCAGGCGAACATGCCTCAGGGTCGCGGCAACCCGCTGCGGAACGTTTATATCCGGCCCCGGAAAGCGATCACCACAACGGCCTGAATTCCGCGGTCCGTTCAGTCCTCGGCAGGTCGTCGGCCAGTCCCCGGTCAGTCCTTGGGCCGGAACGTCGCGAACGCCGTCTCGCGCAGCGTCCGGCACTCCTGCCCGTCCCACTCGCCCACCTTGCAGCTCACCATGATCGAGTAGCCATGGGTCGCGTCGATCTTGAAGCCCCGGTTGAGGATCTTGATCCGCTGACCGTCCTGATTCCGCTCGAACGTCCAGTCGGCGACGGTCGGATAGCCCCTGTAGTCGACCTTCTTGATACCGAGCAGCTTGTATTTGGAGCTGGTGCCCCTGACCGCCGACTCAAGCCCCTGCCAGGCGGCCACCGCGTCATCGGTCGGGCTGTCGTTGAAGTCGACCTGGACGCGCGGGAATCCGCCGTTCGCGCTGTATATGCCACCGGAGTTCTGCCCGGCTATGCCGGTTCTCTTGAACCCTTCGGGCATCGCCATCGTGAACCGGAACCGCCCGTCGCTGACCTTGGCGTACCCCGCGGGCAGAGCGCCGCCCCCGCCCTCCTTGCCGCCGGAACCACCAGAGCCACCGGAACCGCCCTTGTCCCCGGACACATCGGCGCCCGAACCGGAACCGGAGTCCCCGGACTCCTGTCCCGCCGAAGCCGCCGTCTCCCCTTGGCCGTTGCCGTTCCCGGCCGCGCCCTGATCCGGGCTCTTCGCCTTGTCCGCGCCCTTGGCGCCGTCGTCGGCGCCGGCCGACGAGGCCGTACCGTCCGTGCCCTTCCCCGCCGTGTCGTCGTTGCCCCCGTTCAGGGCGACGATCAGGACGGTGGAGATCAGGGCCACCGCGGCGACGATCGCGATGATCACCAAGGTACGCCGGGGCACCACATCGCTGAGCGACGCGCGCGGCGGTGCGGGCCTCGCGGGATCGGGACGGTGCGCCGCCCCCGCCCCGACGGCCGCCGCGCCCATCCGGTCCCCGCCCGCGTCCGCGGCCGAACGCACCGGCGTCCGGCCGGACTTGTCCTCCGGCGGCAGCGGCGGCAGCGGTACGACCCGGGTCGCGTCCGGACCCGGCTCGGGCAGCCCCGGCGGCGGCTCGGGCGCCTCGATGATGTCCTTGAGGAGCGCCCGCGCGCCCGCGTCGTCGAGCCGCTGCGCCGGATCCTTGGCGAGCAGCCCGTAGATGACCTCCTCCAGCGGGCCCGCGTTCTTCGGCGGGTCGAGCGGCTCGGTCATCACCGCGGTCAGGGTGGCGATGGCGGAGCCCTTGTCGTACGGCGGGCAGCCCTCCACCGACGCGTACAGCAGACCGCCCAGCGACCAGAGGTCGGCGGCGGGCCCCGGCTTGTGGCCGCGGGCGCGCTCCGGAGAGATGTACGAGGGGGCGCCGACGAGCATGCCGGTCGAGGTGACCGAGGGGTCGCCCTCGACCTGGGCGATGCCGAAGTCCGTGAGCACCACGCGCCCGTCCTCGGCGATCAGCACATTGGACGGCTTCACATCGCGGTGCAGGATGCCCTCGCGGTGTGCCGAGCGCAGGACGTCGAGGATCGCCAGGCCCACCTCGGCGGCGCGCTTCGGGGTCAGGATGCCGTCCTCACGTACGGCCTCGGCGAGCGACTTGCCCTCGATCAGCTCCATGACGATCCAGGGCCGGTCGTCCTCGTCGACGACGTCGAAGACCGTGACCGCGCCGCTGTTGCGGATCCGGGCGATCGCCTTGGCCTCGCGCAGCGTTCGCGTGATGAGCCGGCGCTTCTCGTCCTCGTCGATGCTGGTGGGGAAGCGCAGTTCCTTCACCGCGACCGTACGCCCGAGCGTCTCGTCCAGGGCCCGCCAGACCGTACCCATCCCGCCACGGCCGAGCACCCCGGTGAGCCGGTACCGGCCCGCGAGCAGACGCCCCTCCGGGCTGCCGGCGCTCTTCTCCTGGTCCCGCTGGGGCTCCCGCGCCGTGTCCCGCGACTGCTCCGACTCCGACATGCGTCCCCTCTGCGATCCCTGATCCTGGCCCGCGACTGCCGCCCGCCCGCGCGGTGCCGTAACGCGCCCTGACAGAGCCTTCATTGTCCCTCACCCCGGGACCGCCGCCGCTCCCGGGTCCTGGGTACATCATGGCCTTGTTCGCACTTGACACAAATGTGCTGGGTACGCGTGTGACTGATGGGGACGGAGTGAGTGAAGATACGGCGAGCACGGGTGTCGGCGCACACCGGCCGGCGTCGGCCGGGGATCAGATCGCCACGATGTCCGGTGCGCCGAGCCGCGCCGCGTCCGCCGTCTGGTCGTCCGGCTGCCGCTGCGACTCCCGCTCCGCCTCGACCCTCTTCTCGTAGTACTCCACCTCCCGTTCGATCTGGTCCTTGTCCCAGCCGAGCACCGGCGCCATCAGCTCCGCGCACTCCCGGGCGCTGCGGGTGCCCCGGTCGAAGGTCTCGATGGAGATCCGGGTCCGCCGGGTCAGCACGTCTTCGAGATGGCGCGCCCCTTCGTGCGAGGCCGCGTACACGACCTCGGCGCGCAGATAGTCCTCGGCCGCGCCCAGCGGTTCGCCCAGACCCGGATCGGCGGCGATCATCTCCAGCAGCTCCTCGACCAGCGTCCCGTACCGGTTCAGGAGGTGCTCCACGCGCGCCACATGGATACCGGTGCGCGCGGCCATCCTCGCCCGCGCGTTCCACAGGGCGTGATAGCCCTCGGCGCCGAGCAGCGGCACATCCTCCGTGACGCACTCCGCCACCCTCAGGTCGAGGCCGTGCACCGCCTCGTCCACCGCGTCCTTGGCCATCACCCGGTACGTCGTGTACTTGCCGCCCGCGACCACCACCATCCCGGGCACCGGATGCGCGACGGTGTGCTCGCGCGAGAGCTTGCTGGTGGCGTCCGACTCCCCGGCGAGCAGCGGGCGCAGCCCGGCGTACACCCCCTCGACGTCGTCCCGCGTCAGCGGGACGGACAGCACCGAGTTCACCCGCTCCAGCAGATAGTCGATGTCGGCGCTGGAGGCCGCGGGATGGGACTTGTCCAGGTCCCAGTCGGTGTCGGTGGTGCCGACGATCCAGTGGCGGCCCCAGGGGATGACGAACAGCACCGACTTCTCGGTCCGCAGGATCAGCCCGGTCGCGGAGTGGATCCGGTCCTTCGGCACGACCAGATGAATGCCCTTGGAGGCGCGGACATGGAACTGCCCCCGCTCGGCGATCAGCCCCTGGGTGTCGTCCGTCCACACCCCGGTGGCATTGACGATCTGCTTGGCCCGGATCTCGTACTCCCCGCCGGCCTCGACATCCTGCACGCGCGCGCCGACGACCCGCTCGCCCTCCCGCAGAAAGCCGATCACCCGCGCACCCGAGGCCACTTGGGCGCCATAGGTCGCGGCCGTACGCACCAGGGTCGCCACATAGCGCGCGTCGTCCATCTGCGCGTCGTAGTACTGCAACGCGCCCACCAGCGCGTCCTTCTTCAGGCAGGGCGCCACCCGCAGCGCGCGCCGGCGCGAGAGATGACGGTGCACCGGCAGCCCGCGCCCATGCCCCGACGACACCGACATCGCGTCGTACAACGCGACGCCCGTGCCCGCGTAGAGCCGCTCCCAGCCCTTGTGCTGCAAGGGGTACAGAAACGGCACCGGCTTCACGAGATGCGGCGCCAGCTTCTCCAGCAGCAGCCCCCGCTCCTTCAGCGCCTCCCGTACGAGCGCGAAGTCGAGCATCTCCAGATAGCGCAGCCCGCCATGAATCAGCTTGCTCGAACGGCTCGACGTGCCCGCCGCCCAGTCGCGCGCCTCGACCAGCCCGGTCGACAGACCTCTGGTCACGGCGTCGAGCGCGGTCCCGGCCCCGACCACACCCGCGCCCACCACCAGTACGTCCAGCTCCCGCTCGGCCATCGCCGCGAGCGCCTGGACGCGCTCCGCGGGTCCCAGTGTCGCTGTCCTCACCGCTGCCTCCCGTAGTCCCCCGGCTGTCCGGGCCCCGTCCGAGCCCCGTCCTGTGCGGGCGGGCCCCGACTGACCGGGCTCCCACCATCGATTCTGTCCGCACCACGCGACTTCAGCCACCGGCTGTGGATAACCCCGGTCACACCCCGGCCGCACCGGCCGTCACAGGGGAACCGCTCGGCGGAGAAACGGGCGTGCCGCGCCACGCAATACCACAGAACGGTCATATTTACGCCTAGTCTGACATTGCGCTTCCCCATTCTGTCCACCGGGCTTGCGCTCTCTGTCCACTTCGGCTAAGGGAAGGACGGCCCACCTCCATGCCCGCAGATCTCGCCGTCATCGGACTCGGTCACCTCGGCCTGCCGCTCGCCCAGGCCGCCACGGCCGCCGGTATCGACACCATCGGCTACGACACCGACCCGCGGCCCGTCGCCGAGCTGGCGGCCGGGCATCCGCCCGTCGAGGGCTCGCTCACCGCCTCGGAGATCCGCCGGATGCTCTCGGGGGGCTTCCGGCCGACCACCAACCCGACCGAGCTGGGCCGGGTCCGTACCGCCGTCATCTGCGCCCCCACCCCCCTCGGCGCCGACCGCACCCCGGATCTGAGCGCGGTCGGCGAGGCGGCCCGCGCCCTGGCTGCGCGGCTGCGCCCGCACACCACCGTGCTGCTGGAGTCGCCCGCCCCGCCCGGCACCACCGAGGGCTTCCTCCGCACCCTCCTCGAAGAGGGCTCGGGCCTGCGCGCCGGACGCGACTTCCACCTCGCGTACTCGCCCGGCCGGCTCGACCCCGGCAACCGCACCCATGGCTTCGCCAACACCCCCAAGGTGATCGGCGGCCTCACCCCCGCCTGCACCGAATCGGCCGCCGCGTTCTACGGCCGGCTGACCGACAAGGTCGTACGGGCGCGCGGCCCGCGCGAGGCCGAGACCGTCAAGCTCCTCGAAACCAACTTCCGGCATGTCAACATCGCGCTCGTCAACGAGATGGCCGTGCTCTGCCACGACCTCGGCGTCGACCTCTGGGACGTCATCCGCTGCGCCGAGACCAAGCCCTTCGGCTTCCAGGCGTTCCGGCCGGGACCCGGCGTCGGCGGCCACGGCGTACCCATGGACCCCAGCTGTCTGCCGGACGCGGGAAGCACGCACGGACATCCGCTGCGCATGGTCGGGCTCGCGCAGGAGATCAACACGCGGATGCCGCAGTACGTCATCCAGCGCTGCGCCGCCCTCCTCAACGAACACGGCAAGTCGGCACGCGGCGCGCGGATCCTGCTCCTCGGCGTCACCTACAAACCGGACCTGGCCGACCAGGAGTGCGCACCGGCCACGGAGATCGCCTGCCGGCTGATGGACCTGGGCGCGACGGTCAGCTACCACGACCCGTACGTCCCCGACTGGCGCGTACGCCAACTCCCCGTGCCCCGCGCGGACTCGCTCTACGAGGCGGCGGCCCAGGCGGACCTGACGCTGCTGCTCCAGCACCACCGTACGTACGACCTCCAGGGCCTGGCGGTCAAGGCGCAGCTCCTGCTGGACACGAGAGGAGCGAGCCCGGCGGGCACGGCGCACCGGCTCTGATCAATTGCCTACGGGAGTGTCCGACCGGACTGCTAATGTCCTGGCCTCGTGCTCAAGTCATGCGCACGACACTCACCCGTGGGGGGATTTTTCAACATGAGTCAGCCCGTTCCACCGCCAGGCAATCCGTTCGCGGACGGCGCCGTCCCGCCCGCCCCGTTCGGCACCCCGCCGCCCCCGGTCCGCAGCAGCAACATCGGACTCGGTCTGCTGGCGGCCTTCGTCGCCGCTCTGGTCGCCGCGGGGGTGTACGGCGGGATCGCCGGAGCCATCGAGCGCGAGATCGGCTGGGCCGCCATCGGCGTCGGCTTCCTGGTCGGCTTCGCCGCGGGCAAGATCGGCGGGCCGAACCCCGTCCTGCCGGTCGTCGGCGCGGTCCTGTCGCTGGGCGCGGTCTACCTCGGCCAGCTCCTCAGCATCGCGATCATCGTCGCGAAGGAGCTGGACGTATCGGCGACGGACGTCTTCTTCAACAACTTCGGTCTGCTGACCGAAGCCTGGGGTGAGGGCAAGGACTTCCTGACGTTCGTCTTCTTCGCGCTCGCCGCGTTCGCGTCGTTCACGGGCGCCAAGAAGGCCGCCGTATAAGGACATCGCGGACAGCGAAGGTGCCCGGACCGACACACGGTCCGGGCACCTTCCGTACGGCGCGGGCCCACCCGTACGCACGCGTCCCGTACGCACCCTGTACGCACAGAACCCGCGGCACAGAACTCAGCGGCGGTGCTGGGAGTCCGCCACCGTTACCTCCACCCGCTGGAATTCCTTGAGTTCGCTGTAGCCCGTCGTCGCCATCGCCCTCTTCAGCGCGCCGAAGAAGTTCATCGAACCGTCCGGGATGTGCGAAGGCCCCGTCAGGACCTCCTCCGTCGTCCCCACGATCCCGAGATCCACCAGCTTGCCCCGCGGCACGTCCTCGTGGACCGCCTCCATGCCCCAGTGGTGTCCCTTGCCAGGCGCGTCCGACGCCCGCGCCAGCGGGGAGCCGATCATCACCGCGTCCGCGCCGCACGCGATCGCCTTGGGCAGGTCGCCGGACCAGCCGACACCACCGTCCGCGATGACATGCACGTACCGGCCGCCGGACTCGTCCATGTAGTCCCGGCGGGCCGCCGCCACATCCGCGACGGCCGTGGCCATCGGCACCTGGATGCCCAGCACATTGCGGGTGGTGTGCGCGGCGCCGCCGCCGAAGCCGACCAGCACGCCCGCCGCGCCCGTACGCATCAGATGCAGCGCCGCCGTGTACGTCGCGCAGCCGCCGACGATGACCGGAACGTCCAGCTCGTAGATGAACTGCTTCAGGTTCAACGGCTCGGCGGCGCCCGAGACATGCTCCGCGGAGACCGTCGTACCGCGGATGACGAAGATGTCCACCCCGGCGTCCACCACGGCCTTGGAGAACTGCGCGGTGCGCTGCGGCGAGAGCGCGGCCGCCGTGACCACGCCCGAGTCCCGCACCTCCTTGATGCGCTGCCCGATCAGCTCTTCCTTGACCGGCTCGGCGTAGATCTCCTGGAGCCTGCGGTTGGCGCTCGGCCCGTCGAGACCGGCGATCTCGTCGAGCAGCGGCTGCGGGTCCTCGTACCGGGTCCACAGACCTTCCAGGTTGAGCACACCCAGACCACCCATCTCACCGATCCGGATGGCGGTCGACGGGGAGACGACCGAGTCCATGGGAGCGGCCAGGAACGGCAGCTCGAACCGGTAGGCGTCGATCTGCCAGGCGATCGAGACCTCCTTCGGGTCCCGGGTGCGCCGGCTCGGGACGACGGCGATGTCGTCGAAGGCGTACGCCCTGCGGCCGCGCTTGCCGCGCCCGATCTCGATCTCAGTCACGATGTGTGGCCTTTCCCTCTGCGTCTGCGTTGTCCAGTATCCCCGAACCGCCCGGCGCACCCCCGGCGCATCCATGAGGGGCGGCCCCGGACCGCCGGGACCGCCCCTCAACGTGCGTGCGCGCTCAGTCCGTGAGCGCTCAGCTCTTGGTGTAGTTCGGCGCCTCGACCGTCATCTGGATGTCGTGCGGGTGGCTCTCCTTGAGCCCCGCCGAGGTGATCCGTACGAACCGGCCGCGCGCCTGGAGCTCGGGCACCGTACGCCCGCCGACGTAGAACATCGACTGCCGCAGCCCGCCGGTGAGCTGGTGGACGACCGCGGAGAGCGGGCCCCGGTAGGGCACCTGGCCCTCGATGCCCTCGGGCACCAGCTTCTCGTCGGAGGCCACGCCCTCCTGGAAGTAGCGGTCCTTGGAGTACGAACGCTGCTCGCCGCGGGACTGCATCGCGCCCAGCGAGCCCATCCCGCGGTACGACTTGAACTGCTTGCCGTTGATGAACAGCAGTTCACCCGGCGACTCCTCGCACCCCGCGAGCAGCGAGCCCAGCATCACCGTGTCCGCGCCCGCGACCAGCGCCTTGGCGATGTCGCCGCTGTACTGGAGGCCGCCGTCGCCGATGACCGGCACCCCGGCCTCCTTGGCGGCGAGCGAGGCCTCGTAGATCGCGGTGACCTGCGGGACGCCGATCCCGGCGACCACCCGCGTCGTACAGATCGAACCCGGGCCGACCCCGACCTTGATGCCGTCCGCGCCCGAGTCGATCAGGGCCTGGGCGCCGTCGCGGGTGGCGATATTGCCGCCGATGACATCCACCGCGGAGTTCGACTTGATCTTGGCGACCATGTCCCCGACCAGCCGGGAGTGGCCGTGCGCGGTGTCGACGACGATGAAGTCCACACCCGCCTCGATCAGCGCCTGGGCCCGTTCGTACGCGTCGCCCGCGACCCCGACGGCCGCGCCGACCAGCAGCCGCCCGTCCTTGTCCTTGGCCGCGTTCGGGTACTTCTCCGCCTTGACGAAGTCCTTGACCGTGATCAGGCCCTTGAGGACCCCGGCGTCGTCGACCAGCGGCAGCTTCTCGATCTTGTGGCGGCGCAGCAGTTCCATGGCGTCCACGCCGGAGATCCCGACCTTGCCGGTGACCAGCGGCATCGGGGTCATGACCTCGCGCACCTGGCGCGTACGGTCCGCCTCGAAGGCCATGTCACGGTTGGTGACGATGCCGAGCAGCTTGCCGCCGCGGTCGGTGACCGGGACCCCGCTGATCCGGAACTTGGCGCAGAGCCGGTCGGCGTCGATGAGCGTCGCGTCCGGGTGGACCGTGATCGGGTCGGTCACCATGCCGGACTCGGAGCGCTTCACCAGGTCCACCTGGTTGGCCTGGTCGGCGATGGAGAGATTGCGGTGCAGCACCCCGGCGCCGCCCTGCCGCGCCATGGCGATCGCCATCCGGGCCTCGGTGACCTTGTCCATCGCCGCCGACAGCAGCGGGATGTTCACCTTGACGTTCTTGGAGAGGTACGAGGAGGTGTCGATGACGTCGGGCGACATGTCGGACGCGCCCGGCAGCAGCAGCACGTCGTCGTATGTCAGCCCGAGCGTCGCGAATTTCTCGGGCACTCCGTCGACGTTAGCGGTCATGACACCTTCCCCATATGGCCTTGATCGGTGCGGATGTCCATGCTAACGGGCTTCACGCGCCTCACATTCCACGCCCGTACCGATCCGGACCCCGCCCGTACCGGACGAATCGCCGCAGAGCCGACGGCCGGACGACCGAAACCCGTCGGCCCGGCGTCCGAAACCCGCCCGGGTGGCCGCCCGGGCTCACTGCTCGGCCAGTGCCCGCAGCCTGCTCAGCGCGCGGTGCTGGGCGACCCGGACCGCGCCCGGGGACATCCCCAGCATCTGTCCCGTCTCCTCCGCGGTCAGCCCGACCGCGACCCGCAGCACCAGCAGTTCGCGCTGGTTCTCCGGAAGGTTGGCGAGGAGTTTCTTGGCCCACTCGGCGTCGCTGCTGAGCAGCGCCCGCTCCTCGGGCCCCAGTGAGTCGTCGGGGCGCTCGGGCATCTCGTCGGACGGTACGGCCGTGGACCCCGGGTGGCGCATGGCGGCCCGCTGCAGATCGGCGACCTTGTGCCCGGCGATGGCGAAGACGAATGCCTCGAAGGGTCTGCCGGTGTCGCGGTAGCGCGGCAGCGCCATCAGAACCGCGACACAGACCTCCTGCGCGAGGTCCTCCACGAAGTGCCGTGCGTCGCCGGGCAGTCTGCTCAGCCGCGTACGGCAGTAGCGGAGCGCGAGCGGATGAACACGGGCCAGCAGATCGTGCGTGGCCTGTTCGTCGCCGTCGACGGCACGGTGAACGAGCGCACCGATCACCGTGGTCTCGTCATCGCGCATCGGACCATGGTGCCTTGGCGGCTGCTGATCGGTGGCACCGCGTCCGTAGTTGTGCACCGAAGCGTTATGAGCGGGTGCGGCAGAACTCATCCCCTGCGCCCTCCCCTCGCGCTCGTCCGACTCGTCCCCGAGGAACTCCACACCTCAAGGATGCGGCATCGCGCGGGAAACGGGCGCCCACGGGCGTACGTTGTCCCGCTCCGCCCAAGGCGTGTCCCGCTCGGCCGGGGCCCCGACCGTGCCCGGATCGGCACCGGCCCTGCCCGGTTCCGCCCGGGTCCTGTCCGACCGGACGGGACCCGGCAGCGGGCGGGGAGTGCGGGTCCGCCCGCTCAGCGGACGAGGCCCCAGCGGAAGCCGAGCGCCACCGCGTGCGCGCGGTCCGAGGCGCCGAGCTTCTTGAAGAGGCGCCTGGCGTGCGTCTTGACCGTGTCCTCGGAGAGGAACAGCTCGCGGCCGATCTCCGCGTTCGACCGGCCGTGGCTCATGCCTTCGAGCACCTGGATCTCGCGCGCGGTGAGCGTGGGCGCGGCGCCCATCTCGGCGGAGCGGAGCCGGCGCGGCGCGAGCCGCCAGGTCGGGTCGGCGAGCGCCTGGGTGACGGTCGCGCGCAGTTCGGCGCGCGAGGCGTCCTTGTGCAGATAGCCGCGGGCACCGGCGGCGACCGCGAGCGCGACCCCGTCCAGGTCCTCCGCGACCGTGAGCATGATGATCCGGGCGCCGGGGTCGGCCGAGAGCAGCCGCCGGACCGTCTCGACGCCGCCCAGACCGGGCATGCGTACGTCCATCAGAATCAGGTCGGACCGGTCGGCGCCCCAGCGGCGGAGGACTTCCTCCCCGTTGGCCGCGGTCGTCACGCGCTCGACACCGGGCACGGTCGCGACCGCGCGGCGGAGCGCCTCTCGGGCAAGCGGGGAGTCGTCGCAGACGAGGACGGATGTCATGACCGTCCTCCGCAGCTAGTGCGCGTCACCTTGAGCCTCCAGGCTGGGTACATATCGTCACCTGTGCGGTTGACGGCCCTCGGACATGTGCCCGAGCGCTCGTTCTCTCAACCGCCTCGCACACTCAACGACGGTCACTCGAAAGAGTTACGGGTCGGACGGTGGAGTTCAGCACTCCCTGTGAGGGGTCGCGCACAGAGGAGAGCGACGGCGCTCTTCCCGGGTTCTCCCGGCTTCACGCAGAGCTAATGCCCCATTTAGCGGCTTTTCTTCACTTTTGCTGGTGTCTGTGGCTAGATTCGCAATGAGTCATATTTACATCTACTTGGATAGTAGATGTACGGTCGTGAGCACCGGTGCGAGTTGCGCGTCGGGGCTCGTACCCGGCGTCCACAGCGGCCCGTATCCGCCTCAGCACGGTTTCAAGGGGACATGAGCAATGGCAGATTTCTCCCGCCTTCCCGGACCGAACGCAGATCTGTGGGACTGGCAGCTCCTGGCGGCTTGTCGTGGCGTCGACAGTTCACTCTTCTTCCACCCCGAGGGCGAAAGAGGTGCCGCACGCAGCGCGCGAGAGAACTCGGCGAAAGAGGTGTGCATGCGCTGCCCGGTACGCGCGGAGTGCGCGGCGCACGCGCTGGCGGTGCGCGAACCGTACGGCGTGTGGGGCGGGCTGACCGAGGACGAGCGCGAGGAACTCATGGGCCGCGCCCGCACCCGGCTGATCACGGCGTCGGCCTCGGCTCCCTCGTCATCGGCCCCCAATTCGGCGCCCTCGTCGGCCAACGGCGGCGGCAACGGGGCCAACGGCCACTCCGAAGATTGACGGAAGCCTGACGGAATCAGCGCAGAAACGTTCCTGCAATCTCGGCTCCCGCCATCTCGGCAGCCCTCCGCACTCCTGCCGCTCCCGACCGCGAACTCCCGCTGCTCCCGCCCGCGAGGCATCAGCGCGCGGCGGCCAGGACCAGTTGATCCAATGTCGCCGCCACCGCCGGTACGGACGCCAGATCCGGCAGCGTCAGCGCGACGATCTCCCGGCGGACCGACGGCTCGACCGCGAGCGTACGGACCCCCTTCGGACGTACGGACTCCAGCGCCAGCTCGGGCAGCATCGCCACCCCCAGCCCCGCCGCGACCAGGCCGATCACGGCCGGATAGTCGTCCGTGGCGAAATCGATACGGGGTGTGAACCCCGACTCCTCGCAGGCGTCGACGAGTTGACCGCGGCAGCGCGGACAGCCCGCGATCCACGGCTCGTCCGCCAGCTCCCCGAGCCGTACCGTCCCCGCGTCCGCGAGCCGGTGCCCCTGGGGGACCACCGCGACGAGCCGGTCCACCAGCAGGGGGCGTACAACCAGGTCGTCCCACTCCCCCGCCGAGCCGCCGTACCGGAACGCCAGCGCCACATCGCAGTCGCCGTCCCGCAGCAGCGCCGCCGAGGCGGGCGGCTCGGCCTCGACGAGCGAGACCCGGGTGCCGGGGTGGGCGGCGCGCAGCGCGGCGAGCGCGGCGGGCACCAGCGTGGAGCTGCCGCTGGGGAACGACACGAGCCTGACCCGCCCCGCCCGCAGCCCCGCGATGGCCGCCATCTCCTCCTCGGCGGCGGTGAGTCCGGCGAGTATGCCCGTCGCGTGCCGTACGAGCACTTCCCCGGCCTCCGTCAGCCGGGTCTCGCGGCCGGTGCGGACGATCAGCGGGGTGCCCGCGGACGATTCGAGCGCCTTCATCTGCTGGCTGACCGCCGGCTGTGTGCAGCCCAGCTCGCGCGCCGCCGCCGAGAAGGAGCCGGTGGCGGCCACGGTGCGCAGCACACGGAGATGGCGGGCCTCGATCATTTCTCCACCATAAGCGACTCTTTGGGAAGCCGCCAGATAATGGTGAATTTGTTTGAGAAGCAGGGAGTTGAAGCAAGTTGAAGCACGGGAGTTCACGGAGTCGGCGGGGCACGGAATTTCAAAGGGCGCGTGAGAAGGCGGCGGATAGCGTGGGGTGTATGAAACTTCTGACCGTGAATGTGGGGCGGCCGAAGGCCGTCGAGTACTCCGACGCACCGGGCGGCCTCACGGGTATCGACAAGCGTCCGGCCGACGGCCCCGTACGGGTGGCGGATCCCGGTCGCAAGGGCGAGGGCGGCAGCGGGATCGTCGGGGACACGGTCTGCGATCTGCGCCACCACGGCGGCAGCGACCAAGCGGTGTACGCGTTCGCGCGGGAGGATCTCGACTTCTGGGAAAGGGAGTTGGGCCGGTCACTGCCCAATGGCGTGTTCGGCGAGAATCTCACCACCTCCGGGGTGGACATCACCGGCGCGAAGATCGGGGAGCGCTGGCGGATCGGCCCCGATGTGGTGCTGGAGGCAACAAGCGGCCGGATTCCGTGCCGTACGTTCCAGGCGTGGCTCGGCGAGCGCGGCTGGATCAAGCGCTTTACGGGCCAGGCGGTGACAGGAGCGTATCTGCGGGTCATCACTCCGGGTGAGATCCGTGCGGGCGATCCGATCGAGATCGTCCACCGGCCCGCGCACGAGGTGACGGTGTCCCTGGCCTTCCGTGCCGTCACCACCGAACGGGAGCTGCTGCCGCGCCTCCTCGCGGCCGGCGAGGCGCTCCACTCCGAGAAGCTGAAGAAGGCGCGCGAGTACGTCGAGCGGTACGGGCGGGACAGCGCGGGCGCAACGCCTTAGCAGGGCGGCGCGGGTGTGCCCCTAAGGGTTGGTGCGCATGGTGAAACGGCCCTGACCTGGGGCGGGTTGGGCGGAATACTTCATGCGTAGGGGATGCCCCTGAGAGTGACGGGCGGGGTCTCGGGGGTGCCTCGGGGGCGCCCCCGATGAAGTGGGCCCTGGCCCGCCGGGACGCTCGGATCATGTCTGGGTTCAAGCGTCTCCTCATCATTCTCGTGTCCTGCGGGATCGTCCTGACCGTGGCGGCCGGGGGTGGATTCCTCTGGGTGTACTCCGGCGCCAAGGTCTCCACGGCCGGCCGCGGCACCTTCCGTAACCAGCTCGCCGTACCGCCGCTCGCCAAGTCGACGGTCGGCGCCGACGGCACCCGGGTCTTCGATCTGCGGATGCAGGCCGGCGAGACCGAGTTCACCGCCGGTCAGAAGACCCCGACCTGGGGCTTCAACGGCAGCTATCTGGGGCCCACACTGCGCGCCCAGCGCGGTGAGAAGGTCCGGATACGGGTCAGCAACACGCTCGACGAGGCGTCGACCGTGCACTGGCACGGGATGCGGCTGCCCGCGGCGATGGACGGCGGCCCGCACCAGATGGTCGCCCCCGGAGCGACCTGGTCACCGCACTGGAAGATCGACCAGCAGGCCGCGACGCTCTGGTACCACCCGCATCCGCACGGCGAGACCGAGGACCATGTCCAGCGCGGTCTTGCCGGGATGTTCATCCTCGACGACGCGAAATCCCTCGGGCTCGGACTGCCCGACACCTACGGGGTCAACGATCTGCCGCTGATCGTCCAGGACGTGAAGTTCGACGGGGCCCGCTTCGACCACGGCCACGGGCTGCTGCAGACCGTCGGCTTCCTCGGCGACCGGACGATGGTGAACGGCACCCTCGACCCGTACCGCGTGGTCGGCGACGAACTCGTACGGCTGCGGCTCCTCAACGCCTCGTCCGCCCGCACCTATGACTTCGGCTTCGACGACGACCGGGAGTTCTCGCTCATCGCCACCGACGGCGGGCTGCTGGAGAAGGCCGCGCCCATGGACCGGATCCAGCTCTCGCCGGGCGAGCGCGCCGAGATCGTGGTACGGGTACGGCCCGGGGAGCGCACCGTACTGCGCAGCTACCCGCTCTCCATCGGCCAGGACTTCTACAACCAGCGCTTCAACGGCGGCGACGACACCTTCGACGTACTGGAACTGCGCGCCCAGAAGCACCTGCGGCACTCGCCCGCGCTGCCCGCCACCCTGGAGAAGCCCGAGATACCCGACGGTTCGGGTGCCGCGCGCGGGCGGTTCTTCAACCTCCAGGTGAGCGGGATCAACGGCAGGCCGATGAGCATGGGCCGGATCGACGACACCGTCACCCGCGGGGCCACGGAGATCTGGACCGTACGGAACACCAACGGGATGCCGCACAACTTCCATGTCCACGGGGTGCAGTTCAAGGTCCTGTCGGTGAACGGCCACGCGCCGGGACCGGCCCTGCGCGGCGCCAAGGACACCGTCTTCCTGCCGGACCGTACGACGGTGAAGCTGGCGATCCGCTTCGACGGACCGGCCGACCCGAATGCCCCGTACATGTACCACTGCCATCTGCTCTACCACGAAGACCAGGGGATGATGGGGCAGTTCGTCGTGGTCGAGAAGGGGCAGCGGGCGGGTCGTCCATCTGCCGTCCACGCACATCAGGGGCACTGATCCAGGCACTAACGTGCCCGTATGACGACTGCTTTGATTACGGGCGCGACGGCCGGGATCGGCGCGGCCTTCGCGCGCCGGCTGGCGGCGGACGGGCACAATCTCGTCCTCGTGGCGCGTGACACCGCGCGCCTGCGGGACCAGGCCACCGAGCTGCACGACCGGCACGGCATCGAGGCCGAGGTGCTGACAGCCGACCTCTCCACCGACAGCGGGATCGCGTCGGTGGAGAGGCGGCTGTCGGACCGCAGACAGCCCGTCGATCTGCTGGTCAACAACGCGGGCTTCGGCAACAAGGGCCGTTTCCTCGAAGTCTCCATGGCCGACGAGCTGACGATGCTGAAGGTGCACTGCGAGGCGGTACTGCGGCTGACCTCGGCGGGGGTGGCGGGGATGCGGGAGCGGGGCCGGGGCGGAGTCGTCAATGTGGCGTCCGTGGCCGCGTTCGTACCGCGCGGGACGTACGGCGCCTCGAAGTCCTGGGTCGTGCAGTTCACCCAGGGCGTGTCCCGGGATCTGGCGGGGACGGGGGTGCGGCTGATGGCGCTGTGCCCGGGGTTCGTACGGACCGAGTTCCATGAGCGGGCCGGCATGGGTACGGACAACATCCCGGGCTGGATGTGGCTCGACGCGGACCGGGTGGTGGAGGCGGCGCTGGCGGATCTGGCCCGCGGCAGGACGGTCTCCGTACCGGACCCGCGGTACAAGGCGCTGATGGGCGCGGTGAAACTCGCGCCCCGCGGCCTGCTGGGCGGAATCACCTCGAAGACGGGCCGCAAGTACGGGCCTCAGTAAGCGATGTGCCGGCGTGCCGGCCGGACGCGAGGCGACGCGTCGGTGTCCCGGCCGGTCGTGCCGAGGCCCGGACGCCGGGGGCCGCGCACTGGTGCGGACCGGTCGTGGGACGCGCCGAGGCCCGGCAGCCCCTGAGCGGGGTGCCGGGCCTCGGTGTGACCGTACGGTCGTACGCGCCAGGCCTCAGTGGCTGTGGCCGTGGCCGCCGTGGCCCGCCTCGGGCTCTTCCTCGGCCGGCTTCTCGACGACCAGCGTCTCGGTCGTGAGCAGCAGCGACGCGATGGACGCGGCGTTCTCCAGCGCCGAACGGGTGACCTTGACCGGGTCGATGACACCGGCCTTCACCAGGTCGACGTACTCGCCGGTCGCGGCGTTGAAGCCGTGGCCCTTGTCCTGCTCCGCCACCTTCGCGGTGATGACGTAGCCCTCAAGGCCCGCGTTCTCCGCGATCCAGCGCAGCGGCTCGACGACGGCGCGGCGGACGACCGCGACACCGGTGGCCTCGTCGCCCTCCTTGCCGAGGTTGCCCTCCAGCACCTTGGCGGCGTGCACCAGAGCGGAGCCACCACCGGAGACGATGCCCTCCTCGACCGCGGCGCGGGTCGCGGAGATGGCGTCCTCCAGACGGTGCTTCTTCTCCTTCAGCTCCACCTCGGTGGCGGCGCCGACCTTGATCACGCACACGCCGCCGGCCAGCTTCGCGAGGCGCTCCTGGAGCTTCTCGCGGTCCCAGTCGGAGTCCGTGGACTCGATCTCGGCCTTGATCTGGTTGACCCGGCCCGCGACGTCACCGGTGTTGCCGCCGCCGTCGACGATGGTCGTGTCGTCCTTGGAGATGGTGACGCGGCGGGCGGAGCCCAGCACGTCGAGACCGGCCTGGTCGAGCTTGAGGCCGACCTCCTCGGCGATGACGGTCGCGCCCGTGAGGGTGGCGATGTCGCCGAGCATGGCCTTGCGGCGGTCACCGAAGCCGGGGGCCTTCACCGCGACCGCGTTGAAGGTGCCACGGATCTTGTTGACGACGAGGGTGGAGAGCGCCTCGCCCTCGACGTCCTCGGCGATGATCAGCAGCGGCTTGGAGCCACCCGCCTGGATGACCTTCTCCAGCAGCGGCAGCAGGTCCTGGATGGAGGAGATCTTGCCCTGGTGGACGAGGATGTACGGGTCGTCGAGGACGGCCTCCATACGCTCCTGGTCGGTCACCATGTACGGCGACAGGTAGCCCTTGTCGAAGGCCATGCCCTCGGTGAAGTCCAGCTCCAGACCGAAGGTGTTGGACTCCTCGACGGTGATGACACCGTCCTTGCCGACCTTGTCCATCGCCTCGGCGATCAGCTCGCCGACCTGCTGGTCCTGCGCGGAAAGCGCGGCCACGGCGGCGATGTCGGACTTGTCGTCGATCGGACGGGCGGTCGACAGCAGCTCGTCGGAGATGGCCTTGACCGCGGCGTCGATGCCCTTCTTCAGGGCGGCCGGGGACGCGCCCGCGGCGACATTGCGCAGGCCCTCGCGGACCAGCGCCTGGGCCAGCACGGTGGCGGTGGTGGTGCCGTCACCCGCGATGTCGTTGGTCTTGGTCGCCACCTCCTTCACGAGCTGCGCGCCCAGGTTCTCGTACGGGTCGTCGATCTCTACCTCACGGGCGATCGTGACACCGTCGTTGGTGATGGTGGGGGCGCCGAACTTCTTGTCGATGACGACATTGCGGCCCTTGGGGCCGATCGTCACCTTGACCGTGTCGGCAAGCTTGTTGACGCCGCGCTCGAGGGCGCGACGGGCGTCCTCGTCGAACTTCAGGATCTTCGCCATGGGAGCTTCTCTGTCCTCTCACATGAACCGCGCCCCTGTCCGCCCGGCAATCGCAGGGCGGCCAGGGGCGCGGTTCACAAGCAAACTCGAACGTGGGTGATTACTTCTCGATGATCGCGAGCACGTCGCGAGCCGAGAGGACGAGGTACTCCTCGCCGCTGTACTTCACCTCGGTGCCGCCGTACTTGCTGTACAGAACGACATCGCCGACGGAAACGTCGAGCGGAAGCCGCTCGCCGTTCTCGAAACGGCCCGGACCGACGGCCAGGACGACGCCCTCCTGGGGCTTCTCCTTGGCGGTGTCCGGGATAACCAGGCCAGAGGCCGTGGTCTGCTCGGCGTCGAGCGGCTGGACCACAATGCGGTCCTCGAGCGGCTTGATGGCAACCTTGGTGCTGGCGGTCGTCACGATCCGACCTCCCCCTTCGGAGATCTCACGGGGTTAACTGTCTGAGGGTGGCGACAAGGTCGATCCGTCGTCGCGGGTGCCGGATCTGCCAGTCGCGCTTTGGCACTCTCCACTGGGGAGTGCCAGACCCGAGACTATGGCCGCGATTAGCACTCGGTCAAGCGGAGTGCCAATACGGCTGGGCGTGGCGGTTCGGTCTCGATACGGAAACGCCGTGACCAGGGCCTGGGTTCCGTACGACAGTACGAACAGCGCACACACCTGTGGACAACGCGGTGACGTTCAGAGATGGTCCTCCTCGTTCACGCCCGGCTGTTCCATATCCGTATCGGCGTCTGCGGCCGAATCCGTGTCGGCGCCCGCGTCTGCGTCTGCGTCTGCGTCCGACCCTTCCGTACCCGTGAGTGGCCGCTCTCCCGGGCACATCTCGCGGGGCGGGCGGGCGAGGCGTACGGCGCCGGGCCCGGACGCGCCGGATGCGCCCGGCGCCACGTGCGAGGCGTGCGGGGCTGAGGCATGCGGGCCTGAGGCATGCGGGCCGACCTTCTGTGCCGCCTTGCGGCCGAGCCGTTCGATCGGATCCACAGGATCGGACGACTGCGCGCAGCCGGCGGTGACGAGTGCGCCGGCCGCCAGCGCTCCGGCTGCGAACACCCCGGCCATCAGCCGGTGTGCGGGCCTCATCGGGACCCCTCCCGCCTCATACGTAGTCCTCCAGCTTGCCCACGGAGTACCCCTTGTCCGTGATCACCTTCATCACATGCCGGATCATGTCGGGCATGGAGCCCGGCCACTCGTCCTGCCCCCGGAAGTGGGTCAGGATGATGTCCCCGGGGTGGATGTCCTTGTCCCACTCGCGCCACTCCATGTGGTCGGGGAACGCCTCCGACGCCCAGATGGGTGCCGCCTTCACACCGCACTCCTTGGCGGCCACGAGCGTGTCGCGGTTGTAGTTGCCGAAGGGCGGCCGGAAGAGCGTGGGGCGGTGCCCGTACCGCTTCTGGAGTTTGTCCTGCTGGCCGCAGATCTCCCGCTTCTGCTCCTCGTACGACAGGCCCGGCATATAGGGGTGGTTGAGGGTGTGGTTGTTGAGCGTGACCCCCTGGTCCTGCATCTGCTTGAAGTAGCCGTAGTTGTCCTTGATGACGTAGTCGCTGAGGAAGGCGGTGTACGGGATCTTCAGCTCGCTCATCATCCGGAGCAGTTCGGGGTCCTTCTCGGAGCCGTCGTCGATGGTCAGGAAGACGACCTTGTCCTTGGTCGGGACGGTGGTGAAGATCGGCGGCAGATCCTCGCTGTTCTCGACCTCGAAGCCCTGGCGGGTGGTGATGACCGGCTTGACGCTCGGCGGTCTGGGCGCCGGCAGCGGGGTGGCGTCGAGCCCCCACTTCTTGGCGGCGATGGCGCGCGCGGCCTGGTTGCGGCGGAGATTGTCCGCGTAACCGGCGATCATCCCGGCCGGGGCCTCCTGTGCGGCGTGGCCGGGACCGCCCGGCTGGCCGGGGTGCGGGGCGCCGGGCCTGGGCACTTCGCCGGTGCCGGCGGTGCAGCCACAGCCGATCGCACCGACGAGGAGTACGGCCAGCACGGCGCGACTGCGCCTGCCGCGGAGGCGCGGCGGGCGGGTACTGGGTGCGCCGGTGGCGGTGGCCGTGCCTGCGGCTGCGGTGCGCGTACGGGTGCCCGTGCCCGTGCCCGTACCTGCGGCCGTGCCTACGGCTGCGCCCGTACTCGTGCCTGCGACTGTGCCTGCGGCTGCGCCCGTACCCCCCTGCTTGCCCCTGTCGCCTGTGCCCCGCCTGCCCCCCGTGCCGCTCCCGCCTCCCTTCGCCGTCACCCTTGTCATCATTTCTTCGTTTTGTCGTACTAGTTGCATGGTGTCGGATCCTGTCAGCGCGGGGTGCCCGCGCGCGGACGACAGCGCCGCCGGGGCGCCCACCATCGCCCGGCTGGCCCACAATGGGCCGGGTGACCGACCGCGCCTCCGCACCCCCGCACGCCGCTTCCCCGCTCAGCGCCCCCGCCTCCCTCCGCGCCGCTTCCCCACTGCTCGCGCCACTGCTCTCCGCCGAGGGCCAGGCGCTCCTCGCCGAGCTGCGCGGCCACGACCCCGCCGGGGAACTCGCCCTCGCCACCCGGCTGCGCCGCGAGCACCCGGCCGAGCTGGTCTCGGCGGCGCTGACCCAGGCGCGGCTGCGCCAGCGCGCGGTGGCGAAGTTCGGCGCGGAGGACGCGTACCGCATGTACTTCACGCCGGACGGAATCGAACAGGCCACCCGCTCCACCGTCGCCGCCCACCGGGCCGCCCGGTTCCGCGAGCTGGCCCCGGAGCACCGGATCACCGACCTCTGCTGCGGCATCGGCGGCGACGCGATCGAGCTGGCCCGCGCGGGCTTCGCCGTAACGGCCGTCGACCTCGACCCGCTGACCTGCGAAATCGCCGCCGCGAACCTGCGCACCCTGGCTCCGGCCGCTCCGCCCGCAACCGTGACGCGCGCCGATGTCACGGAGTACGACCTGACCGGCGCCCGTACCGTCTTCATCGACCCCGCCCGGCGCGGCGGCCGGGGCAGGATCTTCGATCCGGAGGCCTACTCACCGCCGCTGTCATGGGCGGTCGAGGCGGTACGACGGGCCGGCACGGGCGCGGTCAAAATCGCGCCCGGCATTCCGCACGAGCTGATCCCCGACGACTTCGAGGCCGAGTGGATCTCGGACTCCGGGGACGTCAAGGAGGCGGTGCTCTGGTACGGCCACGGCGGAACGCCCGGTGCCGTCACCCCCGGCACCCGCCGTGCCACCCTGCTCGCCCCCGGCCGCCCCACGGTGACCCTCACCGGCCGCAACCTCCCCGACCCGCCCGTCCGCGCCACCGGCCGTTTCCTCTACGAACCGGACGGCGCCGTCATCCGCGCCCACCTGGTCGCCGAAGTCGCCGAGGAACTCGACGGCGGCCTGCTGGACGCGACGATCGCGTACATCACAGCCGACGCCCCGCGCCCCACCCCGTACGCCACCGCCTACGAGATCACCGACGAACTCCCCTTCGGCCTCAAGAAACTCAAGGCCCTGCTACGCGAACGCGAAGTCGGCATCCTGACGGTGAAGAAGCGCGGCTCAGCCGTGGAACCGGAAGAACTCCGCCGCCGCCTCAAACTCAAGGGCCCGCACTCGGCAACAGTCTTCCTGACCCGCGTCGCGGGCGCCCCGACCATGCTGCTGGGGCATCCGGTGGAGGCGTGACGCCCGGCGGAGTGTCGCCGGCGAAGACATAACCCCTGTCGCATCCCCCTTGGCCGTATTGGCGATTGCAAAGGTGGGCCGGTTGCGGAACCGGCGATTGGAAAGCGGGGGCATCCATGGTGGACCGGGCGGATCTCAACGTGTCGGCGGACGATCTGACGCGTCTCTCCGGCGATCTCGACGACATGCAGCGCCATCTCGACACGCAGGTAAGGCGTATGGACGCGATCGTCGACCGTATCGAGGCGGGCTGGCAGGGCGAGGCATCCCGGGGCTACCGCGCACTGCACCGCGGCGCCGCCGAGGACGCTGTACGGATCCGGGAGATCCTCGTCGTACTCGAAGAGGCCGTACGCCTGGGACGGGACGGCTTCACCAGCCAGGAACTGGAGACGCTGCGGCGGATGCGGAGCGCCGCTTCCTCGGTCGATGTGGCGCGGGAGGCAATGGAGTTGTCGGAGGGCACGGCGCTCTCGCCGGAGATCTCCCAGGCGCCCCAGAGCCGCATCCTCGACGTCTGACTGTCCGTACAACGAGAGCCGTATCCGCCCGGAGGCAAGGGGGGAACCGATATGCCGGACGACGACTACATCAAGGTCAGCTTCTCCTCCCTGCGCGACCTCGCGGGTGAGCTGGAGGACATTCTCGGACAGCTCAACGAACGGCTGGAGACGCTCTACGACCGTACCGAGCGGGTGGTGCTGAGCTGGGAGGGCGAGGCCCGCGACGCCTTCGTGGACGAACTCGACAGGTGGGACCGCTCGATGCAGGAACTCCAGGCGGCCCAGGCCTGGCTCCACGAGGTCGTCACCACCGGCCACGCCAACTACGACGCCGCGCACCGAGCCGTACTCCGAGGCTGGGGAGCCGGCTGATGGCCGGTCCGCCGCCGTCGGGGAACGGCACAATCGATGTCAAACCCTCCGATCTGTTCAGGGTCTCGACCGGTATCGCGACCCAGCAGGGCCCGTACAACCAGGCCGCCAGGGACCTGCTGACCGACCTCGGCACGTACCCGGACGCCGGTGGGTACGGCACCGCCCCGCAGGCGTTCGCCACCGCGTACGTCAAGGTGGGCAACCGCTTCCTGGAGGTGTGGGCCAAGAGCGTGGTCAGCCTCGGGGGCGCCGCCGTCGGCTTCACCTCGACCGCCAACAACTATGCGCGGGCAGAGGCCGCCGCCCACCCCTCAGGCAAGAGGCAGGCCGTCACACAGCCGCTGCCCGCCGTCATCGACAAGGCGCCCGACTACGGCCGGGTCCCCAACCTCAAGTGGGGCGACGACGACGGCGGAGACGACATCGTCCGCTCGCTGATGGAGTGGGTACCAGGTCCTGTACAGGACATCCTGCGTCCGGTGGTGAAGCATGCCTTCCGCATGGGCAGGGTGGCGGACGTCTATCCGTATCCGCAGCAGCACTATCTGAACGCGCTGTCCCAGTCCTGGATGTCGATGACGGTCGGTCTCTCCATGACCGAGAGTTCGCTGACCGGTCTGGTGGGGTCGATCACCCAGCAGTCCAACAGCGAGTGGCATGACGCGATGCGCCACTTCTGCAGTTCGCTCTGGGGCACCACGGCCTGGGGCAGATCCACCGCGGGATACCAGTGGAAGCACGACTCCGCGTCGTCACAGACCGCCAGTCATCCTGTGATGACGGTGCTGTTCGACACCGCGCAGACAGTCAGCGATCTGCTGTACGAGTTCGCCGAGGCCGCGGTGTATCTCAACCATGAGGTGTACGAGGTCTACAAACAGGCGATTCGCGACACGCTGCCCAGTATCGACGTCAATTTCAAGGACGGCGTGGACGCCAAGGATGTCGCAGGAATCTTCAAGGGGGTCGCGAAGGGCATCATGAAGGGCGCGTCCCAGCTCGGCCAGGGAATCGTCCTCAATATGGATACGGGCAAGCTCAATTCGATCGTCGACGCCTACGACAGCCGCGTCAACGCCCTGGTGCCGAAGCTCAACGCGCTCATGGGACCACTGGACGAGGCCCATATGAGCGCTCCGGCGTACAACGCGGAGGTCGCCAGGGCGGAAGCCTTCGGTGCCCGCTCCCTCAACGAGTTCAGGCCACAGCCCAGATGGACGGATCCGGAGGACACTCCGAACGGCGTCTACCGGATCGATCTGGCATCTCATGAATACCTGCTCGGCGGCCATCACAGACTGGTTGCGGGGCCCGCCGCCTGCCCAGGACGGCGATCCGCCGAGAGCCTTCGAAAGCCGGGCACCGAACGGTGAGGAGAGCGGAAGGAGTATCACGAAGCAGCCGAATCCGGTGAACGGTTCGGGCTTCAAGAACGACGGACTGAACGCACAAGCCATTCCCGTGACTGGTGTCAGGACCGCGCTGAAATACGATTCGAGACTCGATCCACCCTTTGTAGTGATCACCTCCATGCCCTCCGCCTGAACGAAACCCGACAGGAACCACCTATGCCAGAAGCAGTGCGGGATCGCTGGGAAGCGGCCGCGTTGCGGCTGTTCGACGACACGTACTCATTCGTCGCCTCAGGCCCGAGAAGCCACGGAGAGTGGCGCGAGGATGTGCTGCCTGTCATGGCTCGCGCGGTCGGCGACCCTCGCGGCTGGGCCGTGCTGGACTGGGACGCGGAGGACGAACGACGACGGGACGATCCCTTCTACCCGTTCACCGACCCCACCGCCGCACGGCTGCGGGAGGTGTACGAGATTCCCGGCGAGGCGGCCGTAAATCTGCTGGTCGCGATGACGGACGAGTGGTTCCAGGTCTCGAACATTCCCGGCTTCGCCGAGCGTCGCCCCGGCATGCTCGCCGACGCCGAGATCCTGATCTCCCGGTACGGACCCGACGCCGCCTTCTATACGACCTCCGTCGACGCACGGGCATCCAGCGCCTCGGACTTCTCCGACGCGCCGGACTTCTCCGAGAAGGCCGGGGCCGGCCGGAGTTTCACCGCCTGCCTCATGGATCTGGGCCTGATCGCGGTGTCGGATTCCGAAGTCGGCGTCTTCTGGTCGTTCAACGCAAACTGACTCCCCTTCGACAGGCAGTTGACCATGCGAACCAGATCGGCCACCTATCCCGACCGCGAGACCGCCCAGTGGGCCACCCAGCAGGTCGTGACCTGGAATGAGCAGGTCATCCACCGTTGGCTCGCGCAGTCGACCCGGGAGCGGCTCACCATCGAGGCCGCCTGGCCGTCGCGGCCCGAGCCGGTCGGACGGGTGCTGCTCCAGGCGATGCTGCTGGCCGGGCGAGGCGCCATCGACGTACGGGCCGCCCGCGTCATCCTCAGGCGTGACAGCCGCAGCCCCCACGGCTTCACCGTCCATGCCACCTTCCCGATCCACCTCTAGAGGCAGGCCGCCCGTGTCCCTGAAGCCGCTCGAACATGACCGGAAGTACGGCGAGCTGGACGAGGTCGTCCGCGCCCATCTGGGACGCACAACCGGTGATGAGGAGGCGCTCACGGCGTATCTGCGCCACACCTGGCGCACCCGGCCCTGGGCGCTCGCCATCGCCGAGCACCAGCTCCGCGAGTACGCAGAGAATCCGCCGGGGCGGCTGCGGCTGCGGCTCGGCGAGTTCTATGCCGTACCCGACGTGGGTCTGCCGGACACGGAGATTCAGGCGTGGCTCCGAGCACTCGCCGACCGGATCAGGCAGAGCGTGGAGAACGGCGATCCACCGCCGCCTGCGACACCGCGGACACACTGGGAGTGGCACGCCCGCTTCCCCGAGCTGGCCCAGTTTCTCGGTGGATGGTTCTTCCAGGACATGGCGGACGACTTCACGGATGACGACGCGGCGATCCAGGATTATGTCGACACCACGGACCCCGGCCTCGTGGCCCGGCTCACGGGCGAGCTGTACGAGCTGCTGGCACTTCCGCTGACCGAGTCCGATTATGCCGTGGCCGTCGTCGAGCTGGGGATGGAGGTCGACCCTCCGACGCCGTACTCCCCGAGCGGCTGGCTGGCCTCCGTGGCCGCAAGGCTGGCAGGAGGGTACGAAGGCGGTTAGTACGAGGGGCTAGCGGGGCTATTCGAGGTCGGTCAGGTCGTCCGCATAGATCTGTGACAGCGGTTGCGGGCCGATGTACTGCTGGCAGTTGCACTGCCTGCGTTCGTAGTGGAGCGGCTTCTTGTTCTCGTCCCACTCCGTCGCCACCTCGACATCCTCATGGCACTTGCCCCGTTTGTCGTGCTTCGCGAGGTGGTGTGAGCAGCCGCAGACCGGCACCGGAGGCTTGTGGGCCTGCTCCAGGGCCAGGCGTTCCTTCTCCTCAAGCTTCAGGAGTTCGAGTCTGCGCTCGTGGCGGGTGCGGAGCGCGGTGCGGCCGGTGTCGGCGATCCAGCCGAAGCCGCCGACGATGAAGAAGACGAATATCCACCAAAGCCATTCCATCCGCCGCCCCTTCACCCTGAATGGCGCATGCGTTCTCCCTTCAGGATAGGACGGACACTCGCGGAACTCAGGGCAGGACGGTCACCCGGGGCACCGGCTCAGGGGCCCGGGGCATCGGCTCAGCTGTGGGCGCCTCCGCCCCAGCGTTCGGGGACCGGGCTGAGGAACCGTCCTGACCAGCTCTGATGGGCGTACGACTGGACGGCGCCCAGTACCCCGGTCGTCAGGATCGTAAGGCCGAGACCGAGCGCGTAGACCGTCTCACCCACGGTGGCCGAGCCGGGTCCCGCACCGGCGGAGGACCAGGCGGCGGCCGTCGCCCACACCCCCAGTAGGCAGAGGGCCACGGACGGCAGCAGCCACAGGACGCACCGGCGGTGGGCTCGTACGCGTACATCGGCCGCCGGGTCCCGGGCGAGGTCGGCCCAGGCCTCCAGGCGCAGCCGTACGGTACGGCCCCGCTCCAGCCAGAAGCCGAGCGCGACCCCTGCGGGTATCAGCAGGAGCGCGGCGAGGAACAGTGCCACCAGACCGGTCACCTGGCCCAGGCCGCCCTGTTCGAAACTCTGGATGGCCAGTCCGACGGCCGCCCAGCCGACCGCGCCGACCGCTCCCAGCAGCCAGAGCAGCGCCAGCCGAGTGACCGCAAGCCGCCGTACGGTCAGCGCGGCCAGGGCGGCGGCCCGGTCGGCGAGCAGTGCCTTCTGGTCGGGCCAGGTACGGAGGTGGAGGGGCGGCGGGGGCGGGGGCAGACGGGTGGCCGCGGAAACGGAAGGGCTGATCCTGCTGATCATTGGGCAGAGGGTAGCGGTGCGCAGCGCCGGGCGGCGATGAGGGTGTGCGTCGGGGGAGGCGGTGCGGCCGGCTGTGTCAGAGGCGGTGCGCCCGGCCGACCACGAGTAGCTTCGGGGCCATGCCGCCGATCTCCTTCACGTACCTGCTGAAACGGCTGCTGAGAGGCGAGCACTGGCAGCGGCTCCATGTGAAGGCCGCCATCTGGGCCACGCTGCTCCTCGTACTCGTCCTGCTGCTCGGCTCCTGGATCATCGTCCCGGTCGAGACCTCGGCGCCCCGCGCGACCATCACGTCCTTCCCCGTCGCGCTGTGGTGGTCCGTCGAGACCGCCACGACGGTCGGTTACGGGGACTTGTATCCGGTCACTCCGTGGGGACGGGTCATCGCGAGTGTGGTGATGCTCGCCGGTATCTCGGTCTTCAGCATCGTGACGGCTTCGCTGGCGACCTGGTTCGTCAGCAGCGCCATACACCGGATGCGCCGGCTCGCCCTGGCCGTCGAACACGCGGGGCGCGAGGGGAGGACGGAGGTCGCGGACGAACTGCGGGCGATGCACGAACGGTTCGACCGCTTGGAACGGCTGGTGAGCAGGCCGGGCGGGGGTGACGGCGGGTCCAGCGTGGGTGACGGGGGTGGCGGGCCCGGCGGGGGCTGATGGTGCTGTTCAGGCCGTGAACCTTTTTGGTCCTGGTGCCGACTGGCTTGGTGACGAGCGATACGGAACGGCATTGAGCGGGATCGGGGAGGTGCGGTGCGGTGGCCGGGGAAGAGCGTGGCGGGTTGCTCGGCGATGGGGCGCTGGGCGCGTTGCTGGTGGTGCGCTGCCAGCTCGGGGAGCGTGATGCCTTCAGCGAGTTGGTGCGCACCTGGCACGCGCCTGCGCGGAGGTACTCGGCGTCCCGCCCGGCACGGTCAAGAGCAGGCTCTCGCGCGCTCGTCGCCTGTTGCGGGACGTCCTTACGGAGAAGGGATACGGGGCATGAACGAGCGGAAGTACGGAAGCGGGGGCAGTCGCCACGTACCCGCCGGCTTGGAGCGGGTGCTGGCGGCTGAGGTCTCGCTGCCGTCCCGGATGAGGCATCTCGCGGTGGGGCTGGCGGGCTTGTGCGGTGCGGGGCTGATCACGGTCCTGTGGGCCACGGAGCCGGAGACACTGCCGGTGCGCACCCAGGCCGCCTTCGGCAGCCTGATCACGGTGGGCCTGGCCTGGGCGGCCTTCGCGGCCTGGGCACTCAGCAGACGCCGCCCCCTGTTCGCCCAGGACCGGGTGGTGGGCGCCTGTCTCGCCCTGGCGGCGACGGCCACAACAACAGCCGCGGGAGTCGCACTTGCTGCCGTACGAGCCACCCCGGCCGCGGCTCTGACCACAGGCCTGACGGGCGCGCTGCTGACAGCGGTGGCGGGGGTGGCACTGGTACGTGCGCGGGGAAGGCGGCGGGAACTGCTGCGGGTCAGGGGGGAGTTGGAGGGGAGGCGGGAGGTTCTGTGAGGGGAGGCGGGAGGTTCCCGCCGAGAGGTAGTCGGGGTGGGGCGGGACCGTTGCGCAACACCGGCGGCCGGACATTCCCCGCAAGGCGAAAGAGGATTCCCCACTCCCCGCCACTCTTAACCTATAGCGCACCAGGGGGCTTGCGGCAAGGCCCCCGTTGTACCGCACAATCACTGGCCGAAGCCAGAACCTGCGGAAACGGGAGATTCACGAAGTGCGTGTGCAGTCCGGAGCTGACGACGGGAACCCCCTGACCACCAGCGCGTTCGACCTCCCCGACCACCTCTCCCCCAAAGCCTCCCCAGCCCTGATCGCCGACGACGACCAGCACTTCGCAGCCATCGCGGAGAGCCTTCAGCAGGCGATCGCCGAACTGTCCGGCCGCCTCGATGCCGAGCGCAAGGCGCCCGGCGGCATGGGTCGGCAGGCGATGGACCGGGACGTGGAGATCCACCGGCTGACCGGTCGTCTGCGCGCCTTGCGGCGCTTCGGTCTGGACCTGTGTCTTGGGCACATGGTCAGCGCGGACAACCTGGAGTCGGCGGACAACCCCAAGCCCACAGACACCCCCGCCCCCATCTACGTCGGACGGCTCGGTCTCACCGACAGCACCGGTCGTCGGCTGCTGCTCGACTGGCGCTCCCCCGCGGCTGAGCCGTTCTTCGGAGCCACCCACGCCAATCCCATGGGGCTCGCAAGCCGCCGCAGATATCGCTGGACCCGCGGCCGGATCAGTGACTACTGGGACGAGGTGTTCACCGCCGACGGGCTTGAAGGGCATGCCGCACTCGACGACCAGTCCGCCTTCATCGCCAGCCTGGGCGGCAACAGGTCGGCCCGGATGCGGGACGTGCTCGGCACCATCCAGGCCGACCAGGACGCCATCATCCGCGCGGGATCCCGCGGCGCTCTCGTCGTCGACGGCGGTCCGGGTACGGGGAAGACCGTCGTCGCCCTGCACCGCTCCGCGTACCTCCTCTACTCCGACCCCCGCCTCGGTCACCGCCGGGGCGGCGTACTGTTCGTCGGTCCGCACCGGCCCTACCTCGCCTACGTCGCCGACGTCCTCCCCAGCCTCGGAGAAGAGGGCGTACAGACCTGCATCCTGCGGGACCTCGTCGCCGAGGGGGCCGGAGCGGCGATCGAGACCGACCCGGACGTGGCCCGCCTGAAGTCGTCCGCGGACATGGTGAAGGCGATCGAGAAAGCCGTCAGGTTCTACGAGGAGCCGCCCACCAAGGGGATGACGGTCACGACCCACTGGTCCGACATCTGGCTGAGCGCCGGCGACTGGGCCGTGGCATTCGAAGCGGCAGAACCCGGCACTCCGCACAACGAGGCACGCGACCAGGTCTGGGACGAACTGCTCACGATCCTCGTGGACGCGCATGACGGCGACGTCTCACCCGACCTGCTCCGCAAGTCACTGCGGCAGAACAGGGAACTGCTCACGGCCTTCAACCGCGCGTGGCCGCTGCTCGAAGCGGCCGACCTCGTCGGAGACCTCTGGTCGGTCCCCGCCTATCTGCGGATGTGCGCTCCCTGGCTAGACCCCGACGAGGTCAGGAAGCTCCAGCGCAAGGAGGCCCCCCAGACCTGGACGGTGTCCGACCTGCCTCTCCTCGACGCCGCCCGGCAGCGGCTCGGCGACCCGGAGGCGGCCCGGCGCAAGCGCCGGAACGATGCTCTCCTCGCGGCCCAGCGCGAGCATATGGCGCGGGTCGTCGACAACCTGATCGAGGCCGTGGCCAACTCCGGCGCCGACGGTGACGACGGCGAGGGCCTGGTGACGATGTTGCGCGGCGAGGACGCCGAGGTCAGTCTGGTCGACGAGACCGTACTGGCCACCGCCGAACCCGACCTGCTCGCCGGCCCGTTCGCGCACATCGTCGTGGACGAGGCCCAGGAACTGACCGACGCGGAGTGGCAGATGCTGCTGCTCCGCTGCCCGTCCCGGAGCTTCACCATCGTCGGTGACCGCGCCCAGGCCAGGCACGGGTTCACGGAGTCGTGGCAGGAACGGCTCGAACGGATCGGGCTCGACCGGGTCATTGTGGCTTCCCTGAGCATCAACTACCGGACGCCGGAAGAAATCATGACGGAAGCCGAGCCGGTCATCCGGGCCGCGCTCCCCGACGCCAACGTACCGACCTCCATCCGCAGCGGCGGCGTCCCCGTCGTACAGGGATCTGTCTCCGATCTGGACTCGATCCTCGACGCCTGGCTCGCCGCGCACGCCGACGGGATCGCCTGCGTCATCGGCGATCCCACGTTCCGGGCGACGTCCCGCGTCCGGTCGCTGACCCCGGAGCTGTCGAAGGGGCTTGAGTTCGACCTGGTCGTCCTCATCGACCCGGAGGCGTTCGGTGAAGGCATCGAGGGAGCGGTCGACCGCTATGTCGCGATGACCCGGGCGACCCAGCAACTCGTCATCCTCACAAGCTCCTGACACCATTCGAGGGCCTCTGAACCCTCCGCCCCGCGACAGCCTCCGCCCGGCGGCAGCCCCGTCCCCTACTCCACCGCCTCGAAGCGCCAGCGGTGGACCGGGCGGGTCGTCAAGTGCGCAGGGGGGTCGGGGAGTTCGGGGGGATCGGTCTGGTACGGGGCCGGCCACCAGGTGATGATCAGGACCCGGTCCTCGGGGGCGCTGAGGAGGTCCTGGCGGAGGGGGGCGTGCGGGAGGGGCTGGGAGCGGGCCCAGGCCAGGAGCTCCGCGCCGCGGCCGGGGGCCGCCTTCGCCTCCCACATCAGGGCTACGGTCACGACTGCCTCGGCCCCATAAGCACAGGCCCCATAAGCACAGGCCTCACGAGTACAGGTTCTCCTTGCTCAGCTCATGCAGATGGTCATGGTCGTGCCCACCATGCTCGTGTCCGCCATGCTCGTGCCCGCCATGCCCGTGCCCGCCGTAGCCATGCCCGCCGCTGTCAGGCGACGGTACGTGCGGCTCCGTCACCGGCAGCGACGAGTCCGCCGACAGTTGCCAGTCCGACGCCGGCCGGTTCCTGGCCACCATTTCCGCGCCCAGCGCCGCCACCATCGCGCCGTTGTCCGTGCACAGGCCCGGGCGCGGCACCCGCAGACGGATGCCCGCGCGCTCGCAGCGGTCGGCGGCCAGCGCGCGCAGCCGGGAGTTGGCCGCGACGCCGCCGCCGATCATCAGGTGGTCCACGCCCTCGTCCTTGCAGGCGCGGACCGCCTTCCGGGTCAGTACGTCGACCACCGCCTCCTGGAAAGAGGCCGCGACATCCCGTACCGGCACCTCCTCCCCCGCGTTCCGCTTCGCCTCGATCCAGCGGGCCACCGCCGTCTTCAGGCCGGAGAAGGAGAAGTCGTACGCCGCGTCGCGCGGCCCGGTCAGCCCGCGCGGGAAGGCGATCGCCGCCGGATCGCCCTCCCTCGCGAGCCGGTCGATCACCGGACCGCCGGGGAACCCGAGATGCAGCACGCGCGCGATCTTGTCGAACGCCTCGCCCGCCGCGTCGTCGATCGTCGCCCCCATCGGCCGCACATCGCTGGTGATGTCCGGCGCGAGCAGCAGCGACGAGTGCCCGCCGCTCACCAGCAGCGCCATCGTCGGCTCGGGCAGCGGACCGTGTTCGAGCTGGTCGACACAGATGTGGGAGGCCAGGTGGTTCACGCCGTACAGCGGCTTGCCGAGGGCGTACGCGTACGACTTCGCCGCCGAGACACCCACCAGCAGCGCCCCCGCCAGACCGGGGCCCGCGGTCACCGCGATGCCGTCCAGGTCGCGGGCGGAGACACCCGCCTCCCGCAGCGCGCGCTCGATCGTCGGCACCATCGCCTCAAGGTGCGCGCGGGACGCGACCTCCGGCACCACCCCGCCGAAGCGCGCGTGCTCGTCGACGCTGGACGCGATGGCGTCGGCGAGGAGCGTCGTCCCTCGGACGATGCCGACCCCCGTCTCGTCGCAGGACGTCTCGATACCGAGAACGAGAGGTTCGTCAGGCATGGATCTCAGTTCCTCGATGGGTCGGATGAGTCGGATGAGTCGGACGGATCTGATGCGTCTTCGTCCTGGCGGGACTTCATGTGGAGGCGCATGACAAGTGCGTCGACATTGCCCGGCTGGTAGTAGCCGCGCCGGAAACCGATCGGCTCGAAGCCGAACCGTTCGTACAGCCGCTGTGCCCGCAGATTGTCGACCCGCACTTCGAGCAGCACCTCCTCGCACTCGAAGGCGGTGGCGTGCCGGAGCAGTTCGGTGAGCAGCCGGGAACCGAGGCCGGTGCCCCACTGACCGCGGGCCGCGGCGATGGTCTGTACGTCGCCGATGCCACCTGCGGCCGCCAGCCCTGCGTACCCGACGATCCGCCCGCCCGGGGATCCCTCCGCCGGCGTGCCGGCCTGGGGGCTCTCCGCCCCCGAGCCCTCCGTCTCGGCCACCACATAGCTGCGGGTGGCCCGCGGACCGCGCGCGTGGGCCAGCTCGGACCAGAACATGCCGGGCGACCAGGCGTCCTCGGGGAACAGCTCGTGTTCGAGTGCGAGTACGGGCTCGATGTCCCACCAGCGCATCTCGCGCAGGGAGACGGCGGGAGCCGCCGACACGTGAGCCGCCTCTGCCACTCGCTTCTCCCCTGTCTGCCCTGTCACCCCTGCCGCGTCCGTCGCATCGGTCACTTCGGCGTGACCACCTTGTAGTTCTTGGGCACTTCCGCGTCGGGACGGCGCAGATACAGCGGAAGCGCGGGCAAGAAGCCCTCACCAGGGCCCCCGGCCCCCGCGGCGTCCGCCGCCCCCAGCCTCTCCGCCGCCAGCGACGCGAGCGCCGCCGCCGACTGGTGCTCAGGACCGCGCGCATCTGGGAAGACCTCCGGGTACAGCCGCGCCCCCGCGCCGACCGCCGGCACCCCCACCACCTGCTCGTGCCCGGCGATATCGGCCGGCCGGTCGACCGCCGGGTCGGTCACGCGCGTACGGGCATCCGAGTACCGCGCCCAGTAGACCTCCTTGCGCCGCGCGTCCGTCGCGACGACGAACGGCCCGTCGAGCCCGGAGGCGTACGCGAGCCCGTCCAGCGTGCAGAGCCCGCGCACCGGCACCCCCAGCACCGAGCCGAAGGTCAGGGCGGTGACCAGCCCGACGCGCAGTCCGGTGTACGGCCCCGGTCCCACCCCCACGACCACATCCGTCACGGCCTCCAGTTTCAGCCCGGCCTCCGCGAGGACCCGGTCGACGGCGGGGAGGAGCAGCTCCCCATGGCGGCGCGCGTCGACCTGGCTCTCCGCGGCCAGGACGGAGCTGCCGTCGTGGAGGGCGACGGTGACGGCGGGCGTGGCGGTATCAACGGCGAGCAGAAGCACGCAAACAGCCTACGGCTCCGGCGCCCGGGGCACGGCGCCCCGTCCCGTCACTCCGCTGCTGCTACCGTCACCGAGAAGTCATACGTACGAGAGGTGGATCAAGGTGTCCAGGAGCAGCTCGGGAATCGTGGCCGGGCTCACCGCGGCGGCGGTCGCCGTGGTCGGCTTCCTCGCCTACCAGGCGGCCGCGAACGTTCCGAAGGCCGTCGGAAAGCCCGCCGCGCCCTCCGCCTCTCCGACCGCCTCGGGCGCCGCCGTACCGAAGAAGAAGGACCCGACGGCGATCCCGCCGGAGTCGGGCACCGGTGCGCGGGTCGTGTACGCGCTGGCGCAGCGCCGGGTCTGGCTGGTGAACCAGAACGAGCAGGCGACCCGGAGCTTCTCCGTCATGCCGAGTACGGTCAGCCCGATGCCCGGTTCGTACCGGGTGACCTCACGCTCCGGGATGGTCACCGGGACGGACGGGGTGCGGGTCGAGCATGTCGTACGGTTCACGACCGTCAACGATGTGACCATCGGATTCGGCTCCGCCGCGGACGGTTCGTTGTCCAAGCCCGATCCGACGCTGAAGACGGGCGGGGTCCGGATGAAGAAGGCGGACGGGAACGCGGTGTGGACGTTCGCGACGGTCGGCTCCCCCGTGGTCGTCGTCCCGTAACAACCGGCCCGTACGACTCCCGACTCCCCTCAGGCCGCGTCGGGGTGCCGCTCCGGTTTCGCCGCCTCGGCGGTCGCGACCGCCGAGGGCTCCCGCGGCGGGGTCGATACGGCCGCGGCGGCCGCGCACGACGCCAGCAGCGCGCTCATGGATACGGACGGTGCCGAAGCCGAGGGTGAGGGCGAAGGTGACCGGGGCGAAGAGGACTGCGGGCGCGGTTCGCGCTCTGACGCCGACATGGATGCCTCCTGAGGCTCCGGGGGCAGGCGTGGTCAGGTACTAGTTAGGCAGACCTAACCATGTCTCGAATACCATGTGACCACGCTGGGCATGGCACGCGCAACATTTTGCCGACGTCTTGTCGGAACGTACGGAACGGCAGGCCGAGTCGCCGGCACATTCTCCGCGGAATCCCGCGCCGGACCAGCCGCGGGTCAGCGCCTGAGCGCCCCGAAATCGGCCTCCGACCAGCGGCGTCCGAATCCCGTCAGCGTGACGGTCCGCCGTTCGTCATATTCAGTGGTTTCGCCCGCGCCCCCGGGCTCCGTGCCCCCGGACTCCGCGCCGCCCACCACCCGGTGGATCACCACCCGCAGCCGGTCGTCCGACAGTTCCTCGACCTTGCCGTCGCCCCACTCCACGACGACCACGGACTCCGGCAGCGAGACATCCAGGTCGAGGTCCTCCATCTCGTCCAGCCCCCCGCCGAGCCGGTACGCGTCCACATGGACCAGCGCCGGGCCGCCGGTCAGGGACGGGTGGACGCGGGCGATCACAAAGGTGGGCGAGGTGACGGCGCCACGGACTCCGAGGCCCTCGCCGAGACCACGGGTCAGGGTCGTCTTCCCGGCGCCGAGTTCGCCGCTGAGCATCACCAGATCGCCGGGGCGCAGCAGGGCCGCGAGCGCGCGCCCCAGCTCCTGCATCCGTTCGGGGGAGTCGACGGTGAGGACCGGACCGGTCGTTTCGGGACCGGTCGTTCCACGAGAGTCGGCGGCTGCTCCGAGGGCCTCAGCCGCCGGGCTGTGCGGTGCTTCCATGTCTGCCAACGTTAGCCTCCGAAGGCATCGCGCCCACCCTCGCCAGCAGCTCGGCGAGCCGGTCCGTGACCGCCTCCGGATGCTCCAGCATGACGAGGTGCCCGGCGTCCGGTACGAGCACCAGCTCCGCGTCCGGCAGCAGATCGGCGATGGCCTCGCTGTGCGAGCTGGGGGTGACCAGATCGCTCTCCCCCGCCAGCACCAGCGCCGGGACCTCCAGGAACACCGAGAGCGCCTGCGCCTTGTCGTGGTCGGTGAAGGCCGGGTAGAACTCCGCGACCACATCGATCGGGGTGCCCTCGATGAGCCGCTCGGCGAACCGTACGACCGCCGGGTCCACGTCCTTCGAGCTGAACGAGTACCGCCTGATGAGCCCGGCGAAGAGATCGGCGGTGGCCCGCCGGCCGCGCTCCACCAGCTCCGCCTGGGAGCCGAGCGCCCTGAGCACACCGGGCAGGACCCGGCGTACGGCATTGACGCCCGCGACCGGCAGGCCGTAGTTGACCTCGCCGAGCTTGCCGCTCGACGTACCGACGAGAGCGATGCCGACGACCCGTTCCCGTACCAGCTCGGGGAACTGGTCGGCCAGGGCCATCATCGTCATCCCGCCCATGGAATGGCCCACCAGCACCAGCGGGCCCTCGGGCGCCGCCGCGTCGATGACGGCCTTGAGGTCGCGGCCGAGCTGGTCGATGGTGACGGGGACGGCGCCGGAGCCGCTCTGGGAGGCGCCGCGGGCGGAGCGGCCGTGGCTGCGCTGGTCCCAGTGGACGGTACGGACGAGCCCGCGCAGGGCGGCGCGCTGGAAGTGCCAGGAGTCCTGGTTGAGGCAGTAACCATGGCTGAAAACGATTGTCACGGGGGCCGGGGCCTTGCGCCCGAAGAGCCGTCGGCGGCGGGGTCCGGACGGCGCTCCGGCGGCCCCGTCCGTCCCGGCGCCCTCGCCCACGGGCGCGGTGTCGTCGACCTCGTAGTACAGCTCCGTGCCGTCGTCGGCGAGCGCCTTGCCCGCGGCTCCGCGCAGTGCTCCGTACGGTCCCGACGCGTCCAGCGCGAGCCGTGCCCGCTTACGCATGCCCCGGCCGACGGTCATTCTCTCGATCGCGACACCGGCGGCGGCTCCGGCGGCGATCACGCCTATCGCGGCACCGGCGAGACCTGCCTTGCGCCAGTTGCCGGTGACGGCCGCCGTGGCCGCGGTCGCAGCCGAGGCCGTCGCCACCGCGGCCGCCGCCGTCACCGCCGCTTCCCCCGCCGGGCTCTTCTCGCTCACCGTCACTCCTCGTCGTCCAGGGTCCAGGCTTGCCTTCCCCGCCGCGCCGGGCTTCACCCCGGAGAGATCACTCAGGTTGCCGGTGCGCGCCCGCGCACCGTCATTCGTCCTCGTTCAGATAGACGCGGGGGACGCGGGAACCGATGCGGGTGACGATTTCGTACGCGATGGTGTCCGCGGCCTCGGCCCAGTCCTCGGCGGTCGGCTCGCCCCGGTCGCCGGGACCGAACAGCACGGCGGTGGTGCCCGGTTCCGGGGTGTCCCCGCCGAGATCGACCACGAACTGGTCCATCGCGACCCGCCCGGCCACCCGCCGTCTGACCCCGCCGACGAGGACGGGCCCGCGGCCCGAGGCGTGCCGGGGGATGCCGTCGGCGTATCCGAGGGGGACGAGCCCGAGGGTGGTCTCGCGCGGGGTGAGGTACTGGTGGCCGTAGCTGACGCCATGGCCGCGGGGGACCCGCTTCACCAGCGCGACCGAGGCGGAGAGGGTCATGACGGGCCGCAGCCCGAAGTCCTGGGCGGTGCCGACCTCGGGGCCGGGCGAGATGCCGTACATCGCGATACCGGTCCGTACGAGATCGAAGTACGACTCGGGGACGGTGAGCGTGGCCGGTGAGTTGGCGATGTGCCGTACCTCGGGCTGGACGCCCTCCTTCTCGGCGTACGCGACCATCTCGTGGAACGCGTCCAGTTGGGCGGTGACGGAGGGGTGGCCGGGCTCGTCGGCGCAGGCGAAGTGCGACCAGAGGCCGGTGATCCGTACCTCGCCGGCGGCCTGCGCGGCGAGGGCGGCACCGACGAGTTCCGGCCAGTCGGCGGGCTGGCAGCCGTTGCGGCCGAGGCCGGTGTCGGCCTTGAGCTGGATACGGGCGGGGCGGGCGGCCTCGCGGGCGGCGGCGGTCAGTTCGCGCAGGGCCCACATGCCGCTGACGGACATGTCGAGATCGGCCTCGATGGCCTCCCGCCAGGGGTCGCCGGGGGTCCACAGCCAGCAGAGGACGCGGCTGCGGATGCCCGCGGCGCGCAGGGCGAGTGCCTCGTGGGGGGTGGCGGTGCCCAGCCAGGTGGCCCCGGCGGCGAGCGCGGCGCGGGCGACGGGCAGCATGCCGTGGCCGTAGGCGTCGGACTTCACGACCCCCATCAGCGCGGTGCCGTCGCCCACGCGGGCACGGAGCGCGCGCACATTGGCGCGCAGGGCGGCGAGATCGATCTCGGCGCGGGCCCTGAGGTGAGTGGATGTCTGCATCATTCCGGTCATCACGGCCAGTCTCTCAGAGCCCGCACCCGGCCCCGGTCCGGTGCGGATGGCGAGGTCGACCGGGGGATTCCGGTTCCGGCGAACCCGGCGAACCCGGTCGTCACCCCCGTACGTTCCGCCATGCCTCCGGCAGGCTCCCCGCCACGTCCAGGGCCGAGATCGGCGCGCCCCTCGAAGCCAGCCGCGCCGACAGGCCGTGCAGGTACGCCCCCACCGAAGCCGCGTCGCGCGGGGCGAGGCCCGCGGCCAGGAGGGAGGCGGTCAGGCCCGAGAGGATGTCGCCGCTGCCCGCAGTGGCGAGCCAGGACGTGCCCGTGGGGTTCACCCGGACCGGAACGTCCTTGTCCGGGTCGGCGATCAGCGTCGTCGAGCCCTTGAGCAGGACCGTCGCGCCGAAGCGGGACGCGAGTTCCCGTACGGCCGTGAGCCGGGACGACTCGACCTCCTCCCGGGGCACGCCCAGCAGCGCCGCGGCCTCGCCGACGTGCGGGGTGAGCAGGGTCGGGGCCGTTCGCCCCCGTACCGTCGCCGCGTCCAGCAGCCGCAGGCCGTCCGCGTCCACCAGGACCGGCACGTCCGAGGCCAGCACATCCGCCACCCCGTGGCCCCCGCCGGCGTCGGCGCCCTCGCCCAGTCCAGGACCGACCGCCCAGGCCTGTACCCGGCCCGCCTTCGACGGCGGTCCCTCATGCACCAGCGTCTCCGGGAAGCGCGCGATCACCGCGCCGCTGCCGGGCCCCACGTACCGTACGGCGCCCGCGCCGCCGTGCAGCGCTCCCGCCACGGCCAGCACCGCCGCGCCCGGATAGCGCGCCGAGCCGGCCACGATCCCGACGACCCCGCGCCGGTACTTGTCGCTCTCGGCCGTCGGCACCGGCAGCAGCCGCGCCACATCCGCGTGCTGGAGCGCCTCGAACTCGGGCACGGCCGGCAGATGCGGTACGAGCCCGATGTCGACGAGCCGTACCGCGCCCGCGTGCTCGCGCGCCGGATCGATCAGCAGGCCCGGCTTGTACGTACCGAAGGTGACGGTCACATCCGCGCGCACCGCCTCGCCCGCCACCTCCCCGCTGTCCGCCTCCACCCCGCTGGGCAGATCGACGGCCACGACCACCGCGCCCGACTCCCGGGCCGCCCGCGCCACCGGGGCCGCGTCGGCGCGCAGCCCGCCGTGGCCGCCGATGCCGGTGATGCCGTCCAGGACGAGATCGGCACCGGCCAGCACGGCGGAGGGGTCGTCGGCGACCCGGCCGCCCGCGCGCAGCAAGGCCGCGAGTCCGCCGGCGTGCGCCCGGTCCGGAGCGAGGAGTACGGCCACGACGCCGGCGCCCCTGCGGGCGAGGCGCGCCCCGGCGTACAGGGCGTCACCTCCGTTGTCCCCGCTGCCGACGAGGACCACGACCCGCGCCCCGTACACCCGTCCCCACAGGTCGCCCAGCAGTTCGGCGCACGCGACGGCGAGGCCGTGGGCGGCGCGCTGCATGAGGGCGCCCTCGGGGAGCCGTGCCATCAGCTCCCGTTCGGCGTTTCTGACGGTCTCCACGCTGTAAGCGATACGCATACGGTCAACCCTCCGCGATCACCACGGCCGACGCCACTCCCGCGTCATGGCTGAGCGAGACATGCCAGTTCCGTACGCCCAGTTCGGCGGCGCGGGCCGCGACCGTACCGAGCACACGCAGCCGCGGCTGCCCGCTGTTCTCCGTATAGACCTCGGCGTCGGTCCAGCGCAGTCCGCCGGGCGCGCCGAGCGCCTTGGCCACGGCCTCCTTGGCGGCGAACCGCGCCGCCAGGGAGGCCGTACCGCGCCGCTCACCGCTCGGGAGGTACAACTCCCGCTCGGAGAAGAGGCGTTCGACCAGTTTCGGGGTCCGCAGCAGCGACTCCCCGAACCGGTCGATCTCCGCCACATCGATCCCCACCCCGATAATCACGTGCTGCCGCTCCCCACTTCTCTTCCACGCTGCCGACTGCTCCGGACTGCCGCCTACTCCACCGTGACGGACTTGGCCAGGTTCCTCGGCTGGTCGACCTCGTTGCCGCGCGCCGTCGCCAGCTCGCACGCGAACACCTGCAACGGCACGGTCGCGACCAGCGGCTGAAGGAGCGTCGGCGTCACCGGGATCCGGATGAGATGGTCGGCGTACGGCACCACCGCCTCGTCCCCCTCCTCCGCGATCACGATCGTCCGCGCGCCCCTGGCCCGGATCTCCTGGATGTTCGACACGATCTTGTCGTGCAGGACCGACCGTCCGCGAGGCGACGGTACGACCACCACCACCGGCAGGTCCTCCTCGATCAGCGCGATCGGGCCGTGCTTCAGCTCGCCGGCCGCGAAGCCCTCGGCGTGCATGTACGCCAGCTCCTTGAGCTTGAGCGCGCCCTCCAGGGCCACCGGATACCCCACATGACGGCCCAGGAACAGCACCGTCCGCTTGTCCGCGAGGGAGCGCGCCAGGGCCCGTACCGGCTCCATCGTCTCCAGGACCCGCTCCACCTCGCCCGCGATCTGCGACAGGTCCCTGATGACGGCCCGGATCTCGTCGCCCCACTTCGTACCGCGCCGCTGGCCGAGATAGAGCGCGAGCAGATAGCAGGCGACGAGCTGGGTCAGGAAGGCCTTGGTGGACGCGACGGCGACCTCGGGGCCCGCGTGGGTGTAGAGGACCGCGTCGGACTCCCGCGGAATGGTCGAGCCGTTCGTATTGCAGATGGCCAGCACCTTCGCGCCCTGCTCGCGGGCGTGCCGCAGCGCCATCAGGGTGTCCATGGTCTCGCCGGACTGCGAGATGGCGATCACCAGGGTGCGCCGGTCCAGGATGGGGTCGCGGTAGCGGAACTCGCTGGCCAGCTCCACCTCGCAGGGCAGCCGGGTCCAGTGCTCGATGGCGTACTTCGCGATCAGTCCGGCGTGGAAGGCCGTACCGCAGGCCACGATGACGACCTTGTCGGCCTCGCGGAGCACCGACTGCGGGATGCGCAGTTCGTCTATGGTCAGCGCGCCCTGGGCGTCGATCCGGCCGAGGAGGGTGTCCGCGACGGCCTTGGGCTGCTCGGCGATCTCCTTGAGCATGAAGTAGTCGTAGCCGCCCTTCTCGGCGGCCGACGCGTCCCAGTCGATGTGGTACGAGCGGACCTCGGCCGGGTCGCCCGCGAAGTCCGTCACCGTCACCCCGTCCCGGCGCAGCTCCACGACCTGGTCCTGGCCCAGCTCGATCGCGGACCGGGTGTGGGCGATGAACGCGGCGACGTCCGAGGCGAGGAAGGACTCGCCCTGCCCGACACCGACCACCAGCGGCGAGTTGCGGCGGGCGCCGACCACCACGTCCGGTTCGTCCGCATGTACGGCGACGAGGGTGAAGGCGCCCTCCAGCCTGCGGCACACCTGCCGCATCGACTCGGCGAGGTCGCCGCTCGACGAGAACGCCTCGGCGAGCAGGTGCGAGACGACCTCGGTGTCGGTCTCGGAGCCGAGGTCATGGCCGCGGTCGGCCAGTTCGGCCCGGAGCGCGGCGAAGTTCTCGATGATCCCGTTGTGTACGACGGCGACACGGCCGGCGTTGTCGAGATGGGGGTGCGCGTTGGCGTCGGTGGGCGCGCCGTGCGTGGCCCACCGGGTGTGCCCGATGCCGGTGACCCCGGCCGGCAGGGGCCGTTCCACCAGCTCCTTCTCCAGATTGACGAGCTTGCCCACCTTCTTGGCCGCGGCCAGCCCGCCGTCGGCGAGGACCGCGACTCCGGCGGAGTCGTACCCGCGGTATTCGAGCCGTTTGAGGCCCGCGATGACCACATCAAGCGCCGACTGTCCGCCGACGTAACCCACGATTCCACACATACCGGCACCCTAAGGGGCCCGCCCCCGCGCCCCCCGTAACCGATCCGGGACAATGAAGTGTGATCACATCGCCGCCACCCAGTGTCCCCCGCCGGGCGGAGCACGGTCCGACCCCGTTCGTGGACCTGAGCCGCGACGAGTGGAGCGCGCTGCGGGAGAGGACACCGCTGCCGCTGACCGCGGAGGAGGTGGAGCGGCTGCGCGGGCTGGGGGATGTGATCGATCTCGACGAGGTACGGGACGTCTATCTGCCGCTGTCCCGGCTGCTGAACCTCTATGTGCAGGCCACGGCCGGGCTGCGCGGGGCGCTCAACACCTTCCTCGGGGACGCGGGCAACGGGCACGGCGCGCAGCGCGGGACCCCGTTCGTCATAGGGGTGGCCGGAAGCGTGGCGGTCGGGAAGTCCACCGTGGCGCGGCTGCTCCAGGCGCTCCTCGCGCGCTGGCCTGAGCACCCCCGGGTCGAACGCGTCACCACGGACGGCTTTCTGCTGCCCATGGCGGAGCTGAAGGCGCGCGGGCTGATGTCGCGCAAGGGCTTCCCCGAGTCGTACGACCGGCGGGCCCTGACCCGGTTCGTCGCCGACATCAAGGCGGGCAAGGACGAGGTCACCGCGCCCGTCTACTCGCATCTGATCTACGACATCGTGCCGGGCGAGCGGCTCACCGTACGGCACCCGGACATCCTGATCGTCGAGGGGCTCAATGTCCTCCAGCCCGCTCTGCCGGGCAAGGACGGCAGGACCCGGGTCGGGCTCGCGGACTACTTCGACTTCAGCGTGTACGTGGACGCGCGCGCGGAGGACATCGAGAGCTGGTATCTGAACCGGTTCCGGGCGCTGCGCGCGACCGCGTTCCAGGACCCGTCCTCGTACTTCAGGAAGTACACCCAGGTCTCCGAGGAAGAGGCCCTGGACTACGCCCGTACGATGTGGCGCACCATCAACAAGCCCAATCTCCTGGAGAACGTGGCGCCCACCAGGAGCCGTGCCACCCTGGTGCTGCGCAAGGGTCCCGACCACAAGGTCCAGCGGCTCTCGCTCCGTAAGCTCTGAAAGCCCCGAGAACTCCGGACACCCAAGCACTCCGAGGAGTCGCCGGCATGCTGCATCTCCGTCTGCTCGTGCCGGACGGCAGTACCGACGAGGTCGTACGGGCCGTCGAGCGCACGGTCGGCACCGCGCATCTCGTCGTCATACCCGGCGCCGCACGCGATCCGCTGGGCGATCTCGTCATGGTCGATGTGGCGCGCGAGGCGGGCGACGAGCTGATCTCCGATCTGCGCGGTCTCGGGCTCGACAGGAGCGGCTCCATCTCCGTCGAGAACATCGATCTGTCGCTGTCCGAGCGGGCGGAGAAGGCGGAGGAGGAGGCTCCGGGCGAGGGCGTCGACGCCGTGCTGTGGGAGCAGTTGGAGGACGTGACCCACGAGGAGTCCACGCTCTCCTTCACCTATCTGGCGTTCCTGACCCTGGCGACGATGATCGCGGCCTGCGGTGTGGTGCTCGACAACGCGATCCTGATCGTCGGCGCGATGGCGGTCGGCCCGGAGTTCGGGCCGCTGGCCGGGGTCTGTACGGCGCTGGTGCAGCGCGCCCCGAAGCTGGCGTGGCGCTCGCTGGTGGCGCTGATCGGCGGTTTCGCGGTGGCGATGGCGCTGACGACGGCGTTCGGCCTGCTGATGGACAACTTCGGGCTCTTCACCCGCGCGATGCTGGAGGCGGAGCGCCCGAACACCTCGTTCATCTGGAACCCGGACCCGTTCTCGCTGGTCGTCGCCGTCCTCGCGGGGATCGCCGGAATGCTCTCGCTGACCTCGTCGCGCTCGGGCGCACTGGTCGGCGTCGCCATCTCGGTGACCACCGTCCCCGCCGCCGCCAACGCCGCGGTCGCGCTGGGATACGGGGACTACGCCCAGGTCTGGGGCTCCAGCGGCCAACTCCTGCTGAACCTGGCCGGAATCCTGGTCGCGGGCACACTCACCCTGATCACCCAGAAACTGATCTGGACGGCCCAGCGGGGACGGGTACGGCGGCGCGGGCAGACCGGGGGCGCCGGGCCTGCGGAGCGTGCAGAACCTGCGGAGCGTGCAGAGCGTGCAGAGCCTGGAGAGCGTGAAAGCCGTACCGGCTCCGGGGACACGTCCCCCGTGTGACGAGGAGCCGCGCGGAATCCCGGATGCACCGGTCACCGTCTCATTGATACCTTCAGCGGGCGCCGGGCGGCTCTTCGGACGTGCTTCCTTCTCCCTCACTTTCACTGTGAATGAAACCGAGTGCGTCAACCCTCCGCCCGCGCGTCCACTTCGACGCCGCGCCGCCCGTACGGGGAGTACGGGCGG
>NZ_JBHVGV010000002.1:42288-57050 GCF_042800555.1 Streptomyces sp. NPDC057617 | reverse complement strand
TTCGGTTGAAGAGGAGCCGGGTCGCGCCCCCCTCCCCCTTATTGTCCCCTTCGGCGTCGCCACCCTCCTGGGGGGGGGCGCGTTCGCCGCGGCGTCTCAGGCCCGGCGGCCCGCGCCGGGCACCCGGGGGGGGACCGACGGATATGACCACCACCACGCGCCCGGACGGTACGAGCACCGACGACGCGAACGACGACACACGCGGCCTCGCCCTCGCGCTGCTGCTCCGCCGTGGCGCCGTGTATCTGCCCGCCGCCGCTGCCGTACCCGTACCCGAGAGCCTCGCGGGCGTCGCGCTGCTGGAAGCCGATCTCCTTGAGCGCGGCTTCCTGCTCTCCGCGCAGCTGCGCCAGGCATTCGCCGCGCGGAGCCCCGAGGCGCTGGCCGCCGCCGGACACGCCCTGCTCGCGGACGTCGACGAGGCGCTCGGCTCCGACCGTGACCACACGCCGCTGTTCCGCCGCTTCCCGGAAAGCACGCCGGGCAACACGGGCAGGTACTTCGTCAACCGGATGCTGACCCTGCTGTTCCAGCATCCGCACCAGCCGTGCGTCCTCTGCGGCACGGTCGGCACCGTCCACGCCGTCTCGCCCTGCGCGCATCTCGTCTGCCGGAGTTGCTTCGACGGATCGGACTTCTCCGCCTGCCCGATCTGCCACCGGATCCTCGACGCCGACGACCCGTTCCTGCGGCCCTCCTCCCGCCCGCGCCTCACCTTCCGACGGCGCCAAGCGCTGCCGTCCCGGGTACGAGTCCTGGCGTACGGGGGCGACTTCGCCGCGCGCGCCGAGGCCGCCGGTGAGGAACTGGGCGGGCTCCTCGCCCGTACCGCCGCGCTCTCCCCGCAGGAGACGGACGATCTCGTCCTGTTCCTCGGCACCCGTGACCGCACCGCACTGGACTGGCTGCCCTCGGACCTGCCCGGCCGGGAGACCAAGGCGCGCGTCCTGGCCTGGCTGCTGCACGCGCCGGAGCACCGGGCCACCGCACTGCCCGCTGTCACCGCCCGGCTCGACACGGCCACCGACATCCTGCGGCTGCTCGCCGTCCTGTCCGGCGGCGATCCCGGACTGGTGAACATGGCGCGTATCGCGCCCGTCCCGCGCCCGGTGCGCCGGGCCCTGCTCACCGCGCTCGACGCGCTCGACCCGGTGCTCGCCGTCGCCGACATGCGCCGCCACCGGCGCGCGTGGATCCGGGCGGCCCACGCGCTGCATCCCTTCGAGTACGCGGACCGCCACCCGCGCGCCGCACTCGCCGTAGCCGCGCTGCGCGGGACCGGGCTGTCCGACGACCGCCTCGGCGCCGCCCTGCGTACGGCCGCCGAAGCGACCGCGGGCGTCGAGGTGACCACGGGCGCCGAGGTAATCGCGGGCGCCGAGGTCACGAACGGCACGGCCACGGCCGGCGCGGCCGATGTGCCCGACGGCATCGACCGGTCCGGTGGGCAGATCACGAGGTCCGGGAGGGTCACGGTGAACGCCTGGGGACACCGGGTCGAGACCGCTCTCGCCGAGCGCGACATCCCCGCCGCCACCGCCCTGCTCTCCCAGCGGCCGGGCGAACTGCTGCGCCGACTCGACCATCTGCTGCGGCTGGCCGGGCCGGACGGCCGCGTGGTCGTGGACGCGCTCGCCGCCGCGCTGCCGCGCGTTTCCCCGGCCGTGCTGCTCTCCGCACTGGGAGCGGTACGCAGCCGTCGCCGACCCGGGAATCCCCTCCGCGTCTTCTTCCCGAAGGGCGGCAACGCGCGGGTCTACGTGAGCGAGGACACCCGGCCACCGCTGCCCGCCGGCCCGGCCGAGGACGCCGTCCGCGCGCTCACCGCCGAGGTGGTACGACGTGCCGCCGCGCGCGGGCCGGTCGGCCTGGCCGTCGTGGACGCCGGGCTGGACGGGATGATCGCGCCGTTCACGGAACGGACCGCGTCCCGGGCGCTCGTGACGCTCCCGCGCGGCAGCGAACTGCCCCTGCCGAACACGGACACCCACGGCGGCCCGGACACGGACGGCACCGGGAGCGGCCCGGCCGCCGGGAAGATCCTCCGGCTGTTCCTCCACTGGATGGAGAGCGACACCTCGGGCCGTACCGATCTGGATCTCTCCCTGGCCCTGTTCGACGAGCGGTGGGAGCACATCGGCACCTGCGACTACACGGAGCTGCGCTTCGCCGGCACCGGAGCCGTGCACTCCGGCGATCTGACGAGCGCTCCGGCCCCGCGAGGCGCGAGCGAGTTCATCGATCTGGACCTGGCCCGACTGGCGGAGGCCGGTGCGCGCTACGCGGTCGCGCTCGTCCTCTCGTACAACAACGTGCCGTTCACCGAACTCGGCGAGGCCTTCGCCGGTTTCATGGTTCGCGACGAACCGCCCGGCCACGGCGAGATCTTCGATCCGCGCACGGTCGAGCAGCGCTTCGACCTGACCGGTACGTCCCGGGCGTGTGTCCCGCTGCTTCTGGACGTGCGGGCGCGGACGATGCGCTGGCTGGACGTCGTCCAGAGCGTGTCCGGCACCGACCACGCGGTGCACCGGCATGTGGACAAAGTGGCGCTGCTCGGCCGGAGTCTGAACGACCTGTTCGCGTCGGGCGCGCGCGTCGGCCTCGGCGAACTGGCGGTCTGGCAGGCGGCCGCCCGGGCCGGAACGGTGGTCGTCCGCCATACCGACGGTTCGGCGAGTACGTACCGCAGGCGCGAGGGCGAGGACCCCCTTGCCTTCGCCGCCCGTATCGGAAGTCCCGACCAGGATCCCGTGGACGTCCAGGGCCAGGACCGGGGCCTCGATCCGGCCGGGGCCGAGCTGGCGTTCCTCGTGCGCGGAGACATCGCCCTGGCCGGCGGTTCCCAGGTGTACGCCCTGCACCCCGCCGGACTGAACGCCGACGCGGTGCGTCTGCTGACGGCCACGGACGTGGTCAACGCACTGGCCATCGCGTAGCGCCTCAGCAAAGGCGACAAAGGCAGTGACAAAGGCAGTAAAGACCGACAAAGACCACGGGTGCGGGAGCGGCCTGGCCACCCCGCACCCTGCTCGGCAACAGTCGCCGGATCGTTCCTTCCGGAAGGCCCGCTGGTTACGAGCCCGCTCTTCAGCCCAGCGCCGACTTCACCGCGTCCGCGAGGCGGCTCGCGACTGATCTGGCCTGGTCGATGTCGGGGGCCTCGACCATGACGCGTACCAGGGGCTCCGTGCCCGAGGGGCGCAGGAGGACACGGCCGGTGGAGCCCAGTTCGGATTCGGCCTCGGACACCGCGGCCGCCAGTTCCGCCGAGGTGTGCACCCGGGTTTTGTCGACATCGGGCACGTTGACCAGTACCTGCGGCAGCCGCCGCATCACCCCCGCGAGGTCCGCGAGGGTACGGCCGGTCGCCGCGACCCGGGCCGCCAGCAGCAGACCGGTGAGGGTGCCGTCGCCGGTGGTGGCGTGGTCGAGGGCGATGACATGGCCCGACTGCTCGCCGCCGAGGGCGTAGCCGTGCTCCTTCATCGACTCCAGTACGTACCGGTCACCGACGGCCGTCTCGACCAGGTGGATGCCCTCGCGCTCCATCGCCAGCTTGAAGCCGAGGTTGGACATCACCGTGCCGACCACCGCGTCTCCGCGCAGGGTGCCCGCCTCGCGCATCGCCAGGGCCAGCACCGCGAGGATCTGGTCGCCGTCGACCTCCTCGCCGGCCGCGTCCACCGCGAGACAGCGGTCCGCGTCGCCGTCGTGGGCGATGCCGAAGTCCGCGCCGTGCTCGACGACCGCGGCCTTGAGCGGGCCGAGGTGCGTGGAGCCGCAGCCGTCGTTGATGTTCAGCCCGTCCGGCTCGGCGCCGATCGTGATGACCTCGGCGCCGGCCCGTGCGAAGGCCTCGGGGGAGACCCGGGCCGCCGCGCCGTGCGCCTCGTCCAGGACGACCTTCAGCCCGTCGAGCCGGTTCGGCAGCACCCCGATGAGATGCGCCACGTACCGGTCGAAGCCCTCGTCGTACGTACGGACCCGGCCGACGCCCGCCCCGGTGGGCCGCTCCCAGGGGGCGCCGGTGCGGTGCTGCTCGTACAGCGTCTCGATACGGTCCTCCAACTCGTCCGCGAGCTTGTGCCCGCCGCGCGCGAAGAACTTGACGCCGTTGTCCGGCATGGCGTTGTGACTCGCGGACAGCATCACGCCGAGGTCGGCACCCAACGCGCCGGTGAGATACGCCACCGCTGGGGTGGGCAGCACACCGACGCGCAGGACGTCCACTCCCGCGCTGGCGAGTCCGGCCACGACCGCGGCCTCCAGGAATTCGCCGGACGCCCGGGGATCACGGCCGACCACAGCCGTGGGCCGGTGCCCGTCGAACGTCCCCACCTCGGCGAGCACATGCGCCGCGGCGACCGACAGACCGAGCGCCAGCTCGGCCGTCAGATCGGCGTTGGCGACACCGCGCACACCGTCCGTACCGAAGAGTCGTCCCACAGCTCTCCCTCCGAAAAAAACACGAAAACGCAAAAACACTGATCGTCTGATGCTGTTATACGCCCGCGATCACCGATAAAACGAACGCCCCGGCAGCACGGAGTGCCGCCGGGGCGAACGATTGCCGTAGAGGCGTAATGCCTGGACCGGCCAGCAGCGATTAACGCTTGCTGTACTGCGGGGCCTTGCGCGCCTTCTTGAGACCGGCCTTCTTGCGCTCGACGGCACGGTCGTCGCGGCTCAGGAAGCCGGCCTTCTTCAGCGGGGCGCGGTTGTTGTCCACGTCCGCCTCGTTCAGCGCGCGGGCCACGCCGAGGCGCAGGGCGCCGGCCTGGCCGGAGACGCCGCCGCCGGAGATCCGGGCGATGACGTCGTAACGGTTGTCCAGTTCGAGCACCTTGAACGGCTCGTTTACTTCCTGCTGGTGCACCTTGTTGGGGAAGTAGTCCTCAAGGGTGCGCCCGTTGATCTTCCACTTGCCGCTGCCCGGGACGATCCGGACACGGGCGATGGCGTTCTTGCGGCGGCCCAGGCCGGCCGCGGGCTGCGGGTCGCCGAAGCGCGACGCCAGGGACTCGGAGGTGTACTCGCCCTCGACGGGCGTCTCCGACTCGAAGGTCGTCACCGCGTCGAAGGTCTCCTCGCCCTCGGCGCCTTCGACAGGGTTCTCAACAGTGGTCTCGGCCACGATGCTCCTCAGATTTCTTTTCGTCTTAGGGGGTGGCCGGAACTACTGCGCGACCTGGGTGATCTCGAACGGGACCGGCTGCTGAGCGGCGTGCGGGTGCTGGTCGCCCGCGTAGACCTTCAGCTTCGAGAGCATCTGACGGCCCAGGGTGTTTTTCGGGAGCATGCCCTTGACGGCCTTCTCGACGGCCTTCTCCGGGTTCTTGTCGAGCAGCTCGTCGTAGCGGACGGAGCGCAGACCGCCGGGGTAGCCGGAGTGGCGGTAGGCCATCTTCTGGGTCCGCTTGTTGCCGGACAGGTGCACCTTCTCCGCGTTGATGATGATGACGAAGTCACCGGTGTCGACGTGGGGGGCGTAGATCGGCTTGTGCTTGCCCCGGAGAAGGGTTGCGGCGGTGGTCGCCAGACGGCCCAGGACGATGTCCTGCGCGTCGATGATGTGCCACTGACGCGTCACATCGCCGGGCTTGGGGCTGTACGTACGCACGGTCGTAGCCTTCGCTTCTTCAGTGAGTGAGTCCTGACAAGGCCACCCGGCGATCACGACAGCCCTGACCTGCATACGGGGACGCAACCCGCTGCCTGTCGCTGGTCATCGGCCCGGTGGACCGGCGTAAGGGCCCCTCGCGTGAGAACGACCAAGCCAATACGCATAACGAACCAGAAGGATACCGTCGGTGCGCCGTACGGGTCAAAACGACGGGTGGGCGTGGGGGGTCCGCCCCCGGAAAATCAAGCCCGTCCGGCAATTGAGGACCCGGGGGCCTGGGGGCGGACCCCCCGGTTCGGGAAGGGGCGGGGTGGGGAACGCCCGCCGCAGGCGCACCCGCCGCCCAGCCCTACCGCGCCCGCTCCACCCGGCGTTCGTCCCAGACCGGCTCCGGCGTCTCGCGGACCACCCCGTCCGAGCCGAACACCAGATACCGGTCGAAGGACCGCGCGAACCAGCGGTCGTGCGTCACCGCCAGCACCGTCCCGTCGTACGCCTCAAGCCCCTCCTGGAGCGCCTCCGCCGACTCCAGGTCCAGGTTGTCCGTCGGCTCGTCCAGCAGCAGCGCCGTCGTACCCGCCAGCTCCAGCAGCAGGATCTGGAAGCGCGCCTGCTGCCCGCCGGAGAGCTTCTCGAACGGCTGGTCGCCCTGGCGCTCCAGCTCGTACCGGCGCAGGACGCTCATCGCCCCGCCCCGGTCCTTCGCGTGCTCGGTCCACAGGATGTCGACGAGCGTGCGCCCCAGCAGCTCAGGGTGGGCATGGGTCTGGGCGAAGTGTCCCGGTACGACCCGGGCGCCCAGCTTCCACACCCCCGTGTGCCGGACGTCCTGCCCGGCGAGCAGCCGCAGGAAGTGGGACTTGCCGGAGCCGTTCGAGCCGAGGACGGCGACCCGCTCCCCGTAGTAGATCTCCAGCGAGAACGGCTTCATCAGACCGGTCAGCTCCAGGCCCTCGCAGGTCAGCGCCCGTACCCCGGTCCGGCCGCCGCGCAGCCGCATCGTGATCTCCTGCTCGCGCGGCGGCTCCGGCGGCGGCCCCGCGTCCTCGAACTTCTTGAAGCGCGTCTGCATCGCCCGGTAGCGCGAGGCCATGTCCGGGCTGATCGCCGCCTGCTGCCGCAGCCGGTGGACCAGCGCCTTCAGCCGGGCGTGCTCCTCGTCCCAGCGCCGTTTCAGCTCCTCGAAGCGGGCGAAGCGCTCCTTGCGCGCCTCGTGGTACGTACCGAAGCCGCCGCCGTGCACCCAGACGTCCGAGCCGGCCGGGCCCGGCTCCACGCTGACGATCTTCTCGGCCGCCCTGGCCAGCAGCTCCCGGTCGTGGGAGACGAAGAGGACGGTCTTACGGGTCTCCTTGAGGCGTTCCTCCAGCCAGCGCTTGCCCGGTACGTCCAGATAGTTGTCCGGCTCGTCCAGCAGCAGCACCTCGTCGGGGCCGCGCAGCAGCGCCTCCAGCACCAGCCGTTTCTGCTCGCCGCCGCTCAGGGTGCGCAGCTCGCGCCACTGCGCCTTCTCGTACGTGACGCCCAGCGCGGCCGTGGTGCACATGTCCCAGACCGTCTCGGCCTCGTAGCCGCGCGCCTCCGCCCAGTCGCTGAGCGCCTGCGCGTACCGCATCTGCGCGGCCTCGTCGTCCACGGTCATGATCGCGTGCTCGGCCGCGTCGACGGCCGCCGCGGCCTCCCTGATACGCGGCTGGGCGACCGAGACCAGCAGGTCACGGACCGTACGCTCATCACGCACCGAGCCCACGAACTGCGACATCACGCCGAGCCCGCCGCTGACCGTGACCGTGCCGCCGTGCGGCTCCAGTTCCCCCGCGATCAGCCGGAGCAGTGTCGTCTTGCCCGCGCCGTTGGCGCCGACGAGGGCGACGACGGCGCCCTCCCCGACCCGGAACGAGGCGTCGCCGAGCAGCACCCGTCCGTCGGGGAGGTAGTACTCCAGGTGCGCGGCCTCAAGATGTCCCATGGTGCGCATTGTCGGGGCAGCGGGCCCCGGGGCCCAATCCTTTTCCGGTTCGTGACCGTTCGGTTCGTGACTGTTCGGGCCGGTCCGCGTTTCCGTCCGTGCTCCTTCTGCGCACCTTCCCTGCGGGGTGTTCCCGCTCCCGGGCACAACACCCGTGCGGGCGGCCTTAAACTGCGCGGCATGAGCTTTGGGCAGGGGGGACCCTGGGGCGGCCCCGGCGGCCCCGGACAGGACCCGTACGGAACGCAGACACCGGACTGGGCGGCGCTGGCCGACGCCTCCGCCGCGCGTGCCCGCCGCAAGCGCTGGCTGATGATCGGCGGCGGGGTGCTGGCGACCGCCGCGGTCGGCGCGATCGTGGCGACCGCGGTCGTCTCCATGAACGGCGGCGACGACCGGGCCTCGGACAGGACCGCCACCGAGCTGCCCACCGCCCCGGAGCTGCCGAGCGAGAGCGCGGTGCCGGAGCCGACCTTCTCCTCGGTCGATCCGCTGCCCCCGCCGGACCCGCAGGACTTCATCGCCAGCGCCGACAAGGACAGGGCGCCGCTGAGCGCGGAAACCCTGTTCCCCGGCGGCAGGCTGACGATGGGCGACCGCGTCTACCAGAAGGGCGCGACGGCCCGTACGACCAACTGCGCCGCGGCCGCGCAGGGCGCCCTCGGCTCCATCCTCGCCTCGAACGGCTGCGACCAGGTCATCCGCGCCACCTACAGCAAGGACGGGGTGGCGGTGACCGTCGGTGTCGCGGTCTTCGAGAAGGAGGCGCAGGCGCTGAAGGCCAAGGAGGAGGCGGAGGACGGTATCGCCTCGCTCTCCGGGGACGGTGTCCCGGTCTTCTGCCGGGCTCCCTCGGTCTGCCGCAAGGTCACCAACTCCATAGGCCGGTACGTGTACTTCACGGTCGGCGGCTTCACCAGCGGCAAGAACGTCACCGAGTCGGACAAGAACGTCTACACCACCGGCGACGACATAGCCGAGTTCACCTTCCGGCAGATCCTCGGCCGGGGCCGCGCCCAGGCCTCCGCGGCGGCCACGGCCCCCGCCACCTGACACCCCGCCATCTGACGCCTCGTCGTACAGCACCAGCCCCGCCCGGCACAGACATCACGTACAACGGGCCCTAATCGCGCGTATCTTCGCATTCGGCCTTCACGAACCGCGCACATGTGCCACGATGTGGCTTCTGTCGGCCTCCGCAGAACGGGTACCGGGGGGTGCCTGGCGGCCGGCATGCCACTGAAGGCGTTGGGGGGGACCCGGAGCCGGGCCGGACGCGCGAGGGAGCGTGCCCGGCCGCGCCCGTCTGTTCCGCCCCGTCCCACGGGGGAAGGCGGAACACACCGTTATGACCGAGGCGATCCTTCTTGTCGGTGGCCAGGGAAGCCGGCTGCGGCCGCTGACCAGCCACACTCCCAAGCCGCTGCTTCCGGTGGCCGGCGTCCCGTTCCTCGCCCACCAGCTCGCACGCGCGGCGGCGGCCGGGGTCACCCGGGTCGTCTTCGCCACCTCGTACCTCGCCGAGCTGTTCGAACCGTACTTCGGCGACGGCGCCCGGTTCGGGCTGCGCCTGGAGTACGAGACCGAGGCCGAGCCGCTGGGCACCGGGGGCGCGATCCGCAACGCGGCCCGGCGGCTGCGCTGCGGGCCCGACGAACCGGTGCTGGTGTTCAACGGGGACATCCTGTCCGGACTGGACATCGCCGCCCTGCGCGAGGGCCATCGCGCGTCCGGCGCGGCGGTCACGCTGCATCTGACGCGGGTGCCCGATCCGCGCGCCTTCGGGCTGGTGCCGACCGACCCGGACGGGCGGGTGCTGGCGTTCCTGGAGAAGCCCGAGTCGCCCGAGCAGATCGTCACCGACCAGATCAACGCGGGCTGTTATGTCTTCACCCGCTCCGTCATCGACCGGATCCCGGCGGGCCGGGTGGTGTCCGTGGAGCGTGAGACCTTCCCGGGGCTACTGGCCTCGGGTGTCCCTGTCCGGGGTGTGGTGGACGACACGTACTGGCTCGACCTGGGCACCCCGGCGGCCTTCGTCCAGGGCTCCGCCGATCTCGTACGCGGCATCGTGCACTCCCCCGCGCTGCCGGGACCGGTCGGCGAGGCCCTCGTCCTGCCCGGCGCCCGGGTGCATCCGGGGGCGGCGCTGCGCGGCGGGACCGTGGTCGGCGAGGGGGCGGAGATCGCGGAGGGTGCGGTGGTCGAGGGCAGTGTCGTGCTGCCGGGCGCCAGGATCGCGGCAGGCGCGTGCGTACGGCGCAGTGTGATCGGCCGACAGGCCGTGGTCGGTGCGGGCACCAGCCTGGACGCGGTGGTCGTCGGTGACGGCGCCTGGGTCGGCGCGGGCAACGATCTGTCCGCCGGGCTCCGGATCGACTGCGGGGCCGTAGTGGCAGCCCGCGTAAAGTCTGTGCGGCACGTAGAGAAACGGTGAGCGACACGAAGGTGTGGGGCGGATGACGGTCGAAGTCACGGTGGTGGTGCCGACGTACAACTCGGGCAGCCATATCGAGCCGCTGGTCGAGTCACTGCTCCGGCAGACACTGCCCAGCTCCGAGTTCGAGGTGCTCTTCGTCGACGACGGCTCGACCGACGGCACGCCCGCCCGGCTGGCAGCGCTCACCGCCGAGCACCCCCACTTCCGGATGACCCGCATCCCCAACTCGGGCTGGCCCGGCAAGCCCCGCAATGTGGGTGTGGAGCAGGCCAACGGTACGTACGTCCAGTTCGCCGACCACGACGACCGGCTGATGCCCGAGGCGCTGGAGCGGCTGTACGGAATGGCGCGGCGCAACGGCTCGGACATCGTGATCGGCAAGGTCGCCAGCAACTTCCGCAGCAGGGGCGTCCCGTACGGACTGATGAGCCGCACCCGCGAGAGCTGCACGGTGTGGGACGCCCCGCTCATCGACAGCCTCACCCCGCACAAGATGTTCCGTACGGCGTTCCTGCGCGAGCACGGCATCGTGCACCCCGAGGGGCCCTGGATCCTGGAGGACCAGCTCTTCATGGTCCGCGCCTATCTCAAGGCGTCCGTCGTCTCCGTACTCGGCGACTACGTCTGTTACGCGTACTGGGCGCGCGAGGACGCCGAGAACGCGGGCACCTCGGCCATGGACCCGCGGTGGTACTACGGGAATCTCCGCCAGATCATGGCGACCGTCGTCGAGGGCACCGAGCCGGGAGCACAGCGCGACCGGCTGCTGCGCCGCTTCTACCGGGTGGAGATGCTGCACCGGCTGGGGGTGCCGCCCAGCGGCCTGCTGATCGACCCGCCGTTCCGCGACGATCCGTACGAGGTGGTGCGCGAGCTGGCCGAGGAGTTCATGACGGACGGGGTGCACCGGGGGCTGGCCGGCGCCCAGCGCACCAGATCGGAGCTGCTCCGGCAGGACAGACCGGCGGAGCTGACCGAGTTCACGCGCCGCCAGGCGGAGCTGGTGGCCCGCTGCACAGTCGGCGAGCCGCGATGGAACCGAGACAGGTTCAAGGCCACCTTCAGCGCACACTTCGAGGGCGGTCCCGACGGCTCGGGGCTGCTGCTGGCGCGACGCGGCGAGCGGTACTTCCTCGCACCCGCCCTGACCGACGGGATCCTCGCCGAGCCCGTCGAGGTGACCGAGGAGCTGAAGACCTTCCGGACCGATGTGCTCCTGCACCACAAAGAGACCGCGCATGTGTGGGTCATGCCCTGTGAGACCTCTCTGGTCCTGGAAGAGGAGTCCGAGGGCGACACCGTGCTCGTACGGCCCGTCGTGACCGGCACCTTCGCCGTCGACCCGCTGCGCGCGGCGGGCGGCGCGCCGCTGGGCGAAGGGGCGTGGGAGGTACGGATCCGGCTCATGGGCGCCGGATTCGACCGGTACACGCGGGTCGGCGAGAGCACCGCGCCCGGCGACATCGGCCTGCCCGCGCCGGAGATCCTCGGCGGCCATGAGACCGGCCGCGAGATCGCCGCCGCGCTGGACGGCGAGGGGCTGGCCCTGACCGTAGGCGCCACCGACGCGGCGCCCGGCCCCCGGCCGCCCAAGGTCAGCGTCGTCGTCCCCACCGCCGGGGCGGATCCGGAGGCCGTCGCGTCCACGCTCGCCTCACTGACCGCCCAGACCCTGCCCGCCCAGGACATCGAGGTGATCCAGGTGGACGCGGCCCCGCCCGGCACCGAGCCGCGCAACGCCGGGGCCGACGCCGCCACCGGCTCGTACGTCCTGTTCATGGAGCCCGGCGACCGCCTGACCGCCGACGCCCTGGAGCGCATGTACGCGTACGGCATCGAGCACGACGCCGACATCGTCGCCGGGAAGCCCGCGGGCAAGGGCCGGCCGGTGCCGCGCGAGCTTTTCGTACGGGACCGGCCGCGGGCCACGCTCGCCAAGGACCCGCTCGCCGACAGCCTCACCCCCGACAAGCTCTTCGACCGCGCCTTCCTCGCCCGGCACGGCCTCCGCTTCCCCGAGGGCCGCCCGCTGGCCGGGCAGGCGTTCACGGCCGAGGCGACGCTGCGGGCGGGGCGTACGGCGGTCCTGGGGAGCCGTGTCTGCTACCAGTACGGGCCGCCGCGCGCCGCTGGCACGCCCGTACCGCCCGGGGCGTTCTACGGCGCGCTGAGCGGGCTCCTGGAGCGGACCGACGTACTCACCGAGCCCGGGGCCGCGCGGGACCGGCTGCACCGGCGCTGGCTGCGGGTGGAGATCCTGGACCGGCTGAGCGGCAAGCGGCTGCTCGATCTGGACGACAACGCGCGGCGCGAGCTGTTCTACGAGATCCGCAAGGTCGTCGTGCACCGGATCTCCCCCACGGCCGTGGCCGGGCTGCCGGTCGCGCGCCGGCTCGCCGTCGGGCTGATCACCGACGACCGCCCCGACGAGCTGACGGCGCTCGCGCGCTGGGACGCCTCGGTCGCCTGCCGGGCCCGGCTGGACGCGCTGTCCTGGGACGGGGGTGGCGCGCTCCGGGTCGCCTTCACCGCCGAACTCCTCGCCGCGGAAGGCCTCTTGGGCCTCACCACTACGGCAGACAGCGAACCGGCTCTCGCACCGGCCGGCCTCTCCCCCGCCCTGCTGGAGCGCTTCGCGCGCGAGCCGCTCACCGGCGGGGCCGCCCCCGACAAGGCCACCGCCGTCCTCGTCCTGCGCGAGCGCGCGGGCGGCGCCGAACACCGGCTGCCCACCGACCTCACCGTCCGCCACGAAGGCGGCGCGCTGAGTGTCACCGGGACCGCGGCCCTCGATCCCGCCACCGCCGTGGACGGGGCACCGCTCGGCGACGGCGTCTGGGACCTGTACGTACGGTTCACCGCGCTCGGCTGGACCAAGACGGCCCGGCTCGGCGCGCTGCGCGGCCCGGACGTCCCCGAGCGGCTCGCACCCGTACCGCACCCCACCGCGCCGGACCGCCGCATCACGCCGTACTGGACCAAACCCCAGGCCGATCTCTCACTGCGGGTAGCGGTCCCCAAGGCGCCGAAGCCGCCCGAGCCGGCGAAGCCGAAGCCGGGCCTGCTCCGGAGGGCGGCCCGGCGCCTTCGCCGGGCCTAGCAGCAGCCGTCCCCCAGGACCCCGCCCGAACTCCCGCCCAGCGTCCGCTTGTTGCGCGCCTCCCGGTTCCGGGAGGCCAGCAACCCGTCCTCGGGATAGCCGACTTCCTCCAGCGTCAGCCCGTGCGGCCGTACGACATGGACCGCCGAGTCCCGCACCCCCGCCGCCAGCACCTTCGCCGGCCACTCCACCGGCCGGTGCCCGTCGCCCACGAACAGCAGCGCGCCCACCAGCGACCGCACCATGTTGTGGCAGAAGGCATCGGCCCGTACGGTCGCGGTGATCACGCCGTGCGCGTCCCGCTCCCACTCCAGCCGCTGGAGCGTACGGATGGTCGTGGCGCCCTCGCGCCGCTTGCAGTACGCCGCGAAGTCGTGCTCGCCGAGCAGCCCGGCCGACGCCGCGTTCATCGCCGCCACGTCCAACGGCCAGTCGTGCCACAGCACATGACCCCGCAGCAGCGGATCGACACCGCCGGGGTGATCCACCACCCGGTACGCGTACCGCCGCCAGAGAGCCGAGAAGCGGGCATTGAACCCCGCCGGCGCCTCGGTGACCTTCCAGACCCGGACATCATGGCCCAGCCGCCCCGCGAGCCGCCGCAGCAGCCTCTCCCGGTGCTCGGCCCACACGGACTCCGGCAGATCGACATGCGCGACCTGCCCGCGCGCGTGCACGCCCGCGTCCGTACGCCCGGCGACGGTCAGCTCGTACGTACGCGAGGAACGGGTCACCGTACGCAGCGCGTCCTCGATCTCCCCCTGGACGGTGCGCCGGCCGGCCTGTTTCGCCCAGCCGGAGAAGTCCTTGCCGTCGTACGAGAGGTCCAGCCGCACCCGTACGAATCCGGGCTCCGCTCCCTCGATGTCCTCGCTCACCTGCTCGCTTCCCCTTCACAGCGGAACGGGCCCGCCCCCGAGGGAGCGGACCCGTCCGTCAGCGTCGTCCGTACGCTCAGGCGTCCTTGGACTCGGCCTCGTCGGCCTTGGCCTCGGCGGCCTCGGCCGGCTTGGCGTCCTCGACGGCCTCGGCCGGAGCCTCGTCCTTCTTGAGGGCGTCTTCCTTGACCGCGCGCTTGGTGGCGGCCTCGGCCTCACCGGTCGCCTGCTGCGCCACGGTCAGGGCCTCGACCAGCTCGATGACCGCCATCGGGGCGTTGTCGCCACGACGGTTGCCGATCTTGGTGATACGGGTGTAACCACCGGGGCGGTTCTCGTACCGCGGCGCGATCTCGGTGAAGAGCGTGTGCACGACGCCCTTGTCCGTGATCGAGCGGAGCACCAGGCGACGGTTGTGGATGTCGCCCTTCTTCGCCTTGGTGATGAAGCGCTCCGCGACCGGACGCAGGCGGCGGGCCTTCGCCTCGGTCGTGGTGATGCGGCCGTGCTCGAAGAGCGACTTCGCGAGGTTCGCGAGAAGCAGCTTCTCGTGCGCGGCGCTGCCGCCCAGACGGGCGCCCTTGGCGGGCTTCGGCATGGTGTTTCTCCTTGTGTCTGCACCGGCCGTATCAGGTACCGGTGTCAGTTCCCGTGAGGCGGCCGCCTCACGGCAAAATCAAGCCCGTCCGGCGGTTGAGGACAAAACCCCAGCCCCGGGCCCCCGTCTCTTATCCACCTCTCCGAACCCC
>NZ_JBHVGV010000002.1:0-42278 GCF_042800555.1 Streptomyces sp. NPDC057617 | reverse complement strand
CCCGAAGGAAAAAAGGGGTCAGGCCGGGGGGGGGAGAACAAAGCCCCAGCCCCGGGCCCGGGGCCACTCAGTACTGCTCGGTCTCCACAAAGCCCGCGTCCGCGTCGTCGTCCGCCCCGAACGCGTCCGCCGCAGCCGTCGGGTCGAATCCGGGCGGGCTGTCCTTGAGCGCCAGCCCCATCCCCGCCAGCTTCGCCTTGACCTCGTCGATCGACTTCGCGCCGAAGTTGCGGATGTCCAGCAGATCCGCCTCGGAGCGCGCCACCAGCTCACCCACGGAGTGGATGCCCTCGCGCTTGAGGCAGTTGTACGACCGGACGGTCAGCTCCAGCTCCTCGATCGGCAGCGCCAGATCCGCGGCGAGCGCGGCGTCCGTCGGCGACGGGCCCATGTCGATGCCCTCGGCGTCGATGTTCAGCTCGCGCGCCAGGCCGAACAGCTCGACCAGGGTCTTGCCCGCGGACGCCATGGCGTCACGCGGCCGCATGGCCTGCTTGGTCTCGACATCGACGATCAGCTTGTCGAAGTCGGTGCGCTGCTCGACTCGGGTCGCCTCGACCTTGTACGTGACCTTGAGCACCGGCGAGTAGATCGAGTCGACCGGGATACGCCCGATCTCCTGGCCCACCTGCTTGTTCTGCACGGCGGAGACATAGCCGCGACCGCGCTCGACGGTCAGCTCCATCTCCAGCTTGCCCTTGCCGTTCAGCGTCGCCAGGACGAGGTCCGGGTTGTGGACCTCGACACCGGCCGGCGGGGCGATGTCGGCGGCGGTGACCAGGCCGGGACCCTGCTTGCGCAGGTACATCACGACCGGCTCGTCGTGCTCCGAGGAGACGACGAGCTGCTTGATGTTGAGGATGAGGTCGGTGACGTCCTCCTTGACGCCCGGCACGGTGGTGAACTCGTGCAGGACCCCGTCGATCCGGATGCTGGTGACAGCGGCGCCCGGGATCGAGGAGAGGAGCGTACGGCGGAGCGAGTTGCCGAGCGTGTAGCCGAAGCCCGGCTCCAGCGGCTCGATGACGAACCGCGAACGGTATTCGTCGACGACCTCTTCGGTCAGCGACGGACGCTGAGCGATAAGCATGCGTGAATCCTTCAGTTGGGGACGCCCGCTATTTGACGTCCTTCGGTACTGCTCCGTTCAAGAGTACGGGCGGCACGGCACGAAAGCGCCGAGCCGCCCATACCGCACATCAGCCTCAGATGCGACCTACCGCACCTGAGGTCAGACGCGCCTCCGCTTCGGCGGGCGGCAGCCGTTGTGCGGGGTGGGGGTGACGTCCTGGATCGAACCCACCTCAAGGCCGGTGGCCTGGAGCGAGCGGATCGCGGTCTCACGGCCGGAGCCGGGACCCTTCACAAAGACGTCGACCTTGCGCATGCCGTGCTCCTGCGCGCGGCGGGCGGCCGACTCGGCGGCCATCTGCGCGGCGAAGGGGGTGGACTTGCGCGAGCCCTTGAAGCCGACGTGGCCGGCGGAGGCCCAGGAGATCACATTGCCCGAGGGGTCCGTGATCGAGACGATCGTGTTGTTGAACGTGCTCTTGATGTGGGCGTGCCCATGAGCGACGTTCTTCTTTTCCTTGCGGCGCACCTTCTTGGCTGCACCCTGTCGGCCCTTAGGAGGCATGTCTTGACTTCCTGCGAGGAGGTGATCGGTCCTACAGCGAAGACCGCTGATGAGCGTCCGCTGAGGACTACTTCTTGCCCGGCTTCTTCTTGCCGGCGATGGCGCGACGCGGACCCTTGCGGGTACGGGCGTTGGTGCTGGTGCGCTGGCCGTGCACCGGCAGGCCACGGCGGTGGCGCAGACCCTGGTAGCAGCCGATCTCCACCTTGCGGCGGATGTCGGCGGCGATCTCGCGACGGAGGTCACCCTCGGTCTTGAGGTTGGCGTCGACGTACTCGCGGATCTTGACGAGGTCTTCCTCGGCGAGGTCGCGGACGCGGACATTGGGGTCGACGCCGGTGGCGGCGAGCGTCTCCTTGGACCGGGTGCGCCCGATACCGAAGACGTAGGTGAGGGCGACCTCGACGCGCTTCTCGCGCGGAAGGTCAACGCCTGCGAGGCGTGCCATTCATGGCTCCTGTTGATGTTCGGAGGTCTTCCGCAGCGACTGTCCCGGGATCGGTACGGTCCGGGTCCCCGGCCTCCGCCGGAGGTGTCGGTCCCCTCGTACGGGAAGTACGAGAAAAACGGAACCGTTCACTGCGTAATTACGATGTGCTCGCGTCGCGCGAAGTACTGCGAGAGGCAGGCGGTCGTGCGTCAGCCCTGGCGCTGCTTGTGGCGCAGGTTGTCGCAGATGACCATGACCCGGCCGTGACGGCGGATCACCTTGCACTTGTCGCAGATCTTCTTGACGCTCGGCTTGACCTTCATGGGATTGAGGTTCTCCGGGTCAGTGCGAACACCCCCGGGAAGGGGTGATCAGCAAGATCTACTTGTATCGGTAGACGATCCGGCCACGCGTCAGGTCGTAGGGAGACAGCTCCACCACAACCCGGTCATCGGGGAGGATCCGGATGTAGTGCATCCGCATCTTGCCGCTGATGTGCGCGAGGACCTTGTGACCGTTCTGGAGCTCCACCTTGAACATGGCGTTCGGGAGGGACTCGATCACGGTGCCCTCAATTTCGATGGCACCTTGCTTCTTGGCCACGCTTCGCCCTTCGAATCGGCTACCTTGATCGATTCTGGCAGCCGTACAGCCGTAAAACCGCAACAGCCGTTACAGCTGTAACACTCACAACGGCGAACGGACACACGGGTACACCAGAGCCGACGCGTCAGTCTACGGCAGCACACCCGGAAAGACGAATCCGTGAAGTTTGCCCTGTGGACGAGATCCTTAAGCGGAACCTGGCGGCCGGCCCTTACGCGAGGGGGTCCGGCGCCGCCGTCACGCCCAGCTCCGCCAGCTTGGCCCTGCCGCCGTCGGGCGCGGTCAGCACCAGCAGGCCCTGCTCGGTGAGGGCCACCGAGTGCTCCCAGTGCGAGGCCCAGGTGCCGTCCGTCGTGATCACCGTCCACTCGTCGGCGAGCACCTCCGTACGGGGTGTGCCCAGCGAGACCATGGGCTCGATCGCCAGACAGAAACCGGGGACCAGCCGGGGGCCCTTGCCGCGCTTGCGCGAGACATAGTTCAGCAGATGGGGGTCCATGTGCATCTGCGAGCCGATGCCGTGCCCGCCGTAGTCCTCGATGATCCCGTACTTGCCGCCGCCGGGACGCGGCTGGCGCCGGATGTACGTCTCGATCGCGCGGGAGACGTCCACCAGCCGGCCGCCGTTCTTCATCGCGGCGATCCCGGCCCACATCGACTCCTCGGTCACCCGGGACAGCTCGACCAGTTCCGGAGCGTGACCCGAGCCCACGAAGGCAGTGAAGGCCGCGTCGCCGTGCCAGCCGTCGATGATCGCCCCGGCGTCGACGGAGATGATGTCGCCGTCCTTGAGCACGGTCCTGTCGTCCGGGATGCCATGGACGACGACCTCGTTGACCGAGGTGCAGATGGTCGCGGGGAACCCGCCGTACCCCAGGAAGTTCGACTTGGCGCCGTGCTCCGAGAGCACCTTGCGCGCGACCTCGTCCAGATCCCTGGTGGTGGCACCCGGCACCGCGGCCTCGCGGGTGGCCGCGTGCACGGCGGCGACGACCAGTCCCGCCTCGCGCATCTTCGCGATCTGCTCGGGAGTCTTGATCTCCACCATCGTTCTGCCTTCCGCCCGGTGCCCGGACTCGTCATGACCCGTTGAACGCGGGAGCCGTGCCCCCGTACCCGCTCAACACTACGGCCGTGGTGCCCGGGGGACGCCACGGCCGTAAGCCGGCTGCTTTCGTTTGCTCAGGCCTGTGCGGCCCGGTCCTTCTGGAGCGCCTCCATCGCACGCTCGGTCACCTCGGTGACCTTGCCGAGCGCGGAGATCGTCACCACCAGGCCCTGGGCCCGGTAGTGGTCGATGATCGGCTCGGTCTGGGTGTGATAGACCTCCAGCCGCGTCCGTACCGTCTCCTCGGAGTCGTCGTCGCGCTGGTACAGCTCGCCTCCGCAGTGATCACAGACGCCCTCCTTCTGCGGCGGGCTGTACGTCACGTGAAACACATGCGCGCTGTCGTTACGGCAGATCCGCCGGCCGGCGATCCGCCGTACGACCTCGTCCTCGGGGACCTCCAGGTCCAGCACCGCGTCCAGCTTCAGACCCTCGCGCTTGAGCGCCTCGTCCAGCGCCTCCGCCTGCGACACATTCCGCGGGAAACCGTCCAGCAGGAAGCCGTTCACGGCGTCCTGCTGACCCATCCGGTCCAGAGCCATCGCGATGGTCACCTCGTCGGGCACCAGGTTCCCGGCGTCCATGTACGCCTTCGCCTGCTTGCCCAGCTCGGTGCCCTGGCTGATGTTGGCCCGGAAGAGGTCGCCCGTGGAGATGTGCGGTACCGAGAGGTTCTTGGCAAGGTACGCAGCCTGCGTTCCCTTGCCGGCACCGGGCGGTCCGACGAGGACGATTCGCATCAGCGGAGGAACCCTTCGTAGTTGCGCTGCTGAAGCTGGCTCTCGATCTGCTTCACGGTCTCCAGACCCACACCCACGATGATCAGGATGCTTGTCCCGCCGAACGGGAAGTTCTGGTTCGCGCCTCCGAAGCCCGCCAACGCCATCGTCGGTACAAGAGCGATCAGACCCAGGTACAGCGAGCCCGGCCAAGTGATCCTGTTGAGCACGTAGCTCAGATACTCGGCTGTCGGGCGACCTGCCCGGATACCCGGGATGAACCCACCATACTTCTTCATGTTGTCCGCGACTTCTTCGGGGTTGAAGGAGATCGCCACGTAGAAGAAGGCGAAGAACACGATCAGCAGGAAGTACGTCGCGATGTAGTACGGATGGTCACCCTTGACGAAGTGCGCCTCGATCCAGGTCTTCCAGCCCGCGTTCGAACTGGAGAACTGCGCGACCAGCGCCGGGATGTAGAGCAGCGACGACGCGAAGATGACCGGGATCACACCCGCCTGGTTCACCTTGAGCGGGATGTACGTCGACGTACCGCCGTACGACCTGCGGCCGATCATGCGCTTCGCGTACTGCACGGGGATACGGCGCTGCGCCTGCTCGACGAAGACGACCAGGCCCACCATGACGAAGCCGATCAGGATGACCGTACCGAACTCGATCCAGCCCTTGGCCAGCGTGCCGCTCTGCTTGATGGCCCAGAGCGCGCCCGGGAATCCGGCCGCGATCGAGATGAACATCAGGATGGACATGCCGTTGCCGATACCGCGGTCGGTGATCAGCTCGCCGAGCCACATCACGGCCGCGGTGCCCGCGGTCATGGTGATCACCATGGTGACGGTGACGAAGATCGACTGGTCGGGCACGATCTCCGAGGCGACCGGGCAGCCGCTGAAGAGCGCGCCGCTGCGGGCGGTGGCGACCAGGCCGGTGCCCTGGAGCACGGCGAGGGCGACGGTCAGATAGCGGGTGTACTGAGTGATCTTGGCCTGGCCGGACTGCCCCTCCTTCTTGAGGGCCTCCAGCCTGGGGATGACCACGGTCAGGAGCTGGAGGATGATGCTCGCGGTGATGTACGGCATGATGCCGAGCGCGAAGATCGTGATCTGCAGCAGCGCTCCGCCGCTGAACATGTTCACCAGGCCGAACAGGCTGTTATTGCCCTTCTGGGCCGCGTCGACACAGGTCTGGACATTCTCGTAGCTGACACCTGGCACGGGGATGTGCGCCCCGAGCCGGTACAGCACGATGATGCCGAGTGTGAAGAGCAGCTTCTTGCGCAGGTCGGGCGTCTTGAACGCCCGGGCGAACGCGGTGAGCACGGTGCCTCCTGCGACCCCCGCGCTACTGCGTCAAGGGTGACGGTATTGAGGATCGACGGATAAGGAACAAGCAACAATGCACGCCACCTTACCGGCGACTGTGCCCCCCTAGGAACGACCAACCGGGGATGCCTCGTGTGAGAGACATCCCCGGTCGGGTGTTCAAGCCATCGATCCGGCTCAGACGGACTCGGTGACGGTGCCGCCCGCGGCGGCGATCTTCTCCTTGGCGGACCCGGAGACGGCGTCCACCGTCACCGTGAGTGCCACGGAGATCTCGCCCTGGCCGAGGACCTTGACGAGGCTGTTCTTGCGTACCGCGCCCTTGGCGACCAGATCGGCCACCGTGACCTCGCCGCCCTCGGGGTAGAGGACGGAGAGCTTGTCCAGGTTCACCACCTGGTACTCGGTGCGGAACGGGTTCTTGAAGCCCTTGAGCTTCGGGAGCCGCATGTGGAGGGGCATCTGGCCACCCTCGAAGCGCTCCGGAACCTGGTAGCGGGCCTTGGTGCCCTTGGTGCCACGACCCGCGGTCTTGCCCTTCGACGCCTCACCACGGCCCACACGGGTCTTCGCGGTCTTGGCGCCCGGGGCAGGACGGAGGTTGTGGACCTTCAGCGGGTTGTTCTCCGCCATGTCAGTCGACCTCCTCAACCGTCACGAGGTGGCGGACGGTGTGCACCATGCCGCGGAACTCGGGACGGTCCTCCTTGACAACCGTGTCGTTCAGGCGCTTGAGCCCGAGCGAGCGCAGGGTGTCGCGGTGGTTCTGCTTGCTGCCGATGTACGACTTCGTCTGCGTGATCCTGAGACGGGCCATTACGCACCCGCTCCCGCACGTGCACGCAGCAGGGCCGCGGGGGCGACGTCCTCAAGGGGCAGACCGCGGCGGGCCGCGATCTCCTCGGGGCGCTGGAGGCCCTGGAGGGCCGCCACCGTCGCGTGCACGATGTTGATCGCGTTGTCCGAGCCGAGCGACTTCGACAGGATGTCGTGCACGCCCGCGCACTCCAGCACGGCACGCACCGGGCCGCCGGCGATCACGCCGGTACCGGGGGAAGCCGGCTTGAGCAGAACGACGCCCGCGGCCTTCTCGCCCTGGATCGGGTGCGGGATGGTGCCCTGGATACGGGGGACCTTGAAGAAGTGCTTCTTGGCCTCCTCAACGCCCTTGGCGATGGCGGCCGGCACCTCCTTGGCCTTGCCGTAACCGACACCCACGGTGCCGTCACCGTCGCCCACCACGACCAGCGCGGTGAAGCTGAAGCGACGACCACCCTTCACAACCTTGGCGACGCGGTTGATCGCGACGACACGCTCGACGTACGCGGTCTTCTCGGCGGCCGCCGAACCGCCGTCACGGCCCTTCCGGTCCCGCCGCTCGCCGCCACCGGCACCGCTTCCGCGGCGCTGGGGTCCAGCCATTGGATCTACCTCTCTCTGTTACGTCCGCTAGCTCCGGAACCGGGGCCTAGAACTTCAGCCCGGCCTCGCGGGCGGCGTCGGCCAGAGCGGCGATCCGCCCGGCGTACTGGTTGCCACCACGGTCGAACACGACGGCCTCGATACCGGCCGCCTTGGCGCGCTCGGCGACCAGCGACCCGACCTGCTTGGCCTGGGCGCTCTTGTCACCTTCGGTGCCACGGATCGAGGCGTCCAGGGTCGACGCCGACGCGAGCGTGTGGCCCGCGATGTCGTCGATGACCTGGGCCACCATGTGGCGGTTGGAACGCGTCACTACGAGGCGCGGGCGCTCCTGCGTGCCCGAGACCTTCTTGCGGACGCGGATGTGGCGGCGCTTGATGGCAGCGGCCTTGTAGGCCTTGCCCTTGGCGATCTTCACACCGTATGCCATGGCTTACTTACCAGCCTTTCCGACCTTGCGGCGGATGACCTCGCCGGCGTACTTGACGCCCTTGGCCTTGTACGGGTCGGGCTTCCGCAGCTTGCGGATGTTCGCCGCGACCTCGCCGACCTTCTGCTTGTCGATGCCCTCGACGGAGAACTTCGTGGGCGACTCGACCTTGAAGGTGATGCCTTCGGGCGCCTCGATGAGGATCGGGTGGCTGTAGCCCAGGGCGAACTCCAGATTGGAGCCCTTCGCCTGGACGCGGTAACCGACACCGCTGATTTCGAGCGCCTTGACGTATCCCTGGGTCACGCCGGTGATCATGTTCGCCACCAGCGTGCGGGACAGGCCGTGCAGGGCCTTGTTCTGACGCTCGTCGTTGGGGCGCGACACCGTGAGGATGCCGTCCTCGCCCTTGGTGACCTCGATCGGCGCGGCGACGGTGTGCGAGAGGGTGCCCTTGGGACCCTTCACGGCGACCGTACGGCCATCGATGGTGACGTCCACACCAGCGGGAACCTGGATGGGGAGCTTGCCGATTCGCGACATGAGCCTTTCCTCCGTTCCCGACTACCAGACGTAGGCGAGGACTTCCCCACCCACGCCCTTCTTGCTGGCCTGCTGGCCGGTCAGGAGACCGTGGGACGTGGAGATGATCGCCACGCCCAGGCCGCCCAGGACCTTCGGCAGGTTGGTGGACTTCGCGTACACACGCAGACCCGGCTTGGAGATGCGCTTGATGCCGGCGATCGAACGCTCGCGGTTCGGGCCGAACTTCAGCTCAAGGATGAGGTTCTTGCCGACCTCGGCGTCCTCGACCTTCCAGCCGGTGATGAAGCCCTCCTGCTGGAGGATCTCCGCGATATGCGACTTGATCTTGCTGTGCGGCATCACGACGTCGTCGTGGTACGCCGAATTCGCGTTGCGCAGACGCGTGAGCATGTCTGCGATGGGATCAGTCATGGTCATGAATTGGCCTTCGGCCTCTCTCGCCGGGGTTTCCTGTATGCGCCATCCCTCTCCCCGGTGAGTACCGGGACGGGTGCGGTGCGGGGACCTACGGCGTAGTAAGTCTGAATGGACGGCAGGCGCCCAACCCCACAAGCCTACGGCATGCGAGGCAGGGCTCCGGCCGGCCAATTGCTTACCGAGAGCTTCTGGTTGGTTCCTTCACGGGGAATGCGATTCCCCCGCCGGGAACTACCAGGAGCTCTTGGTGACGCCCGGCAGCTCGCCGCGGTGGGCCATCTCACGAAGGCACACACGGCACAGGCCGAACTTGCGGTAGACGGAGTGGGGACGGCCGCAGCGCTGGCAGCGGGTGTAACCGCGCACACCGAACTTCGGCTTGCGGGCGGCCTTAGCGATCAGAGCCTTCTTCGCCACGGTCAGTTCTCCTTGAACGGGAAGCCGAGGTGACGAAGGAGGGCACGACCCTCGTCGTCGTTGGTCGCCGTGGTGACCACGGTGATGTCCATGCCCCGGACCCGGTCGATCTTGTCCTGGTCGATCTCGTGGAACATGACCTGCTCCGTGAGACCGAAGGTGTAGTTGCCACGGCCGTCGAACTGCTTGGGCGACAGACCGCGGAAGTCACGGATACGCGGCAGCGCGAGCGACAGCGTACGGTCCAGGAACTCCCACATACGGTCACCGCGGAGGGTGACGTGGCAGCCGATCGGCTGCCCCTCGCGCAGCTTGAACTGCGCGATGGACTTCCGGGCCTTGGTGACGGACGGCTTCTGGCCGGTGATCGTGGTGAGGTCCTTGATGGCACCCTCGATCAGCTTGGAGTCGCGGGCGGCGTCGCCCACACCCATGTTGACCACGATCTTGACGAGGCCGGGGATCTGCATGACGTTCTCGTACGAGAACTCCTCACGCAGCTTGCCGGCGATCTCCTCGCGGTAGCGCAGCTTCAGACGCGGCGCGGTAGTGGTCGCAGTCATCAGATGTCCTCACCGGTCCGCTTGGCAACGCGGATCTTGTTGCCCTCGTCGTCAAAGCGGTAGCCGACGCGGGTGACGACCTTCTTGCCGTCCTTCTCCACGACGAGCTGAACATTGCTGACGTGGATGGGGGCCTCGGTGGTGACGATGCCGCCGGTCTGCGAACCGCGGGCCGTCTGGCCGGCCTTCGTGTGCTTCTTGACCCGGTTGACACCTTCGACGAGGACCCGGTCCTGGCGGGGGTAGGCCACGATGACCTTGCCCTGCTTGCCCTTGTCCTTGCCGGTGATGACCTGAACCAGGTCGCCCTTCTTGATCTTCATGCCTACAGCACCTCCGGCGCGAGCGAGATGATCTTCATGAACTTCTTCTCGCGCAGCTCACGGCCCACCGGGCCGAAGATACGGGTGCCGCGAGGGTCGCCGTCGTTCTTCAGAATGACGGCGGCGTTCTCGTCGAAGCGGATGTACGAGCCGTCCGGACGGCGGCGCTCCTTGACGGTGCGAACGATGACCGCCTTGACGACGTCACCCTTCTTCACGTTGCCACCGGGGATCGCGTCCTTGACGGTGGCGACGATGACGTCACCGATGCCCGCGTAGCGGCGGCCGGAGCCACCGAGAACACGGATGGTGAGAATCTCCTTCGCACCCGTGTTGTCGGCGACACGCAGTCGCGACTCCTGCTGGATCACGTCTATCTCCTGATCGTCTGCCGGTTCCCCGGGGGCCGATCACTCGGCCCCCGGAGCCTGGCGGAACTGTTCCGAGGGGGAACTCCCCCTCGGAGGGGTTTACTTGGCCTTTTCGAGGATCTCGACGATGCGCCACCGCTTGGTGGCGGACAGCGGCCGGGTCTCCATCAGGAGGACGCGGTCGCCGATGCCGGCGGCGTTCTGCTCGTCGTGCGCCTTGAGCTTGTTCGTACGGCGGATGACCTTGCCGTACAGCGCGTGCTTGACGCGGTCCTCGACAGCGACGACGACGGTCTTGTCCATCTTGTCGCTGACGACCAGGCCCTCACGGGTCTTGCGGAATCCGCGGTCGGTCGTGGTCTCGGTCACGTTGTTCTCAGTCATCAGGCGCTCTCCACCGTCTCGATGCCCAGCTCGCGCTCACGCATCAGGGTGTAGATCCGCGCGATGTCCTTACGGACGAGCTTCAGCCGCCCGTGATTCTCGAGCTGGCCGGTCGCCGCCTGGAAGCGGAGATTGAACAGCTCTTCCTTGGCCTCGCGGAGCTTGTTGACCAGCTCCTCGTCGCCCAGCTCGCGCAGTTCGGACGCCTTGGTCACGGCCGCCATCACGCCTCACCTGCCTCGCGCCGGACGATGCGGCACTTCATCGGAAGCTTGTGAGCAGCGCGGGTAAGCGCCTCACGCGCAATCTTCTCGTTCGGGTAGGACAGTTCGAACATCACCCGGCCGGGCTTGACGTTCGCGATCCACCACTCGGGAGAACCCTTACCGGAACCCATGCGGGTCTCGGCGGGCTTCTTGGTGAGCGGGCGGTCCGGGTAGATGTTGATCCAGACCTTGCCGCCACGCTTGATGTGGCGGGTCATCGCGATACGGGCGGCCTCGATCTGACGGTTCGTCACATAGGCCGGGGTCAGCGCCTGGATGCCGTACTCGCCGAACGAGACCTGCGTGCCGCCCTTGGACATACCGCTGCGCTTGGGGTGGTGCTGCTTGCGGTGCTTGACCCTACGGGGGATCAGCATGTCGGTCAGGCCTCCGTTCCACCGGTAGAAGAGGACGTCGCCTCGGCCGGCGCAGCGGTGGCGTCGGCCTTGGGGGCCTCGGCCGCCGGGTTCTGCTGCGGCTTGCGGCCACGGCCGCCACGCTCGCCACCGCGGCCGCCACGGCCGGCGGGACGGTCGTTGCCGCCGCCACGGGCCGGACGGTTGCCGGCGCGGGCCGCGGCGTTCTCGGCGCGCACCTCGGCGATGTTCTTGACGTCGCCCTTGTAGATCCAGACCTTCACACCGATCCGGCCGAAGGTGGTCTTGGCCTCGAAGAAGCCGTAGTCCACATTGGCGCGGAGCGTGTGCAGGGGCACCCGGCCCTCGCGGTAGAACTCCGAGCGGGACATCTCGGCGCCGCCGAGACGGCCACCGCACTGGATCTTGATGCCCTTGGCGCCCGCCTTCATCGTCGACTGCATGCTCTTGCGCATGGCACGACGGAAGGAGACACGCGAGGAGAGCTGCTCGGCGACGGCCTGCGCCACGAGCTGGGCGTCCACCTCGGGGTTCTTGACCTCAAGGATGTTGAGCTGGACCTGCTTGCCGGTGAGCTTCTCCAGCTCGCCGCGGATACGGTCGGCCTCGGCGCCGCGGCGGCCGATGACGATGCCCGGACGCGCGGTGTGGATGTCGACCCGGACCCGGTCGCGGGTGCGCTCGATCTCCACCTTCGAGATACCGGCCCGCTCCATGCCCTTCGTCATCATGCGACGAATGGCGACGTCTTCCTTGACGTAGTCCTTGTACAGCTTGTCGGCGTACCAGCGGGACTTGAAGTCCGTGGTGATACCGAGCCGGAACCCATGCGGGTTAACCTTCTGGCCCATTACCGGGTTCCTTCCTTGCTGCTGACGACCACGGTGATGTGGCTGGTCCGCTTACGGATCCGGTAGGCACGGCCCTGGGCACGCGGACGGAACCGCTTCAGGGTCGGGCCCTCGTCCACGTACGCCTCGCTGATGACCAGCGAAGAGGCGTCGGTGTGGTCGTAGTTGTGCGCGGCGTTGGCGATGGCGCTGTCCAGCACCTTGCCGACCGGCACGCTCGCGGCCTGCGGGGCGAAACGCAGGACCGCCTGAGCCTCCGTGGCATCCATGCCACGGATGAGGTCCACCACGCGGCGGGCCTTCATGGGCGTGACGCGGATGTACCGCGCCTGGGCCCTGGCTTCCATGGTTGTCCCTTCGGTGTGAGTCATAGTCGTTCCACCCCGCGTCAGCGGCGCTTCGACTTCCGGTCGTCCTTGACGTGGCCGCGGAAGGTGCGAGTCGGCGAGAACTCGCCGAGCTTGTGGCCGACCATGGACTCGGTGATGAACACCGGGACATGGATCTTGCCGTTGTGCACCGCGATCGTGTGGCCCAGCATGGCCGGGACGATCATCGAGCGACGGGACCAGGTCTTGATGACGTTCTTGGTGCCGGCTTCGTTCTGGACATCCACCTTCTTGATCAGGTGGTCGTCGACGAAGGGCCCCTTCTTGAGACTGCGCGGCATCTGAAAACCCGCTCCTAGCGCTTCTTGTTCGTCTTGCGGCGGCGGACGATGTACTTGTTGCTCGCCTTCTTGGGAGAACGAGTACGACCCTCCTTCTGACCCCACGGGCTGACCGGGTGGCGACCACCGGAGGTCTTGCCCTCACCACCACCGTGCGGGTGGTCGACCGGGTTCATGGCCACACCGCGGACGGTCGGGCGGACGCCCTTCCAGCGCATACGGCCGGCCTTGCCCCAGTTGATGTTCGACTGCTCGGCGTTGCCGACCTCGCCGATGGTGGCGCGGCAGCGGACGTCGACCAGCCGGATCTCACCGGAAGGCATACGGAGGTGGGCCATGGAGCCCTCCTTCGCCAGAAGCTGCACGGAGGCACCCGCGGAGCGGGCGAACTTCGCGCCGCCGCCGGGCCGCAGCTCGATGGCGTGGATGGTCGTACCGACCGGGATGTTGCGCAGCGCCAGGTTGTTGCCGGGCTTGATGTCGGCGGCCGGGCCGTTCTCGACACGGGCGCCCTGCGCCAGGCCGCGCGGCGCGATGATGTAGCGCTTCTCGCCGTCGGCGTAGTGCAGCAGCGCGATGCGCGCGGTGCGGTTCGGGTCGTACTCGATGTGCGCGACCTTGGCGGGCACGCCGTCCTTGTCGTGCCGACGGAAGTCGATCACACGGTAGGCGCGCTTGTGGCCACCGCCCTGGTGGCGGACGGTCACACGACCGGCGTTGTTACGGCCGCCCTTGCTGTGCAGCGGGCGGACCAGCGACTTCTCCGGCGTGGACCGCGTGATCTCGACAAAGTCGGCGACGCTGGAGCCACGACGGCCCGGGGTCGTCGGCTTGTACTTGCGGATACCCATTTCTCAGTCCTCGGAAGATTCCGGACTTCTGAACGATCCGTCCTCCGTCAGGAGGCCGGGCCGCCGAAGATGTCGATACGGTCGCCCTCAGCGAGGGTCACGATGGCGCGCTTGGTGTTGGCGCGCTTGCCGAAACCGGTGCGGGTGCGCTTGCGCTTGCCCTGGCGGTTGATCGTGTTGACCCCGGCGACCTTGACCGAGAAGACCGCTTCCACGGCCTGCTTGATCTGGGTCTTGTTGGCGTGGGGCGCGACGATGAACGTGTACTTGTTCTCGTCGAGCAGCGCGTAGCTCTTCTCGGAGACCACGGGCTTGACGAGGATGTCACGCGGGTCCGTGAAGGTCTTGCTGGTGACCTCGGCCATCAGGCTTCGCTCCCTTCGGTGTCGTCATCGGCGCTCGCGGCGTCGTCGGCCTTGGAGGGGCCGGACACGAAGGACTCGAAGGCGGCCTGGGTGAAGACCACGTCGTCGGAGACGAGCACGTCGTACGTGTTGAGCTGGCCCGGCGCCAGGATGTGCACCTGGGGCAGGTTGCGGGCGGACAGCCACGCGGCCTCGTCGGCGCGCTCGGCGACCAGGAGCAGGTTCTTGCGCTCCGAGATCTTGCCGAGCAGCGTCCTGGCGGCCTTCGTGGACACGTCGCCGTCGACCACGCCGGAGACGACGTGGATACGGGAGTGCCGGGCCCGGTCGGTGAGGGCACCGCGCAGGGCGGCGGCCTTCATCTTCTTCGGGGTCCGCTGCGAGTAGTCACGCGGTACGGGACCGTGCACGACGCCACCGCCGGCGAACTGCGGGGCGCGGGTCGAGCCCTGACGGGCGCGGCCGGTGCCCTTCTGGCGGTACGGCTTCTTGCCACCGCCGCGGACCTCGCCACGGGTCTTGGTCTTGTGCGTGCCCTGCCGGGCGGCCGCGAGCTGGGCGACGACGACCTGGTGGATCAGCGGGATGCTGACCTTGGCGTCGAAGATCTCCGCGGGGAGCTCGACGGTCCCGGTCGTTTCGCCGGCCGGCGAAAGGATGTCAATGGTGCTCATCAGTTACCTCAAGCCCCCTTGGCCGCGGTACGGACCAGGACGAGGCCGCCGTTCGGACCAGGAACCGCGCCCTTGATCAGGAGCAGGCCCTTCTCCGCGTCAACGGCGTGAACGGTCAGGTTCTGGGTGGTGACCCGCTCGTTGCCCATGCGGCCCGCCATGCGGAGGCCCTTGAACACCCGGCCGGGGGTGGCGCAGCCACCGATGGAACCGGGAGAGCGGTGCTTGCGCTGGGTGCCGTGACCGGCGCCGAGGCCCTTGAAGTTGTGACGCTTCATGACACCGGCGAAGCCCTTGCCCTTGCTCTTGCCCGTGACGTCGACCTTGACGCCGGACTCGAACGTGGCGGCGGTGATCTCCTGGCCGAGCGTGTACTCGGCGGCGTCGGAGGTGCGCAGCTCCACCAGGTGGCGGCGGGGGGTCACGTCGGCCTTGGCGAAGTGGCCCTTGAGGGGCTTGTTCACCTTGCGCGGGTCGATCTCGCCGAAGGCGATCTGGACCGACTCGTAGCCGTCGGAGTCATTCGTACGGACCTGGGTAACGACACAGGGCCCGGCCTTGACGACGGTCACCGGGACGACACGGTTGTTCTCGTCCCAGACCTGGGTCATGCCGAGCTTCTCGCCCAGGACACCCTTGATCTGCTTAGCCATCTCTTCCGCGCCTCTCAGAGCTTGATCTCGATGTCGACGCCGGCCGGAAGGTCCAGGCGCATCAGCGAGTCAACGGTCTTGGGCGTCGGGTCGAGGATGTCGATCAGGCGCTTGTGCGTGCGCATCTCGAAGTGCTCGCGCGAGTCCTTGTACTTGTGCGGCGACTTGATGACGCAGTACACGTTCTTCTCAGTGGGCAGCGGCACCGGGCCCGCGACCGACGCACCAGTACGCGTCACCGTCTCGACGATCTTCTTCGCCGATGAGTCGATGACCTCGTGGTCGTAGGCCTTGAGCCGGATGCGGATCTTCTGTCCCGCCATGGCTGCTTCGTAGTCCTGTCTCTCGTAACGCTCTGGAACCTGGTGGCGCTGCGCTCTGCTCCGACCCACGCGGTCGGGCGTGTCGCATCCCCTCTATTCAGAACTCCCGAAGGATTTCCCAGCCGAGGGGGTGCGGCCCAAAGTCCGCGAAGCCGGTCACAGGCCGCATGTGCATGCACTGACCACCGGGCGCCTGGCCGGAGCCCCGCTGACGCTTCCCGGAAGATTCCCGTACGTCCGCCCCAGCGCTGCCCCTGAGGCAGTTGGGACGACGAGTACTGTGGGACTCGCTTCCGGTCCCCCCGGCGGGAGGCGCGCAGCATCGGCACTCAACCGAGCAACCTGGCTAGTGTGCCACAGCGGCCTAGGCCATAGCCAATCGGGCCGGAAAGCGTACCCCACGGCGGTGACGGCCAATCCATGGCCACGCTGGATCAGGAGGGGCGGCCAGCGCCCGTCTCCAAGCGGCCCCGGCCCACCCCGGCCACCCCTCGGCACGAACCCGCGCCCAGCACAACCAACCCCCACCCCACCCAAACCCGACATTGGTCCATACCAGGCCCTTGACGCGGGGTGGGTTCACTTCTTAAATCACGAGCAGGCCGCACCTACCGGTCGGGATGTCATATCCATGACAGATCCATGTACCGGTTCGTGCGCGACCCCCCACACCGGCACCACACCGGCAGAGGAAGGGACCATCCCCCGATGACCAGAGACAGGGTCCGCCTGAGGAGTGCCGGTGTACGGCTCCTCGCGCTGCTCGCCGTACTGCTCGGCCTGACCGCCGCGCCCGCCGCACAGGGCGCGGAACGGGCCGAGGGCGCCGCCGCCGCGCCGTTCAAGGTGCTCGCGTTCTACAACGGCACCTGGGACGACGCGCACATCAGCTTCGTACGCGAGGCCAACACCTGGTTCCCGCAGCAGGCCGCCGCCAACAACTTCACGTACACGGCGACCAACAACTGGAACCAGCTCACCAGCATCACCAAGGACCAGTACCAGGTGGTGATCTTCCTCGACGACGCGCCGCAGACCGCCGCGCAGCGCGCGGGCTTCGAGCGCTACATGCGCGGCGGCGGCGCCTGGTTCGGCTTCCATGTCTCCGCGTTCACCACGAACGCCGGGGGCTGGTCCTGGTACTACAACGACTTCCTCGGCTCGGGGAACTTCCGTTCCAACACCTGGGGCCCGACCACCGCGACACTCAAGGTCGAGGACCGCACGCACCCCACGACCACCGGCCTGCCGGCCACCTTCACCTCCTCCGTCAGCGAGTGGTACAGCTGGAGCAACGACCTCAGGACCCGGCCGAACATCAAGATCCTGTCCTCGGTCGACCCGGTGAGCTTCCCGCTCGGTACGGACCCCAACCAGTCCTGGTACAGCGGCTATTACCCGATCATGTGGACCAACACCGGCTACCGGATGATCTACTCCAACTTCGGGCACAACGCCATGAACTACGAAACGGGCCAGACGCTCTCGTCCACCTTCGGCAGCGCGACCCAGAACCGGTTCATCCTGGACAGCCTCAAGTGGCTCGGCACGGGCGAAGTCGGCAACCCGACGCCGCCGGGTCCGATCAATGAGTCCGCCTGGTACGCGCTGGTGAACAGCGGCAACAGCCTGTGTGTGGACGCGCGGGCCGCGGCGACGGCGAACGGCACGGCGATCCAGCAGTACACCTGCAACAGCACGCTGGCGCAGCAGTACCAGATCCGCGCCACGGACAGCGGCTTCTCGCGCATCGGCCCGCGCGGCAATGCCCAGCAGGCCGTCGATGTCACCGATGTCTCGACCGCGGACAACGCGCCGATCCAGCTCTGGAACTACACCGGCGGCCTGAACCAGCAGTGGCAGGCGGTCGCGGAGGCCCCGGGCCGCTACCACTTCACAGCCCGCCACAGCGGCAAATGCCTGAGCGCCCCGCCCACCACCGCCTCCGGCACCCAGCTCGTCCAAAGCCCCTGCAACGGCTCAGCGGCCCAGTCGTTCCAACTGGTCCAGCAGCCCTGACCTCCGCGCCCGGATGACGAGTCCGCAGCTCACCACCTGAGCTGCGGACTCGTCGCGTGCGCGGCGGAGCCGCGGGACCCTCACCCCGCCCGATAGCTCTCCACCGGCCCCAAGTACGTCCCCGGCAAGCCCCCCGTGTCGATGATCAGGCGTTGGAGGATCACCGTCGGGTCCACCATCCAGAAGACCAGGCGGTGACGGCCCGGCCTCGCCAGGACGTGACGGGTCGCCGTGCGGTTGATGTTGTCCGACGTGTTGCGGGCCCACTGCGGGTTCATCAGGCCGTCGTCCGCGCCCGTCGTCGCGATGATGTCGACCGTACGCGGCACCTCGTCGTCGAAGGACACCGCGTACCGGAGCCCGGCGGCCGGCAGTGCCGGGTTGCGGGGCGAGACGTACGCCCAGACCGTGACGGGACCGGACGCCAGCAGGCTCAGCTCGTACTCCAGGCGGGGCGAGCCCCCGCCCCGCCTCGGGGTGCGGCTCGCGGCGGTGACCGGGAAGGGTGTCATGCCCGCGCCCGTACGCCCGATGCCCTCGACGCGCTGCCAGTGGACCCCGTCGGCCCCGACCGCGCGGCTGAAGTGCTCCGCGTCGATGGCGACATAACCGCCCGCCTCCACAAAGCCGTTGACGCCCGCGAGACCGTCAAGACCCGGCGCCCGCCGGTGGTCGACGACCGCGGTGACCGGAACCGCCGTGCCCTCCGGCCCGTACACCATGATCTCCGCCTCGGTCCTGCCGCGCGGCGCCCGCGACCAGTCCACCCGCAGCGCCGCCCGTATCTGCTGGTCGACCCGGCCCCGCGGGCGGTCGACGCTGATCCAGGGCACGGACGGCTCGATGCGGTAGCCGAAGGGGCTCAGGCCCCGGTTGAAGACCTCGATGTACGGGTCGGGGCCGGTGCGGTACGGGCTGAACTCGGGCAGCACCGCGCGGCTCCCCGCCCCCGGCCACCACTCCTCCGAGCCGTCCACCGCCACGCCCAGCCGCGCCGCGTCCGGCAGTTCGATGCGCCTGACGGCCGGGAACAGCTCGTCGGGCAGGGCGACATTGTCCAGCTCGGGCTGCTGCCAGGGCGCGTTCGGACCGTACCGCTCGATGTCCCCGTACCCGATGTGCGGCTGGGTCTGGAAGCCGCGCCATTTGCCGCCCGCGATCCGGTTGTTGAAGCGCTCGGCCAGGGCGAAGTCCTCGGCGAGCCCGGCCTCGGCGGCGGCCGCGCGGTCGTTGGTGGCGGCGCGGCCCTGCCGGGCGTAGAGGAGATTGGTGAACTCGGCCTCGCGCAGCACATACACATTGGCGGTGGCCTGGACCGCGTACCCGGCCAGTTCGTACCACGCGTCCTGGTCCGCCGCCGGCAGCCGCCGGGCGATCCGTTCGGCGTCCTTGGCGAGTTGCCGCCACTCCTTCGTGACCCGCTCCAGCTCGCGGTGGGCGGTGAGCGAGAAAGGCGTGGCCTGGTCGTCATAGACCACCGCCGACGAGTCGGTGGCCGGGTCCTTCGCCGGGTCCAGGGTGATCCTGCGGTTGAGCAGCTCGGGCTTGCGGCGGGACTGGAGCCGGCCGTACGCGGAGAGTACGGAGGCGATCGCGGCGGCCTGCGCCTCACCGAAGTTCTGCCGCGCGTACCGCCGCTCCCACTCGGACAGGTCCGCGAGCGTCCAGCGGTCCGGGTTCCACGCGTAGTCAAGGAAGAACTGGGTCGGCAGCTCATTGCCCTTGAGATCACCCACATTGGTGACCCAGAGACGGTCGTTGCCGTATGCGACGGCCTGGTGGAGCTGGTCCCACATGTTCGGCAGGGAGGTGGTGTCGACCCACTTGTAGTTGCGGCCGAGGCCGACGTAGTCGAAGTGGTAGTAGAGGCCGTAGCCGCCGCTGCGGGCGGGCTCGGCCGGGTCGGGGTGCTTGCGGATATTGCCCCAGTTGTCGTCGGTGAGGACGACGGTGACATCGTCGGGCGCGCGCAGCCCGCGGTCCCAGTAGTGCTGGACCTCCTTGTAGAGGGTCCACACCTGTGGGACGGCCCCCGCGGCGGCCCGCTCCCCGGCCCGCTCCCCCAGGACCTCCGCCAGGATCTGCCGCTGCGCCGCGATGATCTCCCGCATCAGCTCGACGCCGTCGCCGTCCGGCAGGCTCGTATCGCCGTTGCCGCGCATGCCGAGCGTGACCACGCCCTCGAAGTCCTGGTCGGCCATGCGCCGGATCCCCTCCGCCCAGTAGGCCTTGATCGCCTCGGCGTTGCGGAGGAAGGACCATTCGCCGGTGCCGCCGTACGGATCGTGACCGGGGGTGACGATCGCGCCGTCGCTGTCGCGTACGGCGGGCACGGCATGGCGGTTCCACTCCTCGATCCCCAGCATCATCGGAGCCTCATGGGATGTGCCCATGACAACCCCATACTCCTTGGCGCGGGCATGGTTGAGCGGATCGTCCTCGGCGAAGGCGCGCCCCCAGACCGCGGGCCAGAGGTAATTCGCCTTCAGGCGCAGCATGACCTCGAAGACCTTGGCGTAGAAGCCGGCGTTGAAACCGCCGGGGAAGCCCTCGGCCTTGCCGGGGCCGAAATAGGCCGGGGCCCAGGTGCCGAGCGCCGGGTTCTCGTCGTTGATGAAGATCCCGCGGTATTTCACGGCCGGCGTGCCCTGGGTGTGGCGGCCGGGCAGGACATAGAGGGCATCGCGGTGGACCGGCCGTACATCGTCCCACCAGTACCAGGGCGAGACCCCGATCCCGAGGGACACGTCGTACACCCCGAAGATCGTGCCGCGCTGGTCACTGCCTGCCACGACGAACGCGCGGTCCACCCCCGGCAGCGGGTCCTCGACCACGGTCTGGAGCGAGGTCTCCCAGGCGCCCTCGACCCCGCTGACATCGAGCTTTCCGGCGGCGATCAGGCCGTCGACCAGCGGGGAGCGCCCGATCGTACCGACGAGGGTGATCTCCCGGTGGCCCCTCGGGACTCCGCGCCTGGCCAGCTCCGGACGTACTCCGGTGACCCGCTCGATGTCGTCCCGCAGATCGCCCGCGGCCCGGACCACCCCGGGGTGGTCCTCGGCGCTGACCACGAGCGTTGCCGCGTGCCCGGACCGTACGAGCGGAAAGGCGCCGGTCCGCGGGGTGAAGGAGATGTACGCGCCCGGGTCCGTGGGCCGGACGCCCCCGCCCCCGGAGCCGGCCGCCGCGGCCGGAGCGGCGAGCCCCGCCGTACCGAGCCCGACCGCCGCCCCCGCGCCGATCCCGATCCCGGTGCCGAGAACGGCTCTGCGGCTGGGCTCGCGGGGGACCGTACTCTCCATGGCACCCATGAATCTCCTCCAGTCGCCGACGCCGGTTGGTGAGGTCTTTGCATACTGGATCGGAGAATTCCCCGAAACAATGGGCGTGCACGCCCGAAACTTTTTCGAAGCCCCGGCACCGAAGCCGCATCGGAGCACACCGGAGCCCGCCGAAGCCACCCAGCAGCCGCGCCGGGCACGACAAAGGCCCCGCACCACCGTCCTCAGCGGACGGAATGCGGGGCCCTCGCGGACCAGGTCGGTGGACTACTTGTTGATCTTGGTGACCTGGCCGGCGCCGACGGTCCGGCCACCCTCACGGATGGCGAACTTGAGGCCTTCCTCCATGGCGACCGGCTGGATCAGCTCGACCGTCATGACGGTGTTGTCGCCCGGCATGACCATCTCGGTGCCCTCGGGGAGGGTCACAACGCCGGTCACGTCCGTGGTACGGAAGTAGAACTGCGGGCGGTAGTTGTTGAAGAAGGGGGTGTGACGGCCACCCTCGTCCTTCGACAGGATGTAGGCCTGGGCCTCGAAGCTGGTGTGCGGCGTGACCGAACCCGGCTTGATGATGACCTGGCCGCGCTCGACGTCCTCGCGCTTGATACCACGCAGGAGCAGACCGACGTTCTCACCGGCCTGGCCCTCGTCGAGCAGCTTGCGGAACATCTCGATACCGGTGACCGTGGTGGTGGTCTTCTCGGTCTTGATACCGACGATGTCGACGGTCTCGTTGACCTTGAGGACACCACGCTCGATACGGCCGGTGACGACGGTGCCACGACCGGTGATCGTGAAGACGTCCTCGATCGGCATCAGGAACGGCTTGTCGACGTCGCGCTCGGGCTGCGGGATCGCCTCGTCGACGGCGGCCATCAGGTCGAGGACCGTCTGGCCCCACTCCTTGTCGCCCTCGAGCGCCTTGAGCGCCGAGACCTTGACGACCGGCAGGTCGTCGCCCGGGAACTCGTACTCGGAGAGAAGCTCACGGACCTCGAGCTCGACGAGCTCCATGATCTCCTCGTCGTCCACCATGTCGGCCTTGTTCAGGGCGACAACGATGTACGGCACGCCGACCTGGCGGGCCAGGAGCACGTGCTCCTTGGTCTGCGGCATCGGGCCGTCGGTGGCGGCCACCACGAGGATGGCGCCGTCCATCTGCGCCGCACCCGTGATCATGTTCTTGATGTAGTCCGCGTGACCGGGGCAGTCGACGTGCGCGTAGTGACGCGACTCGGTCTGGTACTCGACGTGCGCGATGGAGATGGTGATACCGCGCTGGCGCTCCTCAGGAGCCTTGTCGATCTGGTCGAAGGCCGAGGCCTCGTTCAGGTCCGGGTACGCGTCATGCAGCACCTTGGTAATGGCGGCCGTGAGGGTCGTCTTACCGTGGTCGATGTGACCGATGGTGCCGATGTTGACGTGCGGCTTAGTCCGCTCGAACTTCGCCTTCGCCACTGGGGTCCTCCTGTGGAGTGGTTCTGTACGCCTTACTCATCGGCGCCAGGTGATCTTTGCTGGGATGCCGGGGCCCGGGGCGTTTCCTCCGTACCGCGGTGGAAACGCCCCAGGGCTTGCCGGTGACAAGCCTAAAGCGTGAACTCGGGAGAGTTACTCGCCCTTGGCCTTCGCGATGATCTCCTCGGCGACGTTCCGCGGAACCTCGGCGTAGGAGTCGAACTGCATCGAGTAGCTTGCGCGACCCGAGGTCTTGCTTCGGAGGTCTCCGACATAGCCGAACATCTCCGAGAGCGGCACCAGGCCCTTGACGACCCGGGCGCCGGCCCGCTCCTCCATGGCCTGGATCTGGCCACGGCGGGAGTTGATGTCGCCGATGACATCGCCCATGTAGTCCTCGGGCGTGGTGACCTCGACGGCCATCATCGGCTCCAGGAGCACGGGGGACGCCTTGCGGGCACCCTCCTTGAACGCCTGCGAACCGGCGATCTTGAACGCCAGCTCGGAGGAGTCGACCTCGTGGTACGCACCGTCGAGCAGCGTGATACGTACGCCGGTCATCTCGTAACCGGCCAGGATGCCGAACTGCATGGCTTCCTGCGCGCCCGCGTCCACCGAAGGGATGTACTCCTTGGGGATACGGCCACCGGTGACCTTGTTCACGAACTCGTACGAGGCGTCGCCGCCCTCGATGGGCTCGATCGAGATCTGCACCTTGGCGAACTGGCCGGTGCCACCGGTCTGCTTCTTGTGGGTGTAGTCCACCCGCTCGACGGCCTTGCGGATCGTCTCACGGTAGGCGACCTGCGGCTTGCCGACGTTCGCCTCGACGCGGAACTCGCGCTTCATGCGGTCGACCAGGACTTCGAGGTGAAGCTCGCCCATACCGCCGATGACGGTCTGGCCGGTCTCCTCGTTGGTGTGCACCTGGAAGGAGGGGTCCTCCTCCGCGAGCCGCTGGATGGCGACACCCAGCTTCTCCTGGTCGCCCTTGGACTTGGGCTCGATCGCGACCTCGATGACCGGCGCCGGGAAGTCCATGGACTCCAGGATCACCGGGTTCTTCTCGTCGCAGAGCGTCTCACCGGTGGTGGTCTGCTTCAGGCCCATCACGGCGACGATGTCACCGGCGCCCACGGCCTCGATCTCCTCACGCTTGTTCGCGTGCATACGGTAGATCTTGCCGATGCGCTCCTTGCGGCCCTTCACGGAGTTCAGCACGGCGGTGCCGGACTCCAGACGGCCGGAGTACACCCGGACGAAGGTGAGCTTGCCGAGGTGCGGGTCGCTCATGATCTTGAACGCCAGCGCGGCCAGCGGCTCGTCGTCGGACGGCTTGCGGCGTACGACCTGCTCCGCGTCCTTGATGTCGTGGCCCTCGATGGCCTCGACGTCCAGGGGGGAGGGCAGGTAGCGCACCACGGCGTCGAGCAGGGGCTGAACGCCCTTGTTCTTGAACGCGGTTCCGCAGAAGACCGGGGTGACGGTGGTGCCGTCGCCCTTGCCCGACGCGATCGTGATGCGGCGGATGGCGGCGTAGAGCTGCTCCACGGTGGGCTCGATGCCCTCCAGGTACAGCTCCATCAGCTCGTCGTCGTTCTCGGAGACGACCTCGAGCAGCTTGCCGCGCCACTCGTCGGCCGCCTCGGTGTGCGTGGCCGGGATGTCGACGACGTCGTACATCTCGCCCTTGGCAGCCTCGGCGGACCAGACAAGGGCCTTCATCGTCACGAGGTCGACGACGCCCTTGAAGTCCATCTCGGCACCGATCGGAAGCTGCATGACGATCGGAGTCGCGCCCAGGCGGTCCGAGATCATGTCGACGCAGCGGTGGAACTCCGCGCCGGTCCGGTCGAGCTTGTTCACGAAGCAGATACGGGGCACGCCGTAACGGTCGGCCTGACGCCACACCGTCTCGGACTGGGGCTCCACACCCGCCACACCGTCGAACACGGTGACCGCGCCGTCGAGGACGCGGAGCGAACGCTCCACCTCGACCGTGAAGTCCACGTGCCCGGGGGTGTCAATGATGTTGATGGTGTGGTCGACGTCCTCGAGCGGCCAGTGACAGGTGGTCGCGGCGGACGTGATCGTGATGCCGCGCTCCTGCTCCTGCTCCATCCAGTCCATCGTGGCAGCGCCGTCGTGGACCTCACCGATCTTGTAGCTCACACCGGTGTAGAACAGGATGCGCTCGGTGGTCGTCGTCTTGCCCGCGTCGATGTGGGCCATGATCCCGATGTTGCGGACCTTGGCCAGGTCAAGCGAAGTGGTGGCCATGAGGCTCAATCTTCTCTCGGTCTCGATGGGGGTAGCGACTACCAGCGGTAGTGCGCGAAGGCCTTGTTGGACTCGGCCATCTTGTGCGTGTCCTCACGCTTCTTGACCGAGGCGCCGAGACCGTTGGAAGCGTCGAGCAGCTCGTTCATGAGGCGTTCGGTCATGGTCTTCTCGCGACGGGCGCGGGAGTACCCGACGACCCAGCGGAGTGCGAGGGTGGCGGCGCGACCGGGCTTGACCTCGATCGGCACCTGGTAGGTGGCGCCACCGACACGGCGGGACTTGACCTCAAGCGTGGGCTTGACGTTCTCAAGCGCGCGCTTCAGCGTGATGACCGGGTCGTTGCCGGTCTTCTCGCGGAGACCCTCCATGGCGCCGTACACGATCCGCTCAGCGGTGGAACGCTTGCCGTTGAGCAGGATCTTGTTGATCAGCGAGGTGACAAGAGGAGAGCCGTAGACCGGGTCGATGATGACCGGGCGCTTCGGGGCGGGGCCCTTACGAGGCATTCTTACTTCTCCTTCTTGGCGCCGTAGCGGCTGCGGGCCTGCTTGCGGTTCTTGACACCCTGGGTGTCGAGGGAGCCGCGGATGATCTTGTAACGAACACCAGGCAGGTCCTTCACACGGCCACCTCGCACGAGCACGATGGAGTGCTCCTGAAGGTTGTGTCCCTCACCCGGAATGTAGGCCGTGACCTCGATACCGGAGGTCAGACGCACACGCGCGACCTTCCGGAGGGCCGAGTTCGGCTTCTTCGGGGTGGTCGTGAACACACGCGTGCAGACGCCCCGGCGCTGCGGGGAACCCTCGAGCGCGGGCGTCTTGTTCTTCTCGACCTTGTCCTGCCGGCCCTTGCGGACCAGCTGCTGGATCGTAGGCACTACTTCTCCGGTTTCTGTGTGCCGTCAGTACAACTAACCTGGAACGACTCCGACCCACGCGGTCGGGTGTGTCGAATGCTGCAATGACCCCGCGGGAAGCGAAGAAGGCGCAGATTACGGTGGCCGGTACTCGAACTCGCCATGCGGCTGAAGACACGCACAGGAGCCCAGGCACACCCCAGGCACAAGGTCTGAGCGTACCTACCTCATCGACTCCGGTCAAAACAAATGCCCTGGACCAGACACGCCGTACGCACCCCGCATGCCGGAGGGCGGTCACCCCGTAAGGGATGGCCGCCCTCCGGTCCTCTCACGCCTTACTGGTTGTACGGACCGTAGTCGTAGTCCTCCAGCGGTACGGCCTGGCCGGAGCCGGTGCCGAACGGCGAGTAGTCGATGTCGTCGTAGCCGACGGCCGAGTACATCGCGGCCTTGGCCTCCTCGGTCGGCTCGACCCGGATGTTGCGGTAGCGGGACAGACCCGTACCGGCCGGGATGAGCTTACCGATGATGACGTTCTCCTTGAGACCGATCAGGGAGTCCGACTTGGCGTTGATCGCCGCGTCGGTGAGGACCCTGGTCGTCTCCTGGAAGGACGCCGCCGACAGCCACGACTCGGTGGCCAGCGAGGCCTTGGTGATACCCATGAGCTGCGGACGGCCGGAGGCCGGGTGGCCGCCTTCCGTCACCACTCGCCGGTTCTCGGTCTCGAACTTCGAGCGCTCCACCAGCTCGCCCGGCAGCAGCTCCGCGTCGCCGGACTCGATGATCGTCACCCGGCGCAGCATCTGCCGGATGATGATCTCGATGTGCTTGTCGTGGATCGACACACCCTGCGAGTTGTAGACCTTCTGGACCTCGCCGACCAGGTGGACCTGGACCGCGCGCTGACCGAGGATCCGCAGCACGTCGTGCGGGTTGGTGGCACCGACGGTGAGCTTCTGGCCCACCTCGACGTGGTCGCCCTCCTCCACCAGCAGACGGGCGCGCTTCGAGATCGGGTACGCCGTCTCGTCGCTGCCGTCGTCCGGGGTGACGACCAGCTTCTTGGTCTTCTCCGTCTCCTCGATACGAACGCGGCCGGCCGCCTCCGAGATCGGGGCGACACCCTTGGGCGTACGGGCCTCGAACAGCTCGACCACACGGGGCAGACCCTGGGTGATGTCGTCACCGGCCACACCACCGGTGTGGAAGGTACGCATCGTGAGCTGGGTACCGGGCTCACCGATGGACTGGGCGGCGATGATGCCGACCGCCTCACCGATGTCGACCAGCTTGCCGGTGGCCAGCGAACGGCCGTAGCAGAAGGCACAGGTGCCGACCGCGGACTCGCAGGTCAGGACCGAGCGGGTCTTGACCTCCTCGACCCCGGCGTTCACCAGCGCGTCGATCAGGACATCGCCCAGGTCGACATTGGCCGGCGCGATGACCTTGCCGTCGATGACGACGTCCTCGGCGAGCATCCGCGCGTACACGGACGTCTCGACGTCCTCCGTCTTGCGGAGGACCCCGTCAGCGCCCTTGACCGCGATCTTCAGCTTGAGGCCGCGGTCGGTGCCGCAGTCCTCCTCGCGGATGATCACGTCCTGCGAGACATCCACCAGACGACGGGTCAGATAACCCGAGTCGGCGGTCCGCAGGGCGGTGTCGGCCAGACCCTTACGGGCACCGTGCGTGGAGATGAAGTACTCCAGTACGGACAGGCCTTCACGGAAGGACGCCTTGATGGGACGCGGAATCGTCTCGTTCTTGGCGTTGGACACCAGACCACGCATACCGGCGATCTGACGCATCTGCATCATGTTTCCGCGCGCGCCCGAGTTGACCATCATGAAGATGGGGTTGGTCTTCGGGAAGTTCGCGTTCATCGCCTCGGCGACCTCGTTGGTTGCCTTGGTCCAGATCGTGATCAGTTCCTGGGTGCGCTCCTGCTTGGTGATCAGACCGCGCTCGTACTGCTTCTGGACCTTCTCGTCCTGCGCCTCGTAACCCTGGACGATCGCCTTCTTCGCCTCGGGCACGACCACGTCGGAGATGGCCACGGTGACCCCGGAACGGGTCGCCCAGTAGAAGCCCGCCGCCTTCAGGTTGTCGAGCGTCGCCGCCACGATGACCTTGGGGTAGCGCTCGGCCAGATCGTTGACGATCTCGGAGAGCTGCTTCTTGCCCACCGAGTAGTCGACGAACGGGTAGTCCTCGGGCAGCAGCTCGTTGAAGAGCGCGCGGCCCAGGGTCGTACGCAGCCGGAAGCTGTCGCCCTGCTGGTACGTCTCGGCGTCCTCGCCGTCCGCGGGCAGGGGCGGGGTCCAGCCGCGCGGCGGGATGGTACCCACCGGGAAGCGGATGTCGACCTTCGCCTGGAGCGACAGCTCACGGTTGTCGAACGCCATGGTGGCCTCGGCGCTGGAGCCGAAGGACCGGCCCTCGCCCTTGACCTCGCGCTCCTCCTCGTCCGTGGTGAGGAAGAAGAGACCGAGCACCATGTCCTGGGTGGGCATGGTGACCGGACGGCCGTCGGCCGGCTTGAGGATGTTGTTCGAGGACAGCATCAGGATGCGGGCCTCGGCCTGCGCCTCCGCGGAGAGCGGCAGGTGCACGGCCATCTGGTCCCCGTCGAAGTCCGCGTTGAACGCGGTGCAGACGAGCGGGTGGATCTGGATGGCCTTGCCCTCGACGAGCTGCGGCTCGAAGGCCTGGATACCGAGGCGGTGCAGGGTCGGCGCGCGGTTCAGCAGCACCGGGTGCTCGGCGATGACCTCTTCGAGCACGTCGTACACGACCGTACGGCCGCGCTCGACCATGCGCTTCGCCGACTTGATGTTCTGGGCGTGGTTCAGGTCGACCAGGCGCTTCATCACGAACGGCTTGAACAGCTCCAGCGCCATGGCCTTCGGCAGCCCGCACTGGTGCAGCTTGAGCTGCGGGCCGACGACGATCACGGAACGGGCCGAGTAGTCGACGCGCTTGCCCAGCAGGTTCTGGCGGAACCGGCCCTGCTTGCCCTTGAGCATGTCGCTCAGGGACTTCAGCGGGCGGTTGCCGGGACCGGTCACCGGACGGCCGCGGCGGCCGTTGTCGAACAGCGCGTCGACGGCCTCCTGGAGCATCCGCTTCTCGTTGTTCACGATGATCTCGGGGGCACCGAGGTCGAGAAGCCGCTTGAGGCGGTTGTTACGGTTGATCACCCTGCGGTACAGGTCGTTCAGGTCGGAGGTCGCGAAGCGGCCACCGTCGAGCTGCACCATCGGACGCAGGTCCGGCGGGATCACCGGGACGCAGTCCAGCACCATGCCCTTGGGGCTGTTGCTGGTCTGCAGGAACGCGGAGACGACCTTGAGGCGCTTGAGCGCCCGGGTCTTCTTCTGGCCCTTGCCGGTACGGATGATCTCGCGGAGGCGCTCGGCCTCCTCCTCCAGGTCGAAGGACTCCAGGCGCTTCTGGAGCGCGGCGGCGCCCATCGAGCCGTCGAAGTACGTGCCGAAGCGGTCACGCAGCTCGCGGTAGAGCAGCTCGTCGCCCTCCAGGTCCTGGACCTTGAGGTTCTTGAAGCGGTTCCACACCTCGTCGAGGCGGTCGATCTCGCGCTGCGCGCGGTCGCGGAGCTGCTTCATCTCGCGCTCGGCGCCCTCGCGCACCTTGCGGCGCACATCGGCCTTGGCGCCCTCGGCCTCCAGCTCGCCCAGGTCGGTCTCGAGCTTCTTGGCGCGGGCTTCCAGGTCGGCGTCGCGGCGGTTCTCGACCTGCTGGCGCTCGACGGAGACATGCGCCTCCAGCGAGGGCAGATCGCGCGTACGGCGCTCCTCGTCCACGAACGTGATCATGTACGCGGCGAAGTAGATGACCTTCTCCAGGTCCTTCGGCGCGAGGTCGAGCAGATACCCCAGGCGCGAGGGGACGCCCTTGAAGTACCAGATGTGGGTGACGGGCGCGGCCAGCTCAATGTGGCCCATCCGCTCACGGCGCACCTTGGCGCGCGTGACCTCCACGCCACAGCGCTCACAGATGATGCCCTTGAAGCGGACGCGCTTGTACTTGCCGCAGTAGCACTCCCAGTCCCGGGTGGGGCCGAAGATCTTCTCGCAGAAGAGTCCGTCCTTCTCGGGCTTGAGGGTGCGGTAGTTGATGGTCTCCGGCTTCTTCACTTCGCCGTGGGACCAGGTCCGGATGTCGTCCGCGGTGGCGAGGCCGATCCGCAGCTCGTCGAAGAAGTTGACGTCGAGCACTTGTCGTCAATCCCTCTTTCGGGGGTTCGAGCCCCCTCGCGTCAGCGAGAAATATGGGGCACTTCAGCAATGGTCTGATCGGGTCCGGGGAGAGCCGGCCGGATACGGGATCCGGCCGGCCAACCCGTCAGACCTCTTCGACGCTGCTCGGCTCGCGCCGGGACAGGTCGATACCGAGCTCCTCCGCCGCGCGGAAGACGTCCTCGTCCGTGTCACGCATCTCGATGGACATACCGTCCGAGGACAGCACCTCCACATTGAGGCAGAGCGACTGCATTTCCTTGATGAGCACCTTGAAGGACTCGGGAATGCCGGGCTCGGGGATGTTCTCGCCCTTGACGATGGCCTCGTAGACCTTCACGCGGCCGGTCACGTCGTCGGACTTGATCGTCAGCAGCTCCTGGAGGGCGTACGCGGCGCCATAAGCCTCCAGCGCCCACACCTCCATCTCTCCGAAGCGCTGACCGCCGAACTGGGCCTTACCACCCAGCGGCTGCTGGGTGATCATCGAGTACGGGCCGGTCGACCGCGCGTGCAGCTTGTCGTCGACCAGGTGGTGGAGCTTGAGGATGTACATGTACCCGACCGAGATCGGGTCCGGGAACGGCTCACCGGAGCGGCCGTCGAACAGGTGCGCCTTGCCGGACGGCTGCACCATCCGGTTGCCGTCGCGGTTGGGGATCGTGGCCTCGAAGAGACCGGAGATCTCGTCCTCGCGGGCGCCGTCGAACACCGGGGTGGCGACATTGGTGCCGGGGGCGACCTCGTCGGCGCCGATGGCCTTGAGCCGCTCCATCCACTCCTCGCTGCCCTCGACCTTCCAGCCCTGGCTGGCGAGCCAGCCGAGATGGATTTCGAGGACCTGCCCCGGGTTCATCCGGGACGGCACACCGAGCGGGTTGAGGATGATGTCGACCGGGGTGCCGTCCTCCAGGAACGGCATGTCCTCGATCGGCAGGATCTTCGAGATGACGCCCTTGTTGCCGTGGCGTCCGGCGAGCTTGTCGCCGTCGGTGATCTTGCGCTTCTGAGCGACGTACACGCGCACGAGCTGGTTCACGCCCGGCGGCAGTTCGTCGCCCTCCTCGCGGTCGAAGACCCGTACGCCGATGACCTTGCCGGTCTCGCCGTGCGGCACCTTCAGCGAGGTGTCACGGACCTCACGGGCCTTCTCGCCGAAGATCGCGCGGAGCAGCCGCTCCTCCGGGGTCAGCTCCGTCTCGCCCTTGGGCGTGACCTTGCCGACCAGGATGTCCCCGGCGACGACCTCGGCACCGATCCGGATGATGCCGCGCTCGTCGAGGTCCGCGAGGACCTCCTCGGAGACGTTCGGGATGTCCCGGGTGATCTCCTCGGGGCCCAGCTTGGTGTCCCGGGCGTCGACCTCGTGCTCCTCGATGTGGATCGAGGAGAGGACGTCGTCCTGGACCAGCCGCTGGCTGAGGATGATCGCGTCTTCGTAGTTGTGGCCCTCCCACGGCATGAACGCCACGAGGAGGTTCTTGCCGAGCGCCATCTCGCCGAGCTGGGTGGCCGGACCGTCCGCCAGCACCTGGCTCTCGACGACCCGGTCGCCCTCGTTGACGACGACCTTCTGGTTGACCGAGGTGCCCTGGTTGGAGCGGGAGAACTTGGCGATGCGGTACGTGGTGTACGTGCCGTCGTCGTTGGCCACGGTGATGTAGTCCGCGGAGACCTCCTGGACCACACCCTCCTTCTCCGCCTTGATGACGTCCCCGGCGTCGACCGCGCAGCGGTACTCCATGCCGGTGCCGACGAGCGGGGCCTCGGAGGTGATCAGGGGCACGGCCTGGCGCATCATGTTCGCGCCCATGAGGGCACGGTTGGCGTCGTCGTGCTCCAGGAACGGGATCATGGCGGTCGCGACCGACACCATCTGGCGCGGCGAGACATCCATGTAGTCGACGTCGATGCCGGGCACGTAGTCGACCTCACCGCCACGGCGGCGGACCAGGACGCGGGGCTCGGTGAAGCGCAGATCCTCGGAGAGGGTCGCGTTCGCCTGGGCGATGACGAACCTGTCCTCCTCGTCGGCGGTCAGGTAGTCCACCTCGTCGGTGACCTGGCCGTCGGTGACCTTGCGGTACGGAGTCTCGACGAAGCCGAACGCGTTGACCCGGCCGTACGAGGCGAGCGAGCCGATCAGACCGATGTTCGGGCCTTCGGGGGTCTCGATCGGGCACATGCGGCCGTAGTGCGACGGGTGCACGTCACGGACCTCGAAGCCGGCCCGCTCACGGGAGAGACCACCCGGGCCAAGAGCCGACAGACGGCGCTTGTGGGTGAGACCCGACAGCGGGTTGTTCTGGTCCATGAACTGCGAGAGCTGGCTGGTGCCGAAGAACTCCTTGATGGAGGCGACGACCGGCCGGATGTTGATCAGTGTCTGCGGCGTGATCGCCTCGACGTCCTGGGTCGTCATGCGCTCACGCACGACGCGCTCCATCCTCGCCAGACCCGTACGGACCTGGTTCTGGATCAGCTCGCCGACATTGCGCAGACGGCGGTTGCCGAAGTGGTCGATGTCGTCGGTCTCGACCACGATCGTCGAGCCGTTCTCCCCGACCGTCTCGGTCTCGCCGGCGTGCAGCTTGACCAGGTACTTGATGGTCGCGATGACATCGTCGGTGGTGAGCACGCCGGCGTCCAGCGGCTCGTCCGCGCCGAGCTTCTTGTTCACCTTGTACCGGCCGACCTTGGCGAGGTCGTACCGCTTCGGGTTGAAGTAGAGGTTCTCCAGCAGCGTCTGAGCCGCCTCACGCGTCGGGGGCTCGCCCGGGCGCAGCTTGCGGTAGATGTCGAGCAGCGCGTCGTCCTGGCCCTGGGTGTGGTCCTTCTCCAGGGTGGCGCGCATGGACTCGTACTCGCCGAACTCGTCCAGGATCTGCTCGGTCGTCCAGCCGAGAGCCTTGAGGAGGACGGTCACGGACTGCTTGCGCTTGCGGTCGATACGGACACCGACCATGTCGCGCTTGTCGATCTCCATCTCCAGCCAGGCACCCCGGGACGGGATGATCTTGGCGGAGTAGATGTCCTTGTCGGACGTCTTGTCGATCGACGAGTCGAAGTAGACACCCGGCGAGCGGACGAGCTGCGACACCACGACACGCTCGGTGCCGTTGATGACGAAGGTGCCCTTGTTGGTCATGAGCGGGAAGTCGCCCATGAAGACCGTCTGGGACTTGATCTCGCCGGTCTCGTTGTTGGTGAACTCGGCGGTGACGAAGAGCGGGGCGGCGAAGGTGAAGTCGCGCTCCTTGCACTCGTCGATCGAGTTCTTGGAGGGCTCGAAGCGGTGGTCGCGGAAGGTCAGCGACATCGACCCGGAGAAGTCCTCGATCGGAGAGATCTCCTCGAAGATCTCCTCCAGACCGGACTTCCTGGGGACGTCCTGCCCGTTCTCGAGAGCCGCCTCGACACGAGCCTTCCAAGCGGCATTGCCGAGCAGCCAGTCAAAGCTCTCGGTCTGCAGCGCAAGGAGGTTCGGAACCTCGAGGGGCTCCTTGATCTTTGCAAAGGAGATGCGCAGCGGGGCGGTGCTGGCGCCGTTGTTCGTATTCGCGGTCGAGGCGTTGCGCGAGGCGGCCAAGAGGGGGTCCTTCCGAGGGCTCGGACTCACTACGCGCGTACCGGTCCCAAGCTGGGCACGGAGACAGAAAGCCCAGTTCAGGGCCTTTCAACCACCGATGCTCATACGAGGGGGTGCCCCTGGTGACGGGCAGGGAGCAGCTAACAGGCAGCGCAAAGGGTCAGTGTAGCCACTTGGCACACTGATGTCCAGAGCGGGTTTTCCGACACCCTCGTTGTTCTCAACACCCTTGTCTCAACCGCTGAAGCCTTCGCGCCGTAGGCGCACATCGATACTGCCCTCTTCGCCGTCGATCCATGCCTCGGATCCGGATCGATTGTGCCGACGCGTTCCTGAGAATTGCGCGCTGCGTGCGGTTCGTCAAGGCCCCCTGCCCCCTGCGGAGCGTTACCGGGCGTACGGAAGAACGGCGATGATCACGATACTCGTCGCCACCGGAAGAGCAAGGCAGCCCCCACGTGAACGCGGAAGGGCGACCACCCGACTGGGTGATCGCCCTTCGCGTCAACATCGCGCCTCAGCGGCGCCGAGACTGCCTCCGTACGCCCTGGGGGCGTGCGCAGACGGACTCGTACGGGGTCACTTGACCTCGACGGAGGCGCCGGCGCCCTTGAGGGACTCGGCGGCCTTCTCGGCGGCCTCCTTGGCGACCTTCTCCAGGACGGGCTTCGGGGCGCCGTCCACGAGGTCCTTGGCCTCCTTCAGACCCAGGGAGGTCAGCTCGCGCACGACCTTGATGACCTGGATCTTCTTCTCGCCCGCACCGGTGAGGATGACGTCGAACTCGTCCTGCTCCTCGACGGCCTCGGCCGGGACACCGGGGACACCGGCGACTGGGGCGGCGACCGCGGCGGCGGCGGTGACGTCGAACTTCTCCTCGAACGCCTTCACGAACGCGGACAGCTCGATGAGGGTCATGTCCTCGAACTGCGCGAGCAGGTCTTCCTGGCTGAGCTTCGCCATGATGGCGGTCCTTCCACTATGTCGGCTGGTGCCGTACGTACAGTTCCGCGGGCGTACCGGCCCGCTCCGACCGAACGAGCGTGATTACTCGGAGTCGGCCTCGACGGGAGCCGGCGTACCGGCACCGTCCTGCTCTTCCCTCTTGACGCGAAGCGCTTCCGCGGTGCGGACGAACTTCGACGGAAGCGCCTGGAAGAGAGAGGCAGCCTGGGACTGCTTGCCCTTCATGGCACCCGCGAGCTTGGAGAGCAGAACCTCGCGGGACTCGAGGTCCGCGAGCTGCTTGATCTCATCGGCGCTGAGCGCCTTGCCGTCAAGGACGCCGCCCTTGATGATGAGATTCGGGTTGTCCTTGGCGAAGTCACGAAGACCCTTCGCCGACTCCACCGGGTCACCGGTGACGAAGGCAACCGCCGTCGGACCCGCGAACAGGTCGTCCAGCGTGTTGATCCCGGCCTCGTTGGCCGCGATCTTGGTCAGCGTGTTCTTCACCACGGCGTACTGGGCGTTCTCACCGAGAGAACGGCGCAGCTCCTTGAGCTGCGCCACGGTGAGACCCCGGTACTCGGTCAGCACGGCGGCGTTCGAGCTGCGGAACTTGTCCGTCAGCTCGGCCACCGCGGCAGCCTTGTCGGGCCTTGCCATGAGCGTCGGCCTCCTTCCGGGTGATGAGGACCGCTCGGAAGGGGCTGAGCACAACGAAACGCCCCGGCGCAGGCGCACGGGGCGTAGCTCGACCGAATGGGATCCGGGAGCTGTCCACAGTCACCTGCGCAGGTCGTCCGCGGCTAGCGGATCCTTCGGCCACCGCGCCCTCGTACGAGCACACGGCAACGACCAGCGGTCTTTGGCTTCCTGGTGAGAGTACGTGTTCGGCGCCATGCCAGGCAAATCGGGGCCGGGCGCCCGTCAGGCGCCCGGCCTGCCCCGGCGGCGTGCGGCCTCGTCAGGCGGCGGGCTGGGCGCCCTTCATCATCTCCGCGAGGTCCACGGTCTCGGAGGCCGGCGGGGCCTTGATCTCGACCGGCTTGTTGTAGTCGAGGAACTTGATCAGCATGTCGAGCGGCCCCTGCTTCGCGGCGCCCCGGAGACGGAACTGCTTGGCACGGTCGTCCTTGTCGATCCATATGTCCATGGTCAGCTTGTCGATGCCCAGGGTCTCGTAGTCCTTGAGACTCTTCTCCCGGCGCTTCTTGGTCTCGGCGTCCTCGCCCGCCAGGGCCGCCCGCATGTCGTCGAGGCCCACCGTGCCGGTGTAGTGCGTGGTGGCGACGGAGCCGACGGTCTCCTCGCCGACCCTGGTGAGATCGTCGGCGGCGGTCAGCGAAGCGGACTCGTCGGCCGGGTTCTGGTCGAACGTGCTGGGCAGTCCGCTCGCGCCCTCGCCGGTCTGGTCCGTGGGCAGCTTCATCCAGCTCTTGCCGTCCATCTCGGCGGCGGCTTCCTTGCCCCCGTTGAGATAGAGGCCCCCGTCCACGAGCCGGATCTCAACCTCCTGGGGCTTCCCCTCCACCTCCATGCGCATCGTCATCCGCATGCCCAGCGGCTTCATCCCCATGGCCGCTTCGGCCTCGATGGTGCCCGCCCCCGGGACCTTGCCGGTCATCGAGTACGTCAAGGAGGTGAGCTTCTCGTTGTTGGCGGTGGCCTTCTTGACGGCGGCGACCGGGGACAGCTCCACCGGTGTCGCCGATGCCTTGGCGGCGTCGCTCCCGCGGTCGGCCGCGGGCTTGCCGCTCTCCGCCGAACACGCCGCCGTACCGCAGACCAGCGCTCCCGCGAGCGCGGCCGCCGCGGCGTTCCGGTACATCGTCTTCATGAATCCCCCCACAGGTATGCAAAAGATCCTTCAAGCCCGAACTCTACCGTCCGCCTCTGACAGCCCCCTCCGAATAACAAGCCGGTCCCCGCACCTCCGGAGAGGTGCGGGGACCGGCTTGCGTGCGTACGACCGTACGACCCGAGGCTGCCGTCAGTGTCAGACGGCGGCCGGGTCCTCCTCGACGAGGAGGTTGCGGGTGCGGTTGGCGTCCAGCGGGATGCCGGGGCCCATCGTCGTGGTGAGGGTCGCCTTCTTGATGTAGCGGCCCTTCGCGGCGGACGGCTTCAGACGGAGGATCTCCTCCAGCGCCGCGGCGTAGTTCTCGACCAGCTTCGTCTCGTCGAAGGAGACCTTGCCGATGATGAAGTGCAGGTTCGAGTGCTTGTCGACACGGAACTCGATCTTGCCGCCCTTGATGTCGGTGACGGCCTTGGTGACATCCGGGGTGACCGTGCCGGTCTTCGGGTTCGGCATCAGACCACGCGGGCCGAGGACACGGCCGAGACGGCCGACCTTGCCCATGAGGTCCGGGGTGGCGACGACGGCGTCGAAGTCCAGACGGCCCTTCGAGACCTCGTCGATCAGTTCGTCGGCGCCGACGATGTCGGCGCCCGCGGCGCGCGCTGCCTCGGCACGGTCACCGGTCGCGAAGACCAGGACCCGGGCGGTCTTGCCGGTGCCGTGCGGAAGGTTCACGGTGCCACGGACCATCTGGTCGGCCTTGCGGGGGTCGACGCCCAGCCGCATGGCCACCTCGACGGTGCCGTCGAACTTCGTGGTGGTGGTGTCCTTGGCGAGACGGACGGCCTCGAGCGGGGCGTAGCTGCGCTCCCGGTCGATCTTGGCGTCCGCGCCGCGGTGAGCCTTGCTGCGCTTCACTTCTTCTCCTGGTGGTTCTTCGTACAAGGGTGGAGGGTGTGGTCCGGGCCGCGCAGGGCCCTGCCACGGGGCGTGACCGGTCGGGTCAGCCCTCGACCGTGATGCCCATGGAACGGGCGGTGCCGGCGATGATCTTCTCGGCGGCGTCCAGGTCGTTCGCGTTCAGGTCGGGCATCTTGGTCGTGGCGATGTCGCGCACCTGGTCGCGGGTGAGCTTCGCGACCTTCTTGACGTGCGGCTCGCCGGAGCCCTTGTCCACGCCCGCGGCCTTGAGGATCAGCTTGGCGGCCGGCGGGGTCTTGGTGATGAAGGTGAAGGAGCGGTCCTCGTAGACCGTGATCTCCACCGGCACGACCATGCCGCGCTGCGACTCGGTCGCGGCGTTGTAGGCCTTGCAGAACTCCATGATGTTGACGCCGTGCTGGCCCAGCGCGGGGCCGACCGGCGGAGCCGGGTTGGCCGCGCCGGCGCTGATCTGGAGCTTGATAAGCCCCGTGACCTTCTTCTTCTTGGGAGGCATGTGCTCTCTCCGGGTCCTAGTGAGAGTTTTCAGCCGGCCATCCGGTCATCCGGTTGGAGGCATACCGCACAACGATAACGGGTATAGGTGCGCGGCTAAAAACCGACAGGTCAGACATCTACGGAAGCCTGTCTGACCTGGTCGGAAGCTGTGGTTCCAGAAAGCGAGAGGGCCGTCCCGGCGGGCGCGCGGCGCCCGGCCGGTCCCGTACTCAGTTCTTCTGGATCTGGTCGAAGCTCAGCTCGACCGGGGTCTCGCGGCCGAAGATCTCGACCAGGCCCTTGACCTTCTTCGAGTCGGCGTTGATCTCGTTGATGGTCGCCTGGAGGGTGGCGAACGGGCCGTCCGTGACGGTGACCGAGTCGCCGACCTCGAAGTCCAGCACCTGGACCTCGACCTTGCGGGCCGGCATCGGCTTGCCCTCGGCCTCGGCCGCCTCGCGGGCGGCCTTCTCCTCGGCCTCCGGCGCGAGCATCTTGACGATCTCGTCCAGGGTCAGCGGATACGGGTCGTACGCGTTGCCCACGAAGCCGGTGACGCCCGGGGTGTTGCGGACGACGCCCCAGGACTCGTTCGTCAGGTCCATGCGCACCAGGACATAACCCGGGAGCTTGTTCTGGCGTACGTTCTTCCGCTCGCCGTTCTTGATCTGGACGATCTCTTCCTCGGGGACCTCGGCCTGGTAGATGAAGTCCTCGACGTTCAGCGAGACGGCACGCTGCTCCAGGTTGGCCTTCACGCGCTTCTCGTAGCCCGCGTAGGTGTGGATCACGTACCACTCGCCGGGCAGTCCGCGCAGCTCCTCGCGGAGCGCGGCGATCGGGTCGGCAGGCACATCGGCCGGAGGCTCGGCATCCGCTCCGTCGGCCTCGGCCTCGTCATCGGCGTCGTGCGCGTCCTCGGCGGAGTCGTCATCCACTCCGGCCTCGTCGTCCTCGACATGGACGGCGGCCTCTTCGGCCGGCTCGCCCGCGGCGACATCAGCGGCTTCGGCCTGGTCTGGCTCGACAGCGTCCGCCGCCTCGACGATGCCGGTTTCGTCCTCTCGGGACTCCTCCGACTCGCTGGCGTCGTTCAGTTTCGGGTCAGACACGGTGGCTGCTTCTTCCTGGCTCAATGGGTGGAACACGCGAAAGGGACGCCGCGCCAGGCGCCCTCCGCGGGATCAGCCGAAGACGTACTTGATCGCATTCTGGAAGCCGTAGTCAATCACGGTCACCAGACCGATCATGATGACAACGAAGACAATCACCACTGTGGTGTACGTCGTCAGCTGATTGCGAGTCGGCCAGACGACCTTGCGCAGCTCGGCGACGATCTGACGGTAGAAGAGCGCGAGACGGCCCAGAGGACCCTTCTTTCCGCGCTTGCCACCCTTGCGTGGCTTCTTCGACTCCTCGGACTCATCGTCGGCATCAGGCTTGTCGATGGAGCCCACGGCGTCCGTCACGCTCTCTCACCTGATTCCCGGTCGTGGCCGTGCCGCGCCCGGGGGAGCCGCACGGCGATGCGTTGAATATACGTACATGCGCACACAGCCTAGGCGAAGGTGTGTGTAGCAGGGCCGGAGGGACTTGAACCCCCAACCGCTGGTTTTGGAGACCAGTGCTCTACCAATTGAGCTACGACCCTTTGTGTCAACCTCAACCTACCGCATCCGACCGGGTGCACGGAGTGCCTGGTACGGACCTGTCTGCCGAGAGCCAACGACGAGTGAGTGTACGTGGTCCCGGCGCCCGCGTCGAACAGCTTGTGCCGGATCCACTCATGATCGATCCCTGATCGGTCCCGGACCGGTCCCGCGGGCAGTTCACCGCCTGATGTGTCCATCATGGGAAACCTGTGTGCCGACGCGGTTTCGGGTCTGGGACCATGGCCGTATGAGCGCTGCAATCCCACCCACCGAGCGCCGGGTCTCCGCCCGAGTCGGCGCGATCTCCGAGTCCGCGACCCTCGCCGTGGACGCCAAGGCCAAGGCCCTCAAGGCCGCCGGGCGTCCGGTGATCGGCTTCGGCGCCGGCGAGCCCGACTTCCCGACGCCCGGCTATGTCGTCGAGGCGGCTGTCGAGGCCTGCCGCAACCCCTCGTACCACCGCTACACCCCGGCCGGCGGGCTCCCCGCGCTGAAGGCCGCCATCGTCGAGAAGACGCTGCGCGACTCCGGCTATGCGATCGAGCCCTCCCAGGTCCTGGTGACCAACGGCGGCAAGCAGGCGATCTACGAAGCGTTCGCGGCCATACTGGACCCGGGCGACGAGGTCATCGTCCCGGCTCCGTACTGGACGACGTACCCCGAGTCGATCCGGCTGGCCGGCGGTGTCCCGGTAGAGGTCGTGGCCGACGAGACCACCGGCTACCGGGTCTCCGTCGAGCAGTTGGAGGCGGCGCGCACGGAGCGTACGAAGGTCGTCCTCTTCGTCTCGCCGTCGAACCCGACGGGCGCGGTCTACAGCCCCGCCGACACCGAGGCCATCGGCCGCTGGGCCGTCGAGCACGGGCTCTGGGTCATGACGGACGAGATCTACGAGCACCTCGTCTACGGGGACGCCTCGTTCACCTCGCTGCCCGCTGTCGTACCGGAGCTGCGCGACAAGTGCATCGTGGTCAACGGCGTGGCGAAGACCTACGCGATGACCGGCTGGCGGGTCGGGTGGGTCATCGGCCCCAAGGACGTCGTCAAGGCCGCGACCAACCTCCAGTCGCACGCCACCTCGAACGTGTCGAATGTCGCGCAGGCCGCGGCGATCGCGGCGGTCTCCGGCGATCTCACCGCCGTCGCCGAGATGCGCGCTGCCTTCGACCGGCGCCGCCAGACGATCGTGCGGATGCTGAACGAGATCGACGGTGTGGTCTGCCCGCGGCCGGAGGGCGCGTTCTACGCGTACCCCTCGGTCAAGGCCCTGCTCGGCAAGGAGATCCGGGGCACGCGTCCACGGACCACGGTCGAGCTGGCCGCGCTGATCCTGGAGGAGGTGGAGGTCGCGGTCGTGCCCGGCGAGGCCTTCGGTACGCCCGGCTATCTGCGGCTGTCGTACGCGCTCGGCGACGAGGACCTGGTGGAGGGCATCGCCCGGATCCAGAAGCTGCTCGCCGAGGCCCAGGACTGACGTCGCCCAGGGCTGACTTCGCGCGGATCAGTGCGGAGAAATGCGCGAAAGCCGTGCGAGAGCGGGCTCCCGGTCAGGACCGGGGGCCCGTTTTTGCGTTCGAGCAAGATCTCGATAGGGGAAAGAGGCTGTCCGTCGGCCCTCACGTGCGGCAGGATCCTGGAATGGAGAGCACCACCCGACCCCGCGACCTCGGTCTTCTGCCCAAGGCCCATCTGCATCTGCACTTCACCGGCTCGATGCGGCCCACGACCCTGCTGGAACTCGCCGAGAAGTACGGCGTCCATCTCCCCGACGCGCTGACCAGCGGCGAACCGCCCCGGCTGCGCGCGACCGACGAGCGCGGCTGGTTCCGCTTCCAGCGGCTGTACGACATCGCCCGGTCCTGTCTGCGTACCCCTGAGGACATCCAGCGGCTGGTGCGCGAGGCCGCCGAGGAGGACGTACGGGACGGCTCCGGCTGGCTGGAGATCCAGGTCGACCCCACGTCGTACGCCCCCATGCTCGGCGGGCTGATCCCGGCGCTGGAGATCATCCTGGACGCCGTGGACACGGCCGCCCGGGAGACCGGCCTCGGGATGCGGGTGCTGGTCGCGGCGAACCGGATGAAGCATCCGCTGGAGGCCAGGACCCTGGCCCGGCTCGCCGTACGGTACGCGGACCGGGGCGTCGTCGGCTTCGGGCTCTCCAACGACGAGCGGCGCGGGATGGCCAGGGACTTCGACCGGGCCTTCGCGATCGCCCGGCACGGCGGCCTGCTGGCCGCGCCGCACGGCGGCGAACTGACCGGGCCGGCGTCCGTACGGGACTGTCTGGACGATCTGCGCGCCGCCAGGATCGGGCACGGCGTCCGGGCGGCGGAGGACCCCCGGCTGCTGCGCAAGCTCGCGGAGCGGGGAGTGACCTGCGAGGTCTGCCCGTCGTCCAATGTGGCGCTGGGGGTCTACGAGAAGCCGGAGGACGTGCCGCTGCGGACGCTGTTCGAGGCCGGGGTGCCGATGGCGCTCGGCGCGGACGACCCGCTGCTGTTCGGCTCCCGGCTGGCGGCGCAGTACGAACTGGCCCGCGCCCACCACGGGTTCAGCGACGCCGAACTGGCGGAGCTGGCGCGGCAGTCGGTACGGGGCTCGGCGGCGCCGCCGGAGGTACGGGAGAAGCTGCTGACGGGGATCGACGCCTGGCTCACGGACGGACCTGCCGGGTCCGACGCGTAACTGGTCTCTTCTTTAGGCGTAGTCCGCCTCGTTACGCGTAGTCGGCGTGTTTATGCGTAGTCGGCGTCTTCTGCAGAGGGCCACTTCTTTAGAGGGCCACGCCTACCGTCACCGGTTCGTTGACGAGCGTGATCCCGAAGGCCCCGTGCACCCCGGCGACGACCTCCCGGGCCAGCGCGAGCAGATCCTCGGTGGTCGCGCCGCCCCGGTTGGTGAGGGCGAGGGTGTGCTTGCTGGAGATACGGGCCGGGCCCGTGCCGTACCCCTTGGT
>NZ_JBHVGV010000001.1:1228626-1244339 GCF_042800555.1 Streptomyces sp. NPDC057617 | reverse complement strand
GTCGGCAACGGCCCCGGCCGCCTTGAGATGGTGCGGTGCCCCGGTCGACGGGACCCGCGTCGGGCCGGTGTCAGACGTCGGTGACGCGGAGGCCGGCGTGGGCCTTGTAGCGGTGGTTGACGGAGATCAGGTTGGCGACGAGGGACTCGACCTGGTGAGTGTTGCGCAGCCGTCCGGCGTAGACGCCCCGTATGCCCGGGATCCGCCCGGCCAGAGCCTGCACGGTCTCCACGTCGGCGCGTTCCTCGCCCAGGACCATGACGTCGGTGTCGATCCGGTCGACGGCGGGGTCCTGGAGCAGTACGGCGGAGAGGTGGTGGAAGGCGGCGGTGACGCGGGAGCCGGGCAGCAGGGCGGCGGCCTGTTCGGCGGCGCTGCCCTCCTCCGGCTTCAGCGCGTAGGCGCCCTTCTTGTCGAAGCCGAGCGGATTGACGCAGTCGACGACGAGCTTGCCGGCCAATTCCTCCCGCAGCGCCTCCAGGGTGGCGCGGTGGCCGTCCCAGGGCACGGCGACGATCACGACGTCACTCCGGCGGGCGGTCCCGGAGTTGTCCGTGCCCTCGATCCCGAGGCCCAGCGCCTCGGCGACGGCCTCGGCGCGATCGGCCGCACGTGAACCGATGATCACCTTCTGGCCGGCCTTCGCCAGGCGATATGCCAAGCCCTTGCCCTGAGGGCCGGTCCCGCCGAGCACGCCCACGACCAGACCGGAAACGTCGGGCAGCTCCCACGGATCCTTCGCGGCGGCCTTGGAGCGGGTGTTGTGAGCGGGGTGGTGCGTGGTGGACATGGACAACCTTACGGGTGAGGGGGGCGCGGGTGCGCCCCGCGAGGGGAGGAGGCGAGGGGACAGGGCCCAGGGCGTGTTTCGGAAGTAGCGTCGTCCGCCCGCGGGGCGGACGGGACTTCCGAAACACGCCCTAGTTGGCGAGTGCGTCGGCCGGACGTTCCACGCGGGGCATGAGCGTGGAGACGAGGACGCCGAGGGCCGCCATGGCGGCGAGGAGGTAGTAGCCGTTGGTGAACGCCGCGTCCTGGTAGAAGGCGATCCCGTTCACCACGTTGGACCGGTTCGACATCACGACGAACACCAACTGGAGCCCCAGGATGGCGATGACGGCGCCGAGCATGCCGCTCAGTCCGTTGGCGGGGGCCTGGTCGTCGGGCCCGACCACCGACACGATCATGGCGTTCGAGGTGCCTTGGATGACACCGGTGCCGACGGCGACCACGATGCCGGTGAGGATGATCTCGGTGGTGGTGCGGTGGTACAGCGCGCACAGCAGGAGCCCGACGGTCATCGTCAGACTGCCCGCGAGCCATACCGTGCGCGGCGGTACCTTGCGCAGCACATACCCGGTCAGCAGACCCGCCGCGACCCACGCCAGCGCTGCCGGGATGCCGATCAGGGCCAGGTGGGTGAGGCTCCAGCCGAGGCTGGCGGACACATGCGGGATCGCGGGGAACAGCGCCAGGAACGTCAGGACCGTGGGGGCGATGTTGGCGGTGCCGACGATGAGCGCCGGCCCGGTCAGTACGGTGGACACCGACCGGCGGCCCAGGATCCGGACGTCGAAGATGGGCCGCGGTGTGCGGAGTTCGACCACCACGAAGAGGGCGAACAGCGCGCAGCCGCCGACCAGGCAGCCCAGGATGCCCGTGCTGGTCCAGCCCCAGTCCTCGCCCATGCCGACGCCGATGGCCACGACGGAGGTACCTGTGCCCATGAGGATTCCGCCCGGCCAGTCCAGGCCCGCCAGGCTGCCGCGGGCCGGCGTCTCCGGGATCAGGGCGATGCACACGGCGGAGAGCACGGTCACCCCGGCCATCGTCCACAGCACGCTGCGCCAGCCGTGATGGTCCATCAGCAGGCCCGCCACGAGCGGGGACGCCAGGGAGGCGCCGCCCAGGACAGCACCGATGACCGTATAGGCGCTCGCTATGCGCTTACGCGGGAAGAGGTCGCGCACAGAGGCGAAGACCAGCGCGGCGACCGGCCCGTAGAAACCCGCCAGGGCGCGGCCGACGAGCATGACCGCGTAGTTCGGTGACAGCGCCGCGACCACGTCACCGGCCAGGCCGATGCCGATCAGCACGAGCATGACCTTGCGCTTGCCGTAGATCTGGCCGAACCGCATGGCGAACGGTGTGATCGCCAGGGTCACGATGAACAGCGTCACGCTGAACCAGGCGATGTGCGTCGTACGGAAGTGCTGGGCCACGGCCGCCTGCGCGTTGCCGCTCATGGTGCCCACGATCGCGATGACCTGGGCGGGCCAGGTTACGGCGGCGAGCAGGTACAGATAGCGCCCGCGGGACATCGGCAGCGGTTGCTCGGCGACGGCTTCGGACGATGTGACTGCGGTCATGGTGCGGCTCCTGTTGCTTGGGGGAGGCCTCACTCGGTCGGGAGGGCATCCCGGAGTGCCCGTACGAGTGCCCGTACGGGAGAAGTGCGCCGAGCGGTCGGACGGTCGTCTGCTGGACGGTGGAGAACTCCTCGCTGGAGACCGTGTCCCGGCGGGCGAGGCCGGGTCGGCTCAGCCTTCGGAACGAGATGGCTATTCATCATGATGATTACGGTGAGATTGCCTGCTGTGCTTGCGGGCGGTCAAGATGCGTGCACTCAATCAATATGATGTTTGCCGGAAGCGACCCCGGACGCCACGTTTGGTGCTCGTTTCATTGCGGAGGGTGATGATCGTGGCTGTCGAATTTCAGACAGCACACCTCTTGACTTCGTGGCTCGATTCGGATGACTGTTGCTCTCGAACGCAAACCGGTTTGTAAGCGAGGAGCGCAGATGGAGGAGATGGGTGATGCGCCTGCGGCGACGTCCAAGCAAATCGGTTTGGAGGTCGCTGGATCGAAAGGGCCCGCGACCATTTCAGATGTTGCCGCGCGGGCGGGAGTGAGCAAGACGACCGTCTCGCATGTGCTGTCCGGTCGACGGCCCGTTTCCGAGGCCACGCGCCGCAAGGTGATGCGTGTGGTCGAGGAGATGGGGTTCCAGCAGAACTTCTTCGCGCTCGGCCTGTCCGGTCGCCGTAGTCAGACCGTCGCACTGGTCGTCCAGGACCTGACCAACCCGTTCTATCCCGCCCTCGCACGTGGTCTTCAGCAAGCGGTCGGCAAGCGCGAGTACGTCGTCCTGCTGGCGGACGTCGGAGCCGGCACGCCGCCGATCGAGGCTTTCCTCAACGAGGCTGTCCAGCGCCGTGTGGACGGAGTGGTCGTGGCCGCCGTCGACGTACCGGACCGAATGCTGGAGCCTCTGCTCGCCTCGGGGGCCCGTGTGGTGACCGTCGGCTCACCCCGGCACGGGACATCAACCGATGTGGTGTCTTCCGACGACGAGAGGATTGCCGCCGACGCGGTCGCCCACCTGCACAGTCAGGGCCATCGAACGCTGGGCATCATCTCCGGACCCGTCCGCGTCGCTCCCGGTTCGGCACGCCTTGACGGCTATAGACAGGCTCTGCGCGATCACGGCCTGCGGCCCCTGCGGGCGGCCGAAGCGGTGGGGGACTGGACGAGGGAGTCCGGGGCCAAGGCGATGAACCTGCTGATGGACCTGGAGCGGCGGCCCACGGCGGTTTTCTGCGCCAACGACCTCATGGCGATCGGCGCCCTCGATGCGGCCCGTTCGCTCGGTCTGTCCGTTCCCTCGGATGTCGCCGTCCTGGGTGTGGACGACATCGACGCGGCCGGCCTGGTCAGTCCTTCCCTGACCACGGTGCGGGTCCCGGCCCAGGAGATCGGGCGTGTGGCGGGAGAGCTGCTGCTCGCCCGCATGGACGATCCCTCCGGAACGCCGCGTCGCGTGCTGGTTCAGCACCACCTCGTTCACCGTGAATCTGCCTGAGGAGCTCACAGCTCGTGCACGACGTACTTGACCCACGTGATCTCGTCCCCGACGAAGCCGAACAGCTTCTGTCATCGGGCTACGCTGCCGGAGAACTGCTGGACGCGGCCCGTCGGGCAGCCGCGGTCGACGACCTCGCGGAACTGGCCTCCATAGCCGAGGCACTGCGCGCTCTGCGGCGCTCCACCGGGTGGGACTACGACGAACCGTCCGACGCACAGGAGATATGGGCGGCCCTCGCCCCGCCGTCACCCGCCCGGCCTGTCCTCGCGGAACAGCTTCCCCGCCGACTCGCGGGTGCCTGGCTGGGACGGTGTGTGGCCAACACGATGGGCAAGCCCGTCGAGGGACTGACGCGGGGCGAGGTCGCCGTCTACCTTCGGGCCGTCGGCCAATGGCCGCAGACCGGATTCATCCCTCTGCTGGACGAATTGCCCGCCGGAGTCAGCCACCTGCATGAATCGGCCCCGTACGCGGCAGCCGGCCGCTTCGACGCCATCCCGCGGGACGACGACCTGGACTGGACGATCCTCGGCCTGCACCTGCTGGAGACGTACGGGCGCGGCCTGACGACAGAGGACATTGCCTGCGAATGGCTCGACCGCATTCCCTTCACCCAGACGTTCACGGCGGAGCGGGCCGCGTACCGCAACCTCGTCCGGGGCGTGCGGCCGCCGCACACGGCCACCCATGACAACCCGTACCGCGAGTGGATCGGCGCGCTGATCCGAACCGACATCTACGGTTACGTTCAGCCGGGCAAGCCACGTACCGCGGCGAAGATGGCGCTGACCGACGCGGTTCTGTCACACACCGCCAACGGGATCTACGGTGCGATGTGGTCGGCCGCACTGGTCGCCGAGGCGCTCGTGTCCACCGAGCCGATCGATGCCCTGCGGGGCGCACTCTCTGTCGTCCCACCGCGCTCGCGGCTGTACACAAGCCAAGCCGAACTGCTGCGCATGGCCGAGCAAGGGGCCACCGGAGAGACGGCGCAGCACTGGATCGACAGCGAACTGGGCGGCTACAACTGGGTACACACCGTCAACAACGCCGCCATCATCGCCGCCGCCCTCCTCTGGGGCGAGGGGGACTTCGTCCGCAGTGTCGCCCTCGCCGTCGCCGCCGGCCGTGACACCGACTCGACGGCGGCCACAGTCGGCAGTGTCTTCGGTGCCTTGCACGGTCCGGACGCCATACCTGGCCGACTGGTGGAACCGACCGGGGGAGTGGTCCGTAGCGCGGTACGTGGCTTCGACCGGATCACCGTCACCGAACTCGCCGCACGGACGGAAGCCGTTCGTATCGCCTTCGAACAGGATGTGCTCACATGACCGCTGCACGCAGAATCGTGATCGACACCGACCCAGGTCTGGGCGAACCGGGGTCCGACATCGACGACGGCCTGGCCATCGCGTTGGCCCTGCGCTCGCCCGAACTGACCGTCGAGGCACTGACCGTCGTCAACGGCAACGTCGATGTCGACACGGGAGTCGACGTCGCCAGGCGTCTCAGCCGGCGACTGGGGCACCCGGACCTCCCCGTCCTGCGCGGCGCCGACCGGCCACTGCTGCGCGACATGGCTCCCCTGCGCGCACTGTTCGACGTCGTCGTCGGTGACCGTCCCGCCGTCCCGACGGCAGCGGACGACCGGCTCGGACCGACCAGCGACCTCACGGCTGCCGCGTATCTCGTGGAACTGGCAGCCGCGTATCCGGGCGAGATCTCGGTGGTCGCCATCGGCCCCATGACCAATCTCGCGCTGGCGCTGCGCCTCGACCCGGGGTTCGCACAGAACGTGGCGGAAATCGTCATGATGGCGGGCTCCGCCACCGGGTACGCCCAGAACATCACAGTCGTCGGCGACTTCAATGCCTACGTCGATCCCGAAGCGCTCGCGATGGTCCTCGCCAGTGGCGCGCGGCTGCGAATGGTGGGCATCGACCAGACCTCCCGAGTGCGGCTCACTCGCGACGACGCCGCTGCTCTGTCCCACGGTGACTCCTTCGGCCGCTGGGCCGGAGAGTGCGCACTGGCCTGGATCGATTTCTTGGCCAGGGCCTTCCCGCTGCGCGAAGAACACCGGGATGCGTGCTTCCTGCACGACCCCCTCGTTGTGGCGGCCGTCCTCGACCCGTCCCTGTGTACGTGGGCCGACGCCCATGTCGCCACCGACACCACCAGCGAACTGGCCCGGGGCCTGGTCGTGGCCGACCGCGGACTCGCCCTCGCCCCGCCACCCGGACCCCCCAACGCCTCGGTCGCCGTCGACACCGACGTGCCCGGCTTCGGCCGTCTCTTCCTCGATCGCCTTACCGGTACTCCCGCCGGCGATTGACCGCAATCCCCATGACCGTCAGAGAGGACCGTCATGAAGCTTCCTGCTCTTCCCCGCCCTGCCCGGGCCGGAATGCGACTCGCCGTCGGCACGATTGCCGCGGCCCTGCTGGTCACCGGCTGCGGATCCGGGTCCGACGCGTCCGGCGGCGCACAGCAGCCCGAGGGTCTCACCACTGCCGACGGCCTCAAGGACCCGAGCACGCCGGTCACTGTCACCTACGCCGGTGCCGCGTATTCGGCCGATGACATCAAGCCCGTACTCGCGGCCTTCCACAAGGAACACCCGAACATCACCGTCGACTACCAGGCGGTTCCGTTCGACCAGTTCAACAGCGTGCTCAGCACACGCCTGAGTCGCCGGGACCCGACCCTCGACATCTTCGATGTCGACATGCCCCGTACCGACGCCTACCAGGCACGGGGCTGGCTCACCGATCTCTCCTCGGCATTCCCCGACCTGACGGGCAAGGTCGACAAGACGTCACAGCAGGCCGCGACCAGCGACGGAAAGCTTGTCGCCCTGCCCTACCAGACGTCGAGCCAGCTTCTCTACTACAACAAGGCGCTGCTCAAGAAGGCCGGCGTTCCCTTCCCCTCCGCGAACCCCGCCGACCGCTTGACCTGGGAAACGGTCACCGCCGACGCCAGGAAGACCCAGCAAGCGGGCGCCAAATGGGGCCTGCTGTTCGATCAGGTCAACCGTTACTACCAGTTGCAGCCCCTCGCCGAGAGCCTCGGCGGCGGCTCGGGCGTCGGTGGTACCGGAAACCTCACGCCCGCACTGGAGAACGCGGGCTGGGAAAAAGCGATGACCTGGTACGGCTCCCTGTACAAGGACAAGATCTCCCCTCGCGGGGTACCGGTGGCACAGACTCCCGACCTCTTCGCCTCCGGCCAGGTGGCCTTCTTCCCGGGCGGCCCGTGGTGGGCGACCAAGTTCACCGCCGACGCCAAGCTGGACTTCGGCGTCACCGCCTACCCCTACTTCGAGGGGGGCAAGGCCGTCACTCCCACCGGCGGATGGTCCCTCGGGCTGAATCCCGCGAGCAAGCACGCGGTCGCCTCCGAGATCTTCATGAAGTACATGGCACTCGACAACGGTGGATTCGCCCAGCACATGTCCAGCCTCGCCGTGCCGCCCTCCAGCACGGCCGGCACGGCGACCTTCTACAACCAGAAGGTCTTCAAGGACCCCCGCATGGAGGGCGCCGTCGAACTGACCAAGTACGAATTGGCGAACACAGCCACTCTGCGGGCCAGGACCGCCGGCTACGTCGAGTTCGAGGACACACTGTCCAAGACCTTCGACGACATCAGCAACGGCGCCTCCCCAGCCAGTGCGCTGTCCTCCGCCACCAGCACGATCAACCAGGCGTGGGCCAAGTACCGCTAGGGCCTCTCGTTTAAATCCTGCTGGGCTCGCGTGCCCTGGCACCGATGCGAACCGACCGGCCGGGGCGAGCCGACAGACCCCGGCCGGCGGGAGGGATACCCGTAATGACACTCACAACGCACCCTCCGGAAGCCGGAGAAACAGCTCCGCCGCCACAGCGCAAGGGCAGCCTTCACCGGCGCAGGCTCGTAGGCAACCTCAGTGCGGCGGCCATCTTCCTGACGCCCGCTCTCGCGCTCATCATCGTGCTGCGGCTCGTCCCGGTCATCCAGGCCGTCAACGACGCCACCCACACAAGCCTCCCCGGCAGCACTCTGCCGCCACGCTTCGTGGGCCTGGACACCTTCACCGCGCTCTTCTCATCCAACGCCTTCTGGTCCTCCGTCCAGCAGACCCTGATCTTCAATGTCGTGGTCAACCCACTGCAGATCGCACTGGCGCTCGCCCTCGCGGTGCTCCTCACCCAGAACCTGCCTGCCACCGGCATCTGGCGCACACTGATCTTTCTGCCCGCCGCGGTCCCGATGACCGGTTCCGCGGTGGTATGGGGTATCGCACTGCGCCCGGACGGCCCCGTCAACGCGGCGCTCACCGGGGTCGGCATCCACCAACAGCCCTTCCTCACCGGACAGGGACAGGTCGTCGCGAGCCTCATCCTCATCGCCAGCTGGATCGGCGTCGGTTACTGGATGATCTTCCTCATCGCAGGTCTCAACGACATCCCGACCGTGTACTACGAAGCCGCCGCGATCGACGGAGCGGGGCCGCTGCGCCGCTTCTGGTCAGTGACGCTCCCCCTGCTGCGCCGACCGCTGCTGTTCGTCCTGGTCGCCGACACCGTCTCGAACTTCGTACTGTTCGCGCCCATGCAGATCCTCACCGACGGGGGGCCGCAGGGAAAGTCGAACTTCCTCATGTACGACATCTTCCACAACAGCTTCGAGCTCGCTGATCCGCACACCGCCGCGGCGGAACTCCTTGTGCTGCTCGCCCTGATGATCGTCATTGTCGCGGTCCAGTTCCGGCTGCTGCGCAGCGCCGAGGAGAACTGATCATGAACCGCACCTCACTCCCGAACCCGGGCCCGTCCACCGCCTCGGCACCCAGCCGCACCGGCCGTGTCGTGCTGGCCGTCATCGCCGTCGTCGTAGGCATCACCTTCCTCCTGCCGGTCCTCTGGCTCATCGCCAGTACGTTCCGCAGCGCCACCGAAACCTTCGCCAGCAGCTCGTCCTTGAACTGGCACATGCTGTGGCCCGAGCACTGGACCCTCGGCAACATCCACTCAGCGATCGACAACGGCTTCCTGCGCAACCTCTCCAACAGTGTGATTGTCGCCGCCCTGACGGTCGTTCTCGGCATGGTGATTTCCGCGATGGCAGCCTTCGCACTGGCGGTGGTCGACTTCCCCGGCCGCAAATTCGTCTTCGGCATGGTCGTGCTGAGCTTCCTCGTGCCCTTCGAGGCCATCGCCATCCCCTTGGCACACACGTTCAGCGACTGGGGCCTCACCAACAGCATTCCCGCCCTTGTCCTGCCCGGACTCGGCAACGGACTGGCGATCTTCACACTCCGTCAGTTCTTCCTGGGCATCCCGTCGGAACTGGCCGAAGCCGCACGTGTGGACGGTGCCGGATGGCCCCGCATCTTCCTCAGGATCTACCTTCCGCTGACCCGCCCAGCGCTCATCGGTACCGGTCTGATCCTCTTTCTCTTTCAGTGGCAGGCCTATCTGTGGCCCATCCTTGTCACCACCAGTGACGGCAAGGACCTCGCACCCGTCGCCATCGCCAAGACCTTCAACGCGTTCAGCAGCGACTACGGCCGCGTCTTCGCCGAGACAGCGGTGCTGGCAGTCATTCCCGCCGTGATTCTGCTCGGCCTGCAGCGCTATTTCGTCGCATCAGTCGCCACCACTGGGAGTAAGAATTGACCCGCGTAGCCGTGGTCGGATCCGCCAACCTCGACCTCGTCGCCCATACCCCTCGACGCCCTGCCCCGGGCGAGACCGTCCTGGGCACCGACTATCTGCAGCACCCGGGCGGGAAGGGCCTCAATCAGGCGGCCGCGGCGGCAACCGTCACCACGACGGCGTTCGTCGGCCGTCGCGGATCCGACGACGCCGGCCGGGCGCTGGAGACCGAGCTCGTACGGCGCGGGGTCGACACCTCACATTTCCTTCCCCTCGAAGGACCCAGCGGTCACGCCCTCATCATGGTGACGCCCGATGGTGAGAACAGCATCACCGTGCTCCCCGAGGCCAACCGCCTGTTGCTGCCCGCCGACGTCACGCGAGCACTCGACGTCCTTGCTCCCCAACTCGTTCTCACTCAGCTGGAGATCCCACAGGTGACCACCGAGGCCACGGCACGGTGGTCAGTCACTCATGGCGCACGGCTGATGCTCAACGCCAGCCCCAGCGCCACCCTGCCCGAACACGTCCTCGCCGCCGCGGATCCCCTCATCGTCAACCTCACCGAAGCACACCACCTGACCTTCGCCGGAACACCGGAGGACTCCGCGAACCTCCTTGCGGAGCGATGCGTTTCCGTCATCATCACACTCGGTTCCGACGGCTCTCTCGTCGTAGAGAAAGGGCGGACCACCCACCTTCCCGCACCAAGGCTGACACCGGTCGACACCACAGGAGCCGGTGATGTCTTCGCCGGTGTCACGGCGGCTCACCTCGCCCACGGGACCAGCCTCGTCGAAGCGGCACAACAGGCAACCCTCGCAGCAGCCCAGGCCATCCGGACACCGCGGTCCAGCCGATAGAGGCACCCCGTGAGCGGTCGCGGGCCGCCAGTTCGCCGCTTGACCGCGCACCGGCGGTGTGAAGTCACGACTGCTGCTGCTCGTCCCCCGCACCCCGTACCTCAAGGTAGCGCTGCAGTGCCTGGCCCGCTTCGTGGACGTGGCGGCGGATGTGCCGCTCCGCGGCGCGCGGGTCGCCCTTTCGGATCGCCTCCAGAATGGCCTCGTGCTCGTCGATGGCGACCGGCAGCCGGCCGGGCGCCCGCGCGGAGAGGCGGTTGCCGAGGCGCACCTGAGCGATGAGGTTCTCCGCGATGGGGATGAGCCGTCGGTTGCCCGAGCCCTCCCAGATGAGGCGGTGGAACGCGAGGTCCAATTCCCCGTAGGAATGCAGGTTGTTCGCCTCGATGGCCTTGCGTTGCTTTTCCAGCAGATGGCCCAGTTGGGCGGCGATCCGGTCATGATCGGGTGCCCCGGCCGCCCGCCGCGCGGCGATCCCGTCGAGGGCCTCCCGCAGCTCGTACAGCTCCAGCAGGTCGTCGGTGGTGGCTTCGGGGACGAAGTAGCCGCGGTGCGGGACGGCGACGAGGAAGCCTTCGCGTTGGAGTGCGGCGAGGGCGGCCTTGATGGGGGTCGGGCTGAGGCCGAGCTGTTCGCTCAGGGGACGGACGGTGACGCGGGAGCCCGGGGTGAGGGACCCCTCGATGATGGCGGCCCGCAGGTAGTCGTAGGCGGCGTTCAGTAACGTGTTGCGCGGGACGGTCATGGTCGCCGGAGCCCCCCTTTTTCTCCGTGAAGTCTTCTCCGTGAAGATGTCTGACGATCACGGTACTTCCCCGAAGTGGCTACGGCGCGGCCGGGCGCGTCAGTGAAGTCTGCGCTCGTACCAACGGGACAGCATCGTCAACGGCAGGCAGATGACGAAGAAGACGGCGAGTACGGAGCCGAGGATCGGTACCGCGTGGGAGGAGCCGCCGGAGAGGGTGAGCCGTTCGATGGAGCGTTGTGATGCTTCGAGGATGTCGAGCAGTCCGATGACGGCGGCCAGTGAGGTCTGTTGGGTGAGGTTGACGACGAGTCCGATCAGCGGGGGGAGCGCTCGCCGGGCGGCCTGGGGCAGGAGGACGTACCGCATCCGTCCGGTCCAGGAGAAGCCCAACGCCGCGGCGGCCTCGGCCTGCCCCCGGGGTACCGACTGGACGGCGCCGCGGACGACTTCGGCCATGTTGGCGCTGCCCCACAGGGACAGTCCGACGGCGGCGGCGACGAAGGTGTTCACCAGTACGCCGATGATGGGCAGGACGAAGAAGATGAAGTACAGGATGATGATGATCGGCAGGCCCCGCCAGATCTCGACATAGGCCCGGGCCGCCGCCCGGACCGGTCTGCTGGGCAGGGTGAGTACGGTGCCGAGCAGGGTTCCGGCCAGGAGGCTGGCGGCGATGCTGACCAGGGCCAGCAGGGCGGTTTCGCGCAGGCCGTCGGCGAGGTAGCCGGCTACGGGTCCGACCCATGGGGGCATCAGTGTTCTCCTGGTATCGCGAAGCGACGCTCGATCGTTCCTGCGCCCAGTGACATGAGCCAGACCAGTCCCAGGTAGACGACGCCGATGGCGAGGAACATCTCGAACGCCCGGAAGGTGACGGCGACGATGTTGACGGCGGTCTCGGTGAGTTCCGGGTAGCTGATCGCGACCATGAACGATGAGTTCTTGAAGACGGAGATGAGGATGTTGGTGACCGACGGCAGTGCGATACGGGCGCCGAGGGGGAGGGTGACCTGCCGGAAGGCGGCCAGGCGGGGGAAGCCGAGGGCCCGGCAGGCTTCGACGTAGCCGCCTTCGACGGCTTCGAAACCGGCGCGGAAGTTCTCCGTGTTGTAGGCGCCGCCCCACAGGAGCAGTGACAGCCAGCCGACGGTGAAGCCGTCGAGTTGCAGCCCCGTTTCGGGTAGCGCGAAGTAGAGGAAGAAGATCTGTACCAGGAGCGGGGTGTTGCGGAACAACTCGACGTAGACCGTGATCAGTTGTCGGGCGACCGGTATGCGGAGCGTACTGATCGCGCCGAGCAGGACACCGACGATCAGGGCACCGGCCATGCCGATGGCGCTGATCGCCAGCGTTCGCAGCAGGCCGGTGCCGAGCTCGTCGAGATGCTGGGCGATGAAGCCCGGGTCGAAGTGGTAGCCGGAGGCGTCGGACATGCTCAGCACTGCATGGTGGAGCCGGACGGGTAGGTCAGCTCACTGCCCGGGCGGGGCACGTACTTCGCGAACTGCTCCTGCACGGAGGGGTCGGTGACGGACTTCCGGAACTCGGTCCAGAAGAAGTCGGTCTGCTGCATGTGGGCGAGGGCGCCGTTGACCCACGCGAGCATCTCCGCGTCGCCCTTGCGGACGCCCATTCCCCAGGGGCTGTCGGCTTTGGCCTCGCCGACGACCTTCAGGTCGGGGTTCTTCGCCGCCAGGTCGAGCAGAAGGGTGTCGTCCTGGGCGAACGCGACACCGCGGTTCTGGTTCAGTGCGGTCAGTGCCTGGCTGGTCTCGGTGAACAGTGTCTGCTTGACGTCTTTCATGCACTGGGTCAGCCAGAGGCTGGCGGTGGCGCCGGAGATGCTGATGACCGACTTGCCCGCCAACTGGTCGAACGAGTTGATCGGGGAGTTCTTCGGTACCAGCAGTTTCACGCCGCTGTCGAAGTAGGGCGTGGAGAAGTCAATGGTCTGGGCTCGTTCCGGGGTGTAGTTCATCGTCGCTTCGATCAGGTCGATGCGCTTGGAGGTCAGGAACGACACCCGGTTGGATCCGGTCACGCAGGTCAGGGCCAGCGCGTTGGGGTCGCCGAACGCGTACGAGGCCATCTGGTGGGCGATGGCGATTTCGAAGCCCGCGTTCTTCGACGACTCGTCGATGTATCCGAACGGCGGGTAGTCGCACTTGACTCCGACGGTCAGCTTGCCCTTGCTCTTCACCGCGTCGGGCAGCGGCGCCCCCACGTCCACGGGGTCGCTGGAGGCGGCGGGGGACGAGGACGACCCGTCGGGTGAGGAGGAGCAGCCCGCGGCGAGGACCAGGACCATCGCCGCACCGATGACAGTGCCGAATTTCGATCTCACGACTTGACTTCCTTCTGCCCGCTCGGGCGGGCTATCTGAGAACCTTGCGCAGGAACTGGCGGGTACGGTCGTTCCGGGGCCGGTCCAGCACATCGGCCGGACGGCCCTGCTCCGCGATCACGCCACCGTCGATGAACACCAGGCGGTCGCCGAGTTCGCGGGCGAAGCCCATCTCGTGGGTGACGCACAGCATCGTCATTCCGGAGCGGGCGAGGTCACGCATCACGTCGAGGACCTCGCTGACCAGCTCCGGGTCCAGTGCGGAGGTCACCTCGTCGAACAGCATCACGTGCGGGTCCATCATCAACGCCCTGGCGATGGCGACCCGTTGCTGCTGCCCGCCCGACAGTTGCCTCGGGTACGCGTCGGCCTTGTCGGCCAGCCCCACGCGGGCCAGCAGCGTGGTGGCCCGCTCCCGCGCCTGGTCCTTGGGCATCTGCAGCAGCTTGCGCGGCGCCAGGGTGAGGTTGTCGACGGCGGACAGGTGCGGGAAGAGGTTGAACTGCTGGAACACCATGCCGATGCGCCGGCGCACCTTGTTCAGATCGACGCCGGGCCCCGTCAGATCCTCGTTCTCCAGCAGCACCTGGCCGGAGGTCACCGGCTCCAGCAGATTGACACAGCGCAGCAGGGTGCTCTTGCCACCACCGGACGGGCCGATGACGGCGACCACCTCACCGCGGGCCACCGCCAGGTCGACGCCCTTGAGCACCTCGACACTGCCGTAGGACTTGTGCACCCCGCGCAGCTCCACCATCACCGGCCGTGTGTCGGCGGGTGACGGGGCGAGCGGACCGGCCACGCCCGGTGACTCCGTCATCGCGGTGTCCCATGGCCGCGGGCCGTGCCGGTCGTTCCGGCCGCGGACGCCTCCGGCGGCAGGTCCGCGTCGCGTTCCAGGCGGGGCGGCCGCCCAACACTCAGGGAGTCGGCGTACTTGACCGCACTGCCGGTGTTGAGTACGAGGACCTCCTCGTCCCCGTTGAGCCACCCGTCGGCGCGCAGCCGGCGTACCGCGGCCAGCGTCGCGGCCCCCTCCGGGCACATCAGCACACCGTCGGACGCCGCACAGGCCGTCTGCTCCGCGAGGATGTCCCGGTCGTCGACGGCGACCGCCGTGCCCTTGCTGTCCCGCAGCGCGGACAGGATGAGGAAGTCGCCCAGTGCGCCGGCGACGTTGATACCGAACGCGACAGTGCGTGCCTGGTCCGCCGGCCACGGTTCGGCGGTCTCGGCCCCCGACTCGAAGGCCCGTACGATCGGCGCGCAGCCGCTGGACTGCACGGCCACGAACCGGGGCAGCCGCCCGGTGATCCAGCCCAGCGCGGCCAGTTCGTCGAGCGCCTTGCGGATACCGATCAGACCCACGCCGCCACCGGTCGGGTACACCACGACGTCCGGCACCCGCCAGCCGAACTGTTCGGCGATCTCCAGGCCCATCGTCTTCTTGCCCTCGATGCGGTAGGGCTCGCGCAGCGTCGCGGCGCTGAACCAGCCGTCCCGTACCGCCTGCCCCGCGATGCGACCGGCGTCGCCGATCAGACCGTCCACCAGGTACACCCGGGCGCCGGCCGCCAGACACTCCTTACGGGTCACCTCCGGAGCGTCCTCGGGCATCACCACCAGACAGTCCGTCCCGGCCCGTGCCGCATAGGTGGCCCAGGCGGCGCCGGCATTGCCGTTGGTCGGCAGCGTCAGACGCCGCAACCCCAGTTCATGCGCCCGGGAAACCCCGACCGCCGCGCCCCGCGCCTTGAAACTGCCGGTCGGCAGCGCTCCCTCGTCCTTGGCCAGCAGGCCCGGTACGCCGATCCGCCGGCCGTACCCGGCCAGCGGCACGATCGGCGTCCAGCCCTCGCCGAGGGTGATCACGTTCGCGGGATCCCGTACCGGCAGCAGCTCCCGGTACCGCCACAGGTCCGCGCCGCGCGACGCGATGTCCTGCGGCCGGACCGAGGCCCGGACCTGGTCGAGGTCGTAGCGGACCAGCAGCGGCGAACCACAGCGGCACACGTTCTGCGGCACATCCGCGTCGTACCGCTCGGCGCACCGTCCACACTCCAGGTGCGTCAGCGCGCTGGTCCAGTTCCCGTCGTCGGGGTACAACCGGGTCTTCCTCTCTGTCTGGCCGGGGACGGACGGTGGTGGGGGGGGGGGGGGGGGCCCCCCCCCCCCCCCCCCCTCCCCCCCAAGGGGGAGCGGGGCGAGCCGGCACTTTGTTGCCTGTCCTGCATCCTCCTATGTGGGG
>NZ_JBHVGV010000001.1:1187068-1228616 GCF_042800555.1 Streptomyces sp. NPDC057617 | reverse complement strand
TTTTTTCGGTTTCCTTTGTGGGGGGTCAACTTTTTTTTTCTTTTTTTTTGGGTGGGGGAGGGGGGGGGGGGGGGGGGGGAGCCCCCCCCCCCACCACGCGATCTACTGTCCGAGGCGGGTGAACTGGTCGGCCGTGAGCTTTGTCGACGGCCCGTAGTACGCGGCGTTGAAGAGCGTCCGCTGCTCGGACCGGTTCCAGGTGCGGAACCCGATCTCGTTGCCGAAGGTGACGACGTAACCCTTGTCGATCGTCCAGGACAGCCCGTTGACCGCCTTGTTGAGGTGCTCGCCGCCGATCAGCCAGCCGCTCTTCAACTGGTCATCGCTGTCCGGGTACTTGGCGATCACATCCACCGGGTAGGTGCTTGTGCTGGTCAGCCTGTACGCGTCGTTCGACACGAACCACACGGGGTTGTTCGCCGGCACGCCCCAGGCCGCCGGGTTGTCGGTGTCGAACTCCTGGCTGAGCAGCGAACCCGGGCAGTAGAAGTCCGAGTTGGAGCCGCTGGGCAGGGTGGAGGTGATGGGCAGGCTGAACAGCGACTGGGCGGTGGCGGTCCCGCTGCCGAAGGTGACCAGCGTGCCGCCGCCGGTCACGAAGTCGTGGAGCTGGTTCCAGCCGGTCGTGCCGACGCCGAACGCCCAGGCCCACTCGGGCGGGTACCGCGTCGAACTCAGGCCGTTGACGATGGAGTTCTTGCTGACCCCGTCCGGCATGATGATGGCGTCGTACCTGCCGGCGAGGTCGGCGTAGTCGCCCGCCTCCACGACCGAGTATTCCACCCCGTACTGGTCGAACGTCCACATCAGCCAGCCGGACGGCATGTTGTCCGGGGGCTTGAGCAGGCCGATCCTCGTGCCCGGCTTGAGCTGGACACCGGCCACGGCCGGTACCGTGCGGATGGCGGACACCGGGATGCCGGTGTTCTTCGACTGGGTACGCAGAAGCTCCCGGGCCGCCGAGGACGGCGGGACGAGGAAGGTGCCGGCGGGGAAGGTGCGGCCGCCGTCGGTGAACTGGGCGGCGGCACGGAAGGTGGGGATGTCCGCCTTCTGCAGCGCGGCGACGATCCGGAACACCCCGTAGGACTCCGGTCCGATCGCGTACGCCCCGCCGCGCGGTGGTGTGGACGGCGTGGCGACCGCCGCGGGCTTGACGGAGCTCAGCGGCTTGGCGTCGGCCGCGAAGGACGCCTCGATCAGGTCGGCCTCGAAGCCGAGCAGCATCGGCAGGGTCTGCGCGGTGGTGTCGTACGGCCGCTGCGGCGGGCCGCCGGGGTACTGCAGCAACTGCGGGTAGTTCTGCACCTCCAGCAGCGTCTTGACGAACCCTGCGTAGGGCTGCTGCAGATAGATGATGTACGACCCGGCGGGGTACTGCTTGCCGCCGGCGGTGAACGCGGCCCGTGACTCATGGATCTCCACCGCGCCGAGGTGGAAGATCTCCAGGGCGTCGCGGACGGCCTGCGGGTCGCGCTGCCCGGCCGGGATGACATACGCGTACGGGCTGGTCCGGGTGACCGCCTTGACCCCGACACGGTAGGAGTTGTAGAGCCAGTTGTAGGTGTCGTAGGCGACTGCCTCCAGGCCCGAGTAGAAGGCCTGCGAGACCCAGTCGATGATGTTGCGCAGCGTCCAGGTGTTGGAGTCGTACGGCTCGATGAAGTTGATGTCGGTGGTCTGCTGGCCGAGCGGCTTCGTGCCCACGTTGGGGTAGGCGAGGTTGGATGCCGCCGCCGCCTCGGTCAGGATGCGCGCCGAGCCGTGGTAGACGCAGTACTGCCGGGACGGGGACCAGTAGTCGTACGTCGAGCCCCAGCCGTTGCCCTTCATGCCGGCGACGGTCATGCCCCGCTGCATCGCCAGGCCCACCGTGTTGGTCTGCTGCACCAGGATGGTGTCGATGTTGGGGTCGTACGGCGACAGGTACGGCGGCGTGAACAGCCGGGGGGCGTTGGCGCCGGCGCCGTGGGAGTCCTGGAAGACGTGGGGCCGGTACTTGTTCAGGATCGAGACGTTGTACTTGCTCTCGATCTGGGTGAGCATGATCCAGTCACGGTTGTCGTCGTGGCCGGTGTACTTCTGGTACAGGTCGGGATAGGTGCGCGCGTAGCTGGTGCCGGCCGTGGCGGCGAAGTAGTCGTTGACGAGGACGAGACCGTCCGGGTTCTGGCACGGCTGGAGCAGGATGACCAGGTTGTCGAGGATCTCCTCGATGTAGTCGGACTGCTCGGTCGCCAGCCGGTAGGCCCATTCGATGGCGGCCTGGGAGTTGCCGACCTCGGTCGCGTGGATGCCGGCCTGCACGTAGTAGAACGGCTTGCTCTTGGTGGCCAGCTTCTTCGCCTCGGCCTCGGACAGCCCTCGGGGGTCGGCCAGCCTGGCGTTGGTGGCGACCAGCCTGTCGAGATCGGCCAGGTTCTTCGGAGAGCTGATGGTCAGCAGGACGTACGGATGTCCCAGGGTGGTCTTGCCGATCTCTTCGTACTTCACGCGGTCGCTGCGAGCACCGATCAGCTCGAAGTACGGGACCATCTTGTTCCATTGAGCCAGGAAGCCTTCGGTTCCGATCGGAGTTCCGAAGTACTCCGCCGGGGACGGGATGCGCCCCCTCTTCTGCCCGGCGGACGGCTGGTCATGGCCGGTCAGGGGGGTCGCGGGCGCCGCCGAGGCGGCGCCCGGGTGGATCACGGTCGCGGCCGCCCCGGCGCCGGCCGCCGCGGTGGTCTTGAGAAGCGTTCGACGGGAGAGTCTTGAGCCTTCACTGCTAGTCATCTGCCGACATCGCCTTTCACGGTCCGGCTGGGCCGGGCCGATATCTGTCGCGGAGTCAGAGTGGGTCGAGTTCGCTGGTCTGCGGGATGCCGTACAACGCCGTACGGGTACGTGTACGTGGCGCAGCGCCGCGCCACGGTGGTTGTCGCAGTGCCTGGGTGCCGCGCGCTGCTGTCGGGCAGGCCCGCGTGATCCGCGAGCGTGCCTCGACCCCGGGCAGTGAGAACCTCGTGCGCCACGCAATCTGTCAGCCGAGACCGAGTGAGGGCAACGGTTCAATCTTGGATTTAATATTAAAAGCGTGTTGCGTCGCGCCTGGCTGGGACGATGGCAGCGCGGTACGCGTCGAGCGAGCAACCAATGGTCGACGAAGGTCCGTTGACGCCGGGGCAGTCCTCCGCGCGCACGTTCCCACCAGCGACGGCTTCAAGACGACGCCCTCGGCCCGGGCTGCGGGGAACACATCTCGGCTCGACTCGGTCGGGGATCCGGCAGTCGTCGAGGTCAGCCGCTGATGATGTCCACATCACAATGGCCCCGCACCCGAACGACCGGGTGCGGGGCCATCGGCGTTGCTTCAACCGGACCACCGCGCTGCTGCTCCACGCCGCCGCCGGCGCCGTCCCTCCGTCACGACCGGTTCACGGCGGCCACGCTCAGACCAGATCGCCCGGGGCACGGGTCCACGGCGGCCGGTGGCTCGGCTCGTCGAGCTGGGCGAGTTCGACCCGTAGCACCGCCCAGGCCACATTGCCCCCCGTACGGGACGAGACGGTGGTGCCCCAGGAGTCCGCGAGCTGTCGCACGATCAGCAGGCCCCGGCCGCTCTCGTCCTCGGAGCCGGGGTGGGTGCCCGACGGGCATGCCGCTGTCCGTCCGTCGTCGTGCACCTCGATCCGCAGCCGCTGGCGGGAGGTCAGTGACAGTCCGCACAGCACACTCGTGCTTTCGGAGTGAATCACGGCGTTGGTCGTCAGCTCCGAGACGAACAACACCGCGTCGGTGCACACGTCGCCGGGCAGCCGCCACGCGCGCAGTTGTCTGCGGACTGTGTCGCGAGCCGTCCGGACGTTCGCACGGAGCGAGGGGAAGCCGAACCAGTGCTCCCGGTCGGGATACATGGTTGACAGCAGTTCGGGCGAAGAGGCCGTGTGGGGGGTCACGTTGATCGCCTTCCGGTGCGGACGGGCGCGGTGCCAGGGAGCGGCGGACCTGAGCGGGAGCGGGCGGGGATGGGGTCTGCTGCCTGAACGCAGGGAGATGTAACTCCGCGGAGAAGTCCAGGAGTTGGCGGTGCGCCAATCCGATCGGGCGGGCGCGCTCACGTACGTAACTATGCTCGCAGCACAGTTCATGCTGCAACAACATCCCTGATATTTTCAGCAAGACGTAATCAGTCTGGCGCCTTCACCAAGTCGCTGTCAGAATCGAGTCGTGACAGCCCATCAGGAGGTAGGGCGTGAGTGAAGCTCGATCCGGCGCCGGGACGAGCGCCCCGACGGTTCTGCGCATGATCCTCGGCCGGCGGCTCCAGGACATGCGGCAGAGCGCGGGCGCCTCACTGGCCGACGCCGCCAGTGCTCTTCGGGTGACGTCGCTGACCATCCGCCGGCTGGAGAAGGCCGAAGTCGCCCTCAAACCCCTCTACGTAGAGAAGCTCCTGGAGACCTACGGCGCCGGACAACAGGAGATAGACGAGTTCGTCGGACTCGCCGAGCAGGCCAACAAGCCCGGCTGGTGGCACGCCTACCGTGACGTGCTGCCCAACTGGTTCACCGCGTACGTCAGCCTGGAGACCGGCGCCAGGACGCTGCGCACCTACGAACCCCACTACGTCACGGGGCTGCTTCAGACGCCCGCCTACGCCCGCGCCGTGCTGAGCGGAGGCTTCCCGAACGGCACCGACGACGAGGTGGAGCGCCGCGTCAACCTGCGATTGCGCCGACAGACCCTGCTGGACCGGGAGGACGCCCCCACCCTCTGGGTGGTCATGGAAGAAGCGGTCCTGCACCGCGGCGTCGGCGGCCCCGAGGTGATGCGCGAGCAGATCGACCGGCTCCTTGAGGTCTCGGAGCTGGACCACGTCAGCATCGACATCCTGCCCTTCGCCGTCGGCGCCCACATAGGGGCCTGTGCCCCCTTCACCTACTTCCGGTTCGAAGAGCCGGAGTTGCCGGACATCGTCTACAGCGAGATCCTCTCGGCCTCCATGTACCTGGACGAACGCGCAGACGTCGTCGCTCATCTGGAGGCACACAACAGGATGTCGCTCCTGACGTCGTCCCGGGCCAGCAGGACACTCCTGAACCGCATGCGCAAGGAGTACTCATGACCATCACGGACGACACTGTCACTGTCTGCAACGTCTACAACGGGATGCCCGCCTCGGACCTCGGCGAGCAGGGCTGGGAGCGCCCGTGGAGCGGCCCCAACGGAGGCCAGTGCGTGGAGACCAAGCGGCTCGCCGACGGACGGGTCGCGGTACGCCAGTCGACCGACCCGGCCGGTCCGGCGCTCATCTACACGCCCGAGGAGATGAGCGCGTTCGTCCGAGGAGTCAAGCAGGGCATGGCCGACCATCTCACGGGCGGCCGGGACGGGCAGTGGGCCAAGGGCAATGGCCCAGCGGGGGAGACGGGTACGGAAGGGGCCGTCGCCGGCCACGACCTGCCCGGCGCACCGCAGCACACCTTCTGAAGGGGACAGGATGAGCAACATTCACGCCGTGCGGGACCTCGACACCAGCAGGCCGCACTCAGCCCGTATGTACGACTACTACCTCGGCGGCAAGGACCACTTCCCGGTCGACAAGCAGGCCGCCGAAGCGGTCGCCGACGCCTACCCGGGCATCTTCACCTGCGCCCGGGAGAACCGTGCGTTCATGCACCGCGCCACCCGGGTGCTGGCGCAGGAGCACGGCATCCGTCAGTGGCTCGACATCGGTACGGGGATTCCCACTGAGCCCAACGTGCACCAGGTGGCGCAGTCCGTGGTCCCCGAGGCCCGGGTGGTCTACGCCGACAACGATCCGCTGGTCCTCAAATACGCCGAGCGCCTGATGCGCAGCACCCCGCAGGGCCGCACCACCTACATCGAGGCCGACGTCAACGACCCCGACTCCCTGCTGACCGCACCGGAGCTGGCCGAGGTACTCGATCTGTCCCAGCCGGTCGCCCTGTCCCTGAACGCGCTGATGCACTTCATCACCGACGCGGGCGACCCGTACGGCATCGTCACCCGGATCATGGCGGCCCTCCCCTCGGGCAGCGCCCTCGCGCTGAGCCACTGCACGCCCGACTTCGACCCGCCCACCTGGGAGAAGGTGACGGACATCTACACCCGCTCGGGCACGCCGGTGCAGTTTCGCTCGCAGAACGACGTTGCCCGCTTCTTCGAGGGGCTTCGCCTGCTCGACCCCGGCATCACCGTCGGCCACCGCTGGCGGCCCACCCACCCCGCCGGTCCCGAGACGCCGACGGATGCGCAGGTCAGCCTGTGGGCGGGAGTCGGCATCAAGCCGTGACAGATTGACATACAGCTCAGCGGCCGCGGTGCCGTCGGTGCCGGTTCGACCGCGGGGCGGTGCCGATGGCCTCATTCCGGCGTGCGGAGTATCCACCGCCGGAACGTCCGCTGCGGGGCGCGTACCACGACCCGGCCGTAGGCGATGTGGCCGACCAGCTCCACTTGAAGGGCATTCGGTGCTCCAGGACCGGCTCCCCGGGGGATTCTGGTCTTGCCGTAGCTCATCGAGAGGGAGTCGGTGTTCACCGTCATCCCCGGCCTGGTCACCAGGCGCAGGGTTCCGCCACGCATGTCCATGTCGATGCGCAGGGTGTCCTGCGTGATCACGGCTTCGGTGAAGTCGAGCGTCACGTCGCACCAGGACGACCGGAGTTCCATCCGCCGCGGAACCGCCCAGCGGCCGTCGCGGCGGACCGAGCCGCCCTCCTGGTCGATCCGGACGACATCCTTCACCTCCACCGTGGCCCCGCTGGGCGTCGCGGCTACGCGCGGCAGATCGGCCGTGAGTCCGGCCAGTTCACCGAGCGTACGGGCGGACAGGGCGGCGTCCAGGCGCTGGTCCAGCTCGGCGGCGGTCAGCCGGCCGTCTCCGGCTGCGATGCGCAGCACCTCCACGGTCCGGTTCCGGTCGGGGTTCAGTCGTCGTAGTGGAGGGTGCCGTCGAGGTCCATGGTGGGGTGGATTTTTTCGGGGGTGTATTGGTCCTGGTCGGTGGGGCGGGGTGGTTCCGGTCCGTCGGGGCCCATGCGGATGGCCCGTTCGATGCGGCAGATCCGGAACAGGCGGTCGTCCACGTGTACGTCGTTGACGCGGGCCGCGGTCTTGAGTTCCTCGGCGGCCTTCGCGTAGGTGTCCTTCTCGTCCTGGTCGAACTCGTGGAGTTCGGGCCAGGTTTCGGTCATGGCGCTGTGGAGCATGCGTCGTGCGTCGTGCGGGGTGGGCATCAGGACGCCGCGGGGCCGCCATCCTTTGCCGCGGCGCTCGGCGACGCCGAAACCGACGGGCAGGAGGGCGATGTCCGGGTAGTCCGTGGCCGCCTGCTCGGAGTCCGCGCGGACATCGGCGGGGAACCGGGAGTCGGAGTACGCCAAAGTGCGCAACGACAGCTTCATGGCACCGGCGAACAGGCCGTCGTCCCGGCCGGGATCGAGGACGAAGCCCTCGTCCAGGGACTCGGTATGGTGCAGTCCCTCCCATGAGGCGTCGCGTGCCTCCGCGTCGGTGGGCCGGGGCGGTTCGAGCCCGTCCGTGCCGATGCGCGTGAACTCGTCGCAGCGCACCACGCGGTAGCGCACGCCGAGGACCTTCAGTTCGTTGACCGGGTCACGTTCGAGTACCGCCACCGCGTCCAGCAGTTCGCGTCGTACGTCCCGGTCGTCCGTGTCGTCCTTGGCCCGGAACCAGAGGTGTGAGTTGAGGCCGTCCCGGGCCTGCTGGGGCGTGCCGTCCGCTGCCGGCGTCACCATGCGCCAGTTCGGTCCGGCCTCGGGATCCTGTGAGGCGATACCGAAGACCGGTCCGCGCAGGGCGATATGCGGATAGCGCTGGGAGGCGTCCACCGCATCGGCCTCCCTCACCCATGCCGCGGGATCGTCACGGCGGACCAATCCTGCGTGGAGTGCGTCGAGTTGTTGCTTCCAGTCATCGGTCATGTGCAGATTGTCGCGGCTCCGGCACGGGATACCGGTCCAATTGCGCGAAGTGTTTCCAGAAACCACACCGAGACCGGAGCCGCGAGCCCGTGGATCCGTCACGGCGTTCGGTAGAGCGAGGGGCGAGAGTGACGATTGGCCGACCGAAAAGCGAACCGCCCGGCCCGGGAGGGCGACCGCCGCGTCATCATCGGCGCCCGCCCCGTCACGGGTCACCGGGATCGGGTTGACATGGCTTGTTGCATATACAACACTAAGGGTGTGAGTACTTCTTCCATCGACGAGATAGTGCGTGACTGTCTGGCGGTGCGCGTCCGGCTGATCGGCCGGGCTCTCACGAGCCTCTACGACGGTGCCCTCGACGGTCATGGGCTGACCATTGCCCAGGTCAACCTCCTGGCCGCGCTGGGCAAAGTCGGTCCGTGTCCGCCGTCAAAGCTTGGCGATGTGCTGCAACTGGAGAGGTCCACGGTCAGCCGGAATCTGAATCTCCTGCTGAACCACGACTGGATCGAGGTCCTGTCCTCCGATGCGAAAGGGATACGGGAGGTCGCGCTCACCCGCGCGGGGCGGGCCAAGATCGAGTCCGTGATGCCCGAGTGGCGGCAGGCCCAGCAGGAGGCCGCACGGCTTATCGGGACGACGGGCGTGAACGCGCTCCAGGGGGTTGCGAGCAATATGGGGTACGCGCCAGGCGCCTAGGCGGACGGACAGGGGTTGGCTCAAGCGCATCTCGGCGGCGAATGTTGTATATACATCACGAGAGGAAGTTGAAGTCGTGAACGCGTACTTCGCGAACAAGGTGGTACTGGTCACGGGCGCATCACGAGGAATCGGCAGAGCCGTCGCGCTGGCGTTCGCCCGGGAAGGAGCGCGGCTCGTTCTCGCGGCCCGCTCGGCCGACCGGCTCGCCCAGGTGGAGAACGAAGTTCGTGAACTGGGTTCAGAAGTGCTGTCGGTGCCGACCGACGTGACCTCCCACGATGCTGTGGCAGCCCTGGTGGACGCTGCGACGGACCGCTTCGGAAGAATCGACGTGCTGGTGAACAACGCCGGCATCGGGAAGGTGGGCGGTGTCGAAGCAGCGGAGTTTGCAGACGACGTCCGTCAAACGCTGAGGGCGAGCCTTTTCGGGATGATTGACGTAACGCAACGCGCACTCCCGGTACTTCGGCAGCAAGGGTCGGGCACGATCGTCAACATGTCGTCCGTGATGGGGCGCAAAGCGTTTTCCCGGTTCGGCTCGTACGCGATCGTGATGCATGCGGTCTCCGCATTCTCGGACAGTCTTCGCCAGGAGGTGGCCGGCGGCGGTATCCGGGTTGTGGCGATCCATCCGGCGCTCACCGCGACCGACCTGTTGAAGGAGGCGGAGGAAGCCGAGATGCCTCCCCCGTTCCGGCACATGACTCCGCTGTCATCGGAAGAAGTCGCGCGAGCTGTGGTGGCCGCGGTCCGGCGCGGGAAGCGACGTGTGGTGCTGCCGCGAACGGCCAATATGCTGCTGCTCGGCGAGGCTCTGTCGCCTCGCATCGGCGACTTGATCGCCACGGCTCTGACGATGCGGCCCGTTGCCAGAGTGCTCGGGATGAGCCGGGGGAAGACGTACCACGAAACGATCTTGAGTCAGCCAAGCGTGTGAAACAGCCGGATCAGCGAAGCGGTGCCGCGTGAACAGGGCATCAGCACGCGACCCGGCCTCCGTCGGATCTGATCTGTCGCAGTGAAGGTTGAGCGGCGGTTCTCGCCGAAGGTCGAGCGGGTGCTCCGTTTGAGCCGAAGCACGATAGTTGTCACAAAGGCAGGCTTGTTGTCACCAAGATCGCAGCGCGGGAACGCGCAGGGCGACTGACGGGATGAGACCGCTTCAGCTGGCACCTGAGCACTTCAGTCGACAATCCGCTTGAACCACAGTCGGGTGGACGTGGCAGGCTTGCGCAGTGATTGTCGAGCTGGCCCCGCGTTTTCTGACCTGGGGCGATGTGGATCCCGCCCGTCATTTCTTCGACAGCGCGTCGGCGCCGCAGGTGGTGCGGTCGCTCGGGCCTGCTCGGCGGGTGCCCACTCGTCCTGGCATCCCCTTCGGTGACCCGGCGATGAACGCCTGGAGCTGGGGCGAGGGACGGCCCTGGGCCGACGCCATGTCGCACGCCCTCGCCGAGCGCTATGGCCGCTGGACGGTGGGCTGGCGCTGGGCGCACGACGAAGGCGACTTCGACGGAGGACCCGTCGGGAACTGGTGCTGCCCGCGGGACTCGATCACCACACCGCAGGAGACGATCGCACGTGTCGTCGCGGCGCTGTGCGAGTGGCGCGAGTGGCTGGAGAGTCTCGCCGGGTGGTTCGACGCGTACCCGTTGAACCTGGCCGAGGTCGAGGACCAGCGGATCTTGTGGGAGCGCGCCGCCCGAAACCTGATCCTGCAGGTGACCGACCGCACCGGCTGTGGCAGCGGCTAGCACGGACATTGCCGTCAGGTGCTGACCTGGTTCCTCAGCCGCTGGGGCGTCGCTCCCGACCTTGCGCAGGAGCTGGTGGACGAGGCGATCGGCGGGCGGTTCGCGAGCTGGACCAGCCCTGACCCGGTGCTGGTCGAGGATGTCGCGGAGCACCTCGCGCTGTCGGTGCGGCCTGACGACGGCGCACGATCCGCCGGGCCAGCGCCGGACCACCTGGAGCGCTGGCTCGCGGTGCGCGAGACCGTGCCATGGCAGAAGGTTCCGGGAGGCGGCCGGGACGAACCGGTTGCCCCGTCGCGCGATGGAGCAGCGGAGGACATACGCGCCTTCGATGGGGCCTTGGACCCCGCCCGCGCACGGGGCCTGCTGACCGCCCTGGAGCTGTTGCGGGCCGACGCGGCGTGCGGCTCCTCCATCGACTTCAAGCTGCTCCAGCGCTGGCAGCAGCATGTCCTGGGCACACCACGGCCGCCGGCGTTCCGCGACCTGCCGGCCTTCGCCAAGGGAGGTCGGGAACGTTACGGCATCGGCCCGGACACCCGAGCCCGCCTCGACGCCTGTCTGGCCGAGAGCGCGCGAAACATTGAGCGGCCCCTTCCCCTCACTGCCCGGGCCGCCCGTGCCTATCTCGACGTGTGCTTTTTCCATCCCTTCGACGACGGCAACGCCCGGTCCGCCTTCCTCGCCCTCGTCTTCGTCCTCGCCCGCGAGGGCGTCGCGCTCGACGGGGTGAGCCTGCTGCGTCGCGTCACCTTCCAGGCCGATGAGCCGCAGGACGCGCTAACCCTCATGCGATATGTCGACCTCCACCTCGCGGAGACCCGACGCAACACCGCCTCCCTCGGCTCCTAGCGTTTGGGCAAGAAGATGCTGGTGAGCCATCTGAGTTGCTCGTTCACGCGGGATTTGTCATGCAGATCAGATGGCGGCGGAGTACTGGAGCCGGTGACAACTGCCCTGCCTCCGCTCTGCTGGTGACAAGTAGCGTGCCGACCTGGTGACAACTACCGTGCCGTGCCGTGCCGTGCCGCTCCGAAGCCGCAGGTCAGTGGCCGCCGATGGTGACAACTATTGTGCTTCGGCACACCGATCGTCAGCTCAGAGGGGCAGCGGCCAGCCCCGTGCCTGTCGGCGTCGGGCCGTTGTCAGTGCCGGATGGCAGGATCACTCGCATGAAGCCATTGCTCCTCACCGACATCGAACGTGCCATTCGCAGCAGTTGGAGTGCCGAGACCTGCACGCCTGAGTTCCGATCGCGCTGGTCCAAGGACAACCCTGCTCGGGACCAGTGCGGGGTGACTGCCATGGTGCTCAATGACTTGCTGGGAGGCGAGTTGCTCCGGGGAGAGGTCCACGTCAACGGAGAGCGTGTGGACTACCACTGGTGGAACCGCCTGGGCATGGGCATTGAGATCGATCTGACCCGGGAGCAGTTCGGGCCGGAGGAGGTTGTCACCGCCGGCATAGTCATCCCCCGCCCGCCCGAGACCGAGTGGCGCAGGCTCCGTGAGGAGTACGAGCTGCTCCGCGACCGCGTCTCGGAGAAGCTCAACCGGCAGTAGGCGACCGCCTGTTCGACAGCGCTGACGCGGCCGGGCAATTCGTAGGGCGCATTCCGGGTCACTCGTGTTCGTTGAGTTCTGCTGTGCTCCTCCGCTCTGCCCTGCTCGGAGAAGCGAAGGAACATGCGTCTGCTCCGCGCTCCCGTCGACGCGGCACACGGCGCCGTACGGATCGGGTCGGCGGTCACCATCACCCCTGGGTTCGCAGAGAACCAGCAGACGGCGGAGATCGGCCCGTCCGACGATCCGACGGGCGCCGGCCGGCCGACTTCGTCCACCTGTACACGACACCCAGCAGCACCGCACCGCTCTTCAGCGACCAGGCCATCCACACGGACGGTGCGGGCACCCGCAGGATCAAGGACTGGCCAGTACCACACAGGCGGGGTAGCAGTTCGTCGTGGCCGGTCGACGGGGCGCCTGGACGGCCATTTGGTACAGCGGCACCAAGGTGTGGTCCCACAACGAGGGCATCCTGCCTGCCCGGGAAGCAGATCCGTCATGAAGAAGGCGGCCTGCGCCTGTCTCATTCCAGGACGTCCGTATCTGTTCCGTGCTTCAGTCCGACAGACCGCACGCCTGGGCGCACGCCCCCGACCGGCGGTACGTCCAGGGCATGGCCGACCGTCGTGCATATCCGAGTGATCTGTCTGATGCCCGCTGGGAGCTGATCGAGCCGGTGCTGTCCGCCTGGCGCTCCGAGCGCCGGGGCCGGGCCCTGGACTTCGGGCGGCCACCCGATTGCCCAGCTCAACGGCCTGTTGCGGGAGTTGGTGCGCCAGCAGGAGGGCCGGAACACCAAGCCGTTGGCGTGCGTGATCGACGCGCAGAGCGTCAAGACCTCCACCAGCGTGCCCGCCACGAGTCAAGGCACGGACAACGCCAAGAAGATCGTGAGCCGCAAGCGCAGTATCGCGACCGACACGCTCGGCCTCCTGCTGGCGGTGCTGGTCACCGCGGCCGGCGTTCAGGACTCCGTGGCCGGCACCCAGCTGCTCGGTCAGGTCGCTGCTGCCCACCCCGACCTGCGCAAGGTCTGGGTCGATGGCGGCTACCGCAAGCACTTCGTCGAACATGCCGCCACCCTCGGCATCGACATGGAGATCACCACTCGCACCCCCGGGACCAGGGGCTTCATCCCGATACCGAAACGGTGGGCGGTCGAGCGGACCTACGGCTGGCTGATGCTCCACCGGCGCCTTGTCCGCGACTACGAAGCCCACCCGCACCGCTCCGAAGCCATGATCCACCTCGCCATGAGCGACCTGATGGCCCGCCGCCTCACCGGCGAGGCCACCATCTCCTGGCGCGACCCGGCATCAATGGATCAAAAACATATACCGGGATGAAGCAACGAGAGAAAACGATCTCTCAGCGACGGGGAACCCTCTTCGCCGAGACCGCCGACCGCCTTCCAGGCCTTCCTGGACCAGAACGAGATCCCCCGGTCGAAGTCCTGGCGGATCTCCGGCAGTTGAGCCCGACCATCCAAGATCCCCGACATCTCCAGCCGCTTGACGATCTATAGGAGCTTCAGAGTCAAGTGAGGAACGCAGGAAGCCCCGTCGGGGCAGGGTGACCCATTGGGGCCCCTGCCCCGACGGGGCTCGGTCGGCCGGGCGGCGGGTTACCGGCGCCCGGCAGAGGCCGGTGCCGTGTGCGGTGCTTTGCGGCTCAGCCGAAGTTCACGTCGCTGCACCACATGTAGGCCTGGTCGAGGTGCGAGGCCTGCCAGATCACGAACAGGATGTGGTGTCCGGTGTAGCCGGAGGTCTGGACGGGGAACGTGATGTCCTGTGCCGGGGCGAAGCGGCCGGTCTGCGTGATGAAGTCGAGGTTGCTCCAGCCCAGGGTCTGGGTCTTGGGGTTGAAGCCCTGCTTGCTCACGTAGACCTTGAAGTAGTCGGCACCGTGGGACGCCTGGTCGTACATGTGGACCGAGAAGTTGTTGCCGATGGTGGTGGTCTTCCACGGTCCGGGCTTGTCCAGGCTGGCGTTCCTCGAGAGGTTGTTGCTGCAGAGTGTCCCGTCGGGGGTCCGTGCCTGGAACTGGCCGCCGAGGCCGTCGCGGAGCGCGCTCATCCAGTTCCACATGGTGTCGGGGTTGGCCTGGAAGGCCTGCCAACACATGGGGTCTTGGGTCTGCATGGCCGGGTTCGTGTGGTCGTTGCCCCACGTCTTCCAGCACTGGTACGCGCGGGTGGCGGGGCCGACGACGGTGCCGTGAGCCTGGGCGGGGGTCGACCAGGTGAGGGCGCCGACGGCCACGGCGAACAGCATGACGAGCGCCTGGAGAGGCCGGCGGAGGGACGCTCGCGAACGCCCGGTTAACGGACTCTTTTTGCGCATGGTGGGGGACTCCTTCCAGTTGCAAGGCTGCTTTGGGAGCGCTCCCAAAGATAGGACTTCCGAGTGAGATGTCAATGAAGCAGACGGAGTTGATTACAGGGGTGGGTGGCGAGCAGGGAATCTGCCGTGAGCCGGAGTCAGAATTGTTCGCGGGACCGGAAAACGAGGATGCGGCCTGGACCGGTGTGCCTGGCCGACGATGCCACCCTCTTCTGGCGCGACCCGACACTCGGGGGTTAAACACTCATTCCGGGATAAAACATCGGGAGAAAACGACCCCTAAGGACTCCTGGCAAAAGTGGTGGGCTTGACCTGGTCAGGGGTTGGTGTCGTGCACGAGGCCGCCGGGTGGCGGGACGTGGTCAGCCGCGTAATCGCACGCGATAAACCCGGCGACGTCAGCGATCATCCCCGGGATACTGGTCGCCCATGGATGAGGTCAAAGTCGTCGTCGCCCATTCCGAGCGCGCGACCCTGCGCGTCGGTGACGTGTTCTTGAAGGTGGACGCCGATCAGGCGCGCATCGACGTCGAGGTCGAGGCGATGTCCCTTGCGCCGGTCCCGACCCCGGAGGTCCTGTGGCGCAAGCCGCCCGTGCTCGCGATCGCCGCGCTCCCGGGGAAGACGCTTGGGCGCCTCGGCGGGCCGTCGACCGGGTCGCCGGCGGCGTGGGCCGCGGCGGGTGCCGCCATCCGGAAGCTGCACGACGCGCCCCTGCCGCCCCTGGCGGGCCGGGCCGGCAGGAGCATCGTCGCGCTGGCGGCGGAACTCGACGACGAGTGCGAGTTGCTCGTGACGAACGGCGTCCTGCCCGCCGACCTGGTCACCCGCAACCGCCAGGTCGCCGAGGCAGCGCTCCGACCGTGGACTCCGGCGTTCACACACGGCGACCTGCAGATCGCGCACGTCTTCGTCGACGGCGACGAGGTCACCGGCATCATCGACTGGTCCGAGGCGGGCCAGGGCGATGCCCTGTACGACCTCGCCACCTTCACACTCGGACACGAGGAGCACCTCGACGAGGTCGTCGCCGGCTATGGCACCGACGTCGACCTCGACGTGATCCACGCGTGGTGGTCGCTGCGAAGCCTGCTGGCAGTTCGCTGGCTGATCGAGCACGGCTTCGACCCCTTCGCGCCGGGCTGCGAGGTCGACGTGCTGAGATCCCGGATGTGAGGCTGCGCGGGCCCGAGTGTACGAATCCGACGTGGCGGCAAGGCGCTGACCGCGATACGGGGGGTGGTTCATGGCGCGGCAGGGACCACCCCCGTGGGGCGCTCACCGCTGCTGCGCGAGCCAGTCGGTGTAGCTGGTTTTGCCGATGTGCGCACCCGGAGCCGGCAGAAGCGTGGTCTCCTTCAGCTCGGTACCGAAGTACGTCGCGTGTACGTCCGTGACCACCGTACGGGGGTCGTTCTCGGCGGCCAGTCCCTTACGGATGAGCTGATCGAGCTGGAACGCGTCGGGGCCCGCGACCTCCACCACGCCGTTGACCGGGGCGCCGACCGCGGTACGGCCGACGGTCGCGGCCACGTCGTCGGAGCTCACGGGCTGGATCTTCACAGGGGCGAGACGCACGGTGTCGCCCTCGGTGGCCTCGGCGGCGATGGCCTTCATGAACTCGAAGAACTGGGTGGCGTGGACGATGGAGTACGGGATGCCGGACGCCTTGATCAGCTCTTCCTGGGCCTGCTTGGCGCGGAAGTAACCACTCTCCTGGAGGCGTTCGGTGCCGACCACGGACAGCGCCACGTGGTGGGTCACACCGGCCTCGGTCTCCGCCTTCAGCAGGTTGGCCGTGGACGTACGGAAGAAGTCCATGACGGCCTCGTCCTCGAACGAGGGGGAGTTGGACACATCGATCACGACCGACGCGCCCTTCAGGGCCTCGGCCAGACCCTCGCCCGTCAGAGTGTTGACGCCGGTGTTGGGTGCGGCGGCCACCGCCTCATGACCGTGCTCGTTGAGCCTGGTGACCACCTTCGAGCCGATGAGCCCGGTTCCACCGATCACTACAACCTTCATAACGGATTCCTCCCGGAGATTTTCAGGGTGCGGCGGCGGGCGCTTCGTGCGGTGAACCACCTGCCGGCACCGCGCGAATTTGCCTGTATCAAGGGAGACCGGACGAGGGGTCCATTTGTGACAGGGGTGCCGGGCCGTCGTCGCCCGGCCCTTCCGCTCCCCCCGCCACCGTCTCGTACGGTGTCGGCCCCTTGCCCCACGTCGAACATGTTTTCCGAACGGCCGATGCACAGTCACTCGTGTCACAGATGCACTGCCCGCCCGGTCATCACTGGGAGACGGCCATGGGGACCGGATGCGGGACCGGATGGGCTAACACGCGCCCGGCGGGCCGTGTGCCGGGCCCATGGCGATGTGGACCAATGGAGGTGCAACACGATGTCGGAGAAGGACTCAGTGGGCGGGACCGGCGGGCAGCCCCGCTCGGATGCGTGGAAGACCGCGGCGACGATGCTGCAGGATGCCGCACCGCTCGTCATCGCCGAGGGTGCCTCGGCGATGACCATTCATGTCGAGTGGGAGCCCGGAGACCCGGGAACCCCGCCGCACCGCCACTCGGGGCCGGCGTTCGGGTACGTCATCGAGGGTGCGGTCCGTTTCGAGCTGGAGGGCGAGCCGGAGCGTGTGGTCGAGGCCGGCGGGACGTTCTGGGAGCCGGGTGGTGATGTGATCCATTACCAGGACGGCAACGCGCTGACGGACGCGCGGACTCGGTTCGTCGTGACCATGATGTGCGCGCCGGGCAAGCCGATGCTCGAACTGGTCGACGAGGACGAACTGGCGCGGCGCGCGCATCTGCGCGCCCCGCGGCCCACCGCCTGACCTGCTGCTCTCCGTCAGGAAACGGCGTACGTACGTTTCGGGGTCCTCGTCGGCCAGCGCCTCGATCGTGTCGACGGGTTCGGGGAGCCATGGGCACCGGAGCCCATCGCCAATCGCCGGGCAAGGGGAAGGTGGGGAAGGCGATCAGCCCCTCAGGGACGCCACGTAGGGCAGCAGCTTCGACGGATTCATCACCCACATAATCCGGTCGATCCCTTCGGCGGACGCATCGATGCACAGCAGCGCCACGGCGTCTCCGCCGGCGGAGACAAGGACGGACGGCCGCCCGTTGGCCTCGACCCACCGGATGTCCGTCTCGGGCCAGAAGCGGGGTGCGAAGGCCGCGAGGTACTTGGCCACGCGCGGACGTCCGACGACCGGGACCTTCGACGCGCCGCGCACCCCGCCGCCGTCGGAGTAGCTGACGACGTCCGCGGCGAGAACGTCCTCCAGCACCGTCAGATCGCCCGTCCGCGCCGCGGCGAGGAACACTTCCAGCAGCCGCTGGTGCTCAGCCGGGCTGACCCGCTTCCTGCGTTCGGCGTTCAGGTGTTTGCGCGCACGGCTGACCAACTGGCGGGTATTGGCCTCACCGGTCTCCAGGATTTCCGCGATCTGGCCGTACGGGTAGTCGAAGGCCTCTCTCAGGACATAGGCCGCGCGTTCCACCGGGTTCAGTTTCTCCATGAGGAAAAGAACCGCCAGCTCAAGTGCCTCGGCCCGTTCCGCTCCCACTTGCGGGTCCACACTGGTGTCGATGGGGTCGGGAAGCCACGGCCCGACGTACGACTCCCGCCGTACCCGGGCGGACTGGGCGACGTTGATGGCCAGCCGAGCCGTGACCGTGGTCAGGAAGGCCACCGGCTCCACGATGTGCGTACGGTCCGTGTTGTGCCACCGCAGCCATGCCTCCTGAACGATGTCCTCGGCCTCCGCCGAACTGCCGAGGACTCGGTACGCGATACCGAAAAGCCGGGGGCGTGCCGCAAGGAACTCCTTCGTCGCCCGGTCAAGGGCATCGGAATCAGCGTTCCCAGCGTGCATTGTTGTCCCTTCCGGCTCCGGGACCACCATGCCATAAGCCGCCACAGCGTGTGCTTGGGGCGGTGGGCGGGCACAGCGAGTCAAACGGCCTCTCGGTCAGCCGAACTGGCCGGGCTGGTAGTCGCCGGCGGGCTGCTGGTTGATGACGTTGACGCGGTTGTACGCGTTGATGACGGCGATGAGGGAGATCAGAGCGGTGAGCTGTTCCTCGTCGAAGTGCTTGGCGGCGACGGCCCAGGCCTCGTCGGTGACTCCGCCGGCCGCGTCGGCGATACGGGTGCCCTGTTCCGCCACTTCGAGGGCGGCGCGTTCGGCGTCGGTGAAGACCTTGGCCTCGCGCCAGACGGCGACCAGGTTGAGGCGTTGCCGGCTCTCCCCGGCGTGTGCCGCGTCCTTGCTGTGCATGTCGGTGCAGAAGCCACAGCCGTTGATCTGGCTCGCGCGGAGCTTCACCAGTTCCTGGATCACGGTCGGCAGTGTCGAGTCCGTGATCACTTTGTTGGCCGAGTTGATGTGCTTGAGCACCTTTGCCCCGAGGGGGTTGCCGAAGTAGTTGAGGCGTGATTCCACGGTGTTCTCCTTGCCGTCCGGTGTCCCGGGCCCGGGGGGTCCGGGAGGTACACATGACTGACCGGGCAGCCCGGCGATGTGTGACAGGAAGCCGGTGTGACAGGAAACCGGATCACTGCCAGGCCGCGTCGCCGGCAACACGCTTTGGGCCCTGTCCGGCGAGTGGACGCGCCGGGCGGCGAGCCGTCACGCTGTCAACCGGGGCGGCAGCCAGGCGAGTTGGGCCTCCTCCTGGTACGTCTCGCCGCCCTCGTGGCCGTTGAACTCGTACACCTCGATCGTCCGGTCCTCGTGCCCGTACGCGTTGAACGCCGCGAACACCGTCGACGGCGGGCACGTCTGGTCCTCCAGAGCCGCCGAGAACAGCGCGGGAGCCCGCCCGCGCGCCGCGAAGTGGACCCCGTCGAAGTAGCTGAGCGTCCGCCTGACCTGCTCGCCCCGGCGGCGGTAGGTGTTGAGGTACTTGCCCACTTCCCGGTACGGATGGTGGTCGGTGAGCGTCGTCGCCCGCGGGAAGTCGCAGAGGAACGGTACGTCGGGCGCCACGGCGACCAGGTCCGGCACCAGCCCCGCCACCGCCAGTGTGATCCCGCCGCCCTGGCTGCGCCCGATCGCGGCCGTGCGGGAGGCGTCGGCGAGCGGGTGGGAGCGGGCGGCCTCCACCGCGCGGACCGCGTCGGTGAAGACCCGGCGGTAGTAGAACTCCAGCGGGTCTTCTATGCCCCGGGTCAGAAAGCCGGGGAACGCGGACGCGCTGCCCACCGGGTCCGGGGTGTCACCCCCGCCCCACGCGGCCCCCTGGCCGCGGGTGTCCATCACGAAGTGGGCGAATCCGGCCGACGCCCAGAGCAGCCGGGCATGGGGCAGGCCGCGCCCGCCGCCGTAACCGACGAACTCGACCACCACGGGCAGCGGTTCACGGGTCCCCGCAGGCAGGACGAACCAGCCCTTGACCGGGTGGCCGCCGAAGCCGGCGAAGGTCACGTCGTACACCTCCACGGTCGACAGTCCCGTCGCGACGGGCTCGAAGCGGGCGTCCAGATCGTGGGTGCGGGCCTCGGCGAGTGTCGTCGTCCAGAAGTCGTCGAAGTCGGCCGGTTCCACGGACCGGCTGCGGTAGCTCCGTAGCTCGTCGAGGGGCAGATCGAACAGGGCCATTGCGGGATCACCTTCGGTTGCTTCGGTGGTCAACGGGGGCGGGCGATCACACCGTACGGTCCGGGCCGTCACCGAAGAAGAGGCCGGAAGAGGCCGGAAGAAGTCTTGACCGATGTCTTGACCCCTGGGTTCCGGAGGTCCACAGTACTCGTTAATGCGCATTACTAATACGCATTAACGATCCGGAGGAACACGGTGGAGGAACCCAGGAAGCGGGCCCGGCCGGGTCGGGCCCCCGCACCCGCAGGCCGTACGTCGCGGCCGCGCCAGGCCGAGGTCGCCAGGCTCGCCGGGGTGTCGCAGGCCACGGTCTCGCTGGTGCTCGGCGGGCGCAAGCAGGGCGCCACGATCTCCGAGGAGACCCGGCAGAAGGTGCTCGACGCGGTACGCAGCCTCGGCTACGTCCCCGATCCGGCGGCCAGCCGGCTGGCCGCCGCGCGCAACAACCTGCTCGGGGTCTTCAGCTTCACCTCCACCTTCCCGACCGATGTGCAGCACTCGTACTACCCGTTCCTCGTCGGCGTCGAGCAGGAAGCAGCCGCCCGCGGTTACGACCTGGTGCTCTTCACCGGCTCCAGCACGGGCGGCGCGGGGGCCGCGGGACCGCACGCCCTCAACCGGGTACGGCTCGCCGACGGCTGTCTCTTCCTCGGCCGCCACGCGCCCGCCGGTGAACTGCTGCGCCTGGTCGCCGACGGCTTCCCCGTGGTCCACCTCGGCCGCAGGGACGAACTGGAGGGGCTGGCCTGGGTCGGTGCCGACTACGTCAGCGCCAGCAAGGAGGTCGTCACACATCTCGCCGGACTCGGCCACCGGCGGATCGTGCTCGTACGCGAGGACGACGAGGCCCACGCGTCCACCGACCGTGAACACGGCTTCCTCAAAGGGCTGGAGGAGGCCGGTCTGCCCGGCGGTCCTGGCGCGGTCTTCCGCTCCGCCGACCCGCAGCACGACCTCACCGCCGAGCGGCTGCGCGGCTGGCTCGACGACGGCGTCACCGCGTTCGTCGCCGAGGAGACCGACACCGGCGACGCCTGGCGCGCGTTGCACAGCGCCGCGCACTTCGTCGGCATCGACTGCCCGCGCGACGCCTCACTCGCGCTGCTCGGCAGTCCGCCGCCGGACCTGTCCGACGGGCCGATGCCCACCGGATTCGACATCCCCCGGCCGCAGTTGGGCGCCGCCGCCGTACGGATGCTCGCCGCGCTGGTGGCGGGGGAGCAGGCCACGGAACCGCTGGTGGCCTGCGCGTTCCGGCCCGGTACGACGGCGGGAGCACCACCCGCGCATCGCTGACCGCGCACACACCGCACCGGCACCAAGGCGCCGCCGGCCGCCACCACGTACCCGTGCCACTTCAGGCACCACGTGCACGTAGCACTTCAAGCGCCAGGTACACGTGGGCACTTCGCGCACCACGCGCACGCAGCAGTTCGAACACCACATGCACGTAGCACTTCAAGCACCACGTACCCGCGGCACTTTCGCGCACCACACGCACGCAGCACGTCGAGCACCACGTACACACCGCACTTCAAGGAGACCCGTGACATCCGCACCCGACATCCTCATAGTGGGCTCCGGGCTCGGCGGCGTCGCCGCCGCCCTCGCCGCCTGCCGGGCCGGACGCACCGTCGTCCTCACCGAGGAGACGGACTGGATCGGAGGCCAGCTCACCTCCCAGGCCGTCCCGCCGGATGAGCACCCCTGGGTCGAGCAGTTCGGCACCACCGCCTCGTACCGCACCCTGCGCGAGTCCATCAGGGACCACTACCGCCGCTGGTACCCGCTCCGCTCCGAGGCGCTGGCCCTCACCGGTCTCAACCCGGGCGCCGGGCGCGTCAGCAAGCTCTGCCACGAGCCGCGCGTCGCCCTCGCCGTCCTGGAGGCGATGCTCGCACCGCACCGCTCGTCGGGCCGGCTCACACTCCTGACCGAACACCGCCCGGTCGCCGCCGAGGCGGGCGACCACGACACCGTACGGTCCGTCACACTCACCGATCTGCGGGACGGCAGCCGCGTGACGATCGCGGCCCGTTACGTCCTCGACGCGACCGAGACCGGCGAACTGCTCGAACTCGCCGGGGTCGAGCACGCGATCGGCGCCGAGGCGCGGAGCGAGTACGGCGAACCGCACGCCCCCGACGAGGCACAGCCCCTCAACCAGCAAGGCATCACGGTCTGTTTCGCGCTCTCCCACCACGAGGGCGAGGATCACACCATCGAGCGGCCGGCCGACTACGACTTCTGGCGCGCCTACCGGCCGGACTTCTGGCCCGGACCGCTGCTCGGTTTCCTCGCGCCCGACCCCCGGACCCTGGAGGCCGTACCGCGCACCTTCGTCCCCAACCCGGACCTCGACCCGCTCGACGTCACCGCGGACCAGTCCGCCGACGCGGGCGACAAGGAACTCTTCGGCTTCCGACGGATCCTCGCCCGCAAGCTGCACCGGCGCGGCGCGTTCGACTCCGACATCACCCTGGTCAACTGGCCGCTCAACGACTACTGGCTGAAGCCGCTGATCGGCGCCGGCGAGGAGACGTCGGCCGCCGCGCTCGCCGAGGCACGACAGCTCTCGCTCTCGGTCCTGTACTGGCTCCAGACCGAGGCGCCGCGCGCCGACGGCGGCAAGGGATTCCCCGGACTGCGGCTGCGCCCCGATGTCACCGGCACGCGCGACGGGCTCGCCAAGGCGCCGTACGTACGCGAGTCGCGCCGTATCAAGGCGGTCACCACCGTCACCGAGCACGACGTCGCGATCGACATCGTCGGCCCCTACGGCGGCACCCGCTACCGGGACTCCGTCGGCGTCGGCAACTACCGCATCGACCTGCACCCCTCGACCGGCGGGGACAACTACATCGACATCGGCTCGGTGCCGTTCGAGATCCCGCTCGGCGCGCTGATACCGCGCCGGGTCCGCAATCTGCTGCCCGCAGGAAAGAACATCGGCACCACCCACATCACCAACGGCTGCTACCGGCTCCACCCGGTGGAATGGAACATCGGCGAGGTCGCGGGCGCACTGGCCGCGCACTGTGTCGCCGAGGGCGTCGAACCGCGCCAGGTCCAGGCCGAGGACAAGCGGTTCGGCCAATTCGCCCGGCTGCTCGACCGCGAAGGAGTTCAGCGCCACTGGCCCGACGTACGCGGCTACTGACACCGCTACTGACACAGCTCCACAGAACACAGAACAACGACGGCGGACAGCCGGGCAGACGCAGCTCCACCTGCCCCGCCCGGCCCAGGCCGTGTCTGACACATCCCGTCTGGCTCGCGACGCCTGGCACGCACGCTCGCCGCGTTGTCGGAGTCAGCCGAGTACGTCCAGTACGAGGCTGATCCTCCGCCTTGCGATCGCACGCACCAGCCGCCGCGCGCCCCGCCCTGCGGGCGGACGACGCTATGTGTCAGACACGGCCTGCCGCCCGCACCATGCCAACTGTGCACAAGGAGGTGCCCAAGCCATGAACACCCACCGCATCCGCGTCGGCATCGACGTGGGCGGAACCTTCACCGACGCCGTGGCGGTCGACGCCACGACCCTGGGACTGCTGGGACAGGTCAAGGTCCCCACCAGTCATCATCACGAGGACGGTGTCGCCCACGGCATCGTCGAAGCTCTCGACCGTCTGCTGGAACAGACCGGACACGCCCCGGAGGACGTGGCCTTCCTGGCCCACGGCACCACCCAGGCTACCAACGCCCTGCTGGAGGGCGACGTCGCCACCGTCGGTCTGATCGGTGTCGGCGCCGGCCCCGGCGCCGCGTTCACCCGCCGCCTCGCCGCCTTCCAGAAGCTCGAACTCACCCCCGGCAAGCGGCTGCCGCTCGTCTACGCCCATGTCGCCGACCCCGACGACGCACCCGCCGTACGCGCCGCCGTCGACGCGGTCGTCCAGGGCGGTGCCCGGGTCGTCGTCGCCAGCCAGCCGTTCAGCGTCGACCGTCCCGAGGGCGAGGACGCGGTCGTCACGGCGGCCAAGGAGCGCGGCCTGCCGACGACCGCCGCGCACGAGATCACCTCGCTGTACGGGCTCCACAAGCGGACCCGGACCGCCGTCGTCAACGCCGCGATCCTGCCGCGCATGCTCGCCACCGCCGACCTCGTCGACGCCTCCATCACCAAGGCGGGCGTCAGTGCCCCGCTGATGGTGATGCGCTGCGACGGGGGAGTGATGTCGCTGGACGAGATGCGGCGCAGACCACTGCTCACCGTGCTGTCAGGACCGGCGGCCGGCGTCGCGGGCGCGCTCATGCAGGAGCGCGTCAGCGAGGGCCTGTTCCTGGAGACCGGCGGCACCTCCACCGACATCAGCGTCGTACGGCGCGGCAAGGTCGCCGTCCGGCACGCCACCATCCTCGGCAGGACGTCGTACCTGTCGGCGCTCGACGTCAGGACCGTCGGTGTCGGCGGCGGCTCGATGGTCCGCGTCGGCGGCGGCAGGGTCACCGGCGCCGGACCGCGCAGCGCGCATATCGCGGGCCTGCCGTACGCCTGCTTCGCGACCCTGGACGATCTGCGGGACGCGAAGGTCACCACGATCCGGCCGATGGACGACGACCCGGCCGACTACGCGGTGCTCGACGCCGCCGGCGGACGCTTCGCGATCACCATGACCTGCGCGGCCAACGCGCTGGGCCGGGTCCCCGAAGGGGACTTCGCGCACTGCGACCCGGCCGTGGCGAAGGCCGCGATCGCGCCCCTGGCCGCCACGCTCGGCACGGACGTCGCCACCGCGGCGGCCCGTGTACTGGACGCCGGCACCGACCAGGTGAGGACCGTGGTCGACGCGATGATCCGCGACTACCGGCTGGACAAGGACACCGCCGTACTCGTCGGCGGCGGCGGAGGCGCGGCGGCCGTCACCCCGCACCTCGCGGCCGTCTCCGGCCAGGAGGGCCGTATCGCCCGCCACAACGAGGTCATCAGCCCCATAGGCGTCGCCCTCGCCCTCATCCGCGAACAGGTGGAACGCATCATCCCCGGCGCCGGCCAGGAACAGATCCTCGCCGTACGGGCCGAGGCCGAGGCCGCCGTCGTCGCCCAGGGCGCCGCCGCCGACGGTGTCGAGGTGGAGGTCACCGTCGACCCGCAGACCAGCACCGTGCGGGCCGTCGCGACCGGTGCCACCGAACTGCGCACACAGGACCGTGCCCACCGGGCCGACGACGCCGACCGGCTGCGGGCCGCTGCCGACAGCCTCAAGACCGACCCGGCGTCGGTGCGTGTGCTCGCCGGCACCCCCGCGCACACCGTGTACGGCACCGACGTCCGCCGCCGGTTCCGCCCCGACCGCCACCCGGTGCGTGTCGTGGACGCCGACGGTGTCGTACGGCTCCACGCGCCGGACGCCCGGGTCGAGACCACCACCGTCGGCCGCGCCCCCGAAGTCCTCGCGGGTCTGGTGCGGGAGGCCACGTCGTACGGCGACGGCGGTGTCCGCGCCCCCGCCCTGCGGCTCCTCCTCGGCTCCCGGATCGCCGACCTCTCCGGTGTGCTCGACCCGCAGCCGCTGCTGGCGCTCGCCCGCAGCGAACTGCGCGCACGTGCCGCCGACGAACCGGTCGTCGCCGTTCTGGAGGTGCGCTCATGACGGCCGCGCTGCTCGACCGGGCCGCGCTGGCGGCGATCGAGGCACTCGGAGCGAGCGACGACATCGAGTTCGGCGTACGGCTGCTCGCGAACACCCCCACGCACGAAGGCCGCGACCCGGCCCTGCTGCGTCAATGGGCGCGTACCGCCGACGAGTTCGGCGCCGCACTCGCCCCCGTCACCGCCACGGCCCGTGTCGTGGAGAGCGGCGGCGGACTGGCGGAGGGCCTGCTCGCCCGCTACGCCTCCCGGCCCGTCCCGACCGTGGAACTGTTCACCGACACCCTCGCCCTCGCCGACGAGCTGATCGACCGGCTCGGCTGGCGCCACTGGTATCCGGCGGGGTCGGTACGGGCGGCGGCGATCGCCCACGAGGCGGTGCACGAGCAGCTCCACCACGGACCGGCGAAGACGGCCCTGAAGCGGTCACTCGGCCATGTCGTGCTGCGCGCGGGACGCCACCGCCTGTACGGCCATGTCGCGGGCGCCGAGGAGATCGCCGCCCACTCGTACGCCCGCACCGTGTGCGGCCTCGGCCGCAGCCCGCTCCTGCTGACGGCCGCCCTGGCCACCGCCGCCGACGCGGCCGAACCGCCGTACGGATCCCCGCATGGGTCCTCGCACGGCTCCCCGCACGGATCCGCGCACGGAAGAAAGAAGTAACGCCATGGGCGTCGTCATCCTTCTTGTCATGGCGGCCGGTGTCGCCGCGATGCTCACCCGCAGACTCCCCACCGCCTTCGCGCTCGTCATCCTGGCCGTCGTCATCGCCTTCCTCGCGGGCGCCCCGCTGACCGGCGAGAACAGCGTCCTGGACATGGTCGTCCAGGAGGGCGCGCCGACCCTCGCCGCCACGATGATCGCGATCCTGCTGGGCTCCTGGCTCGGCAAGCTCCTCGACGAGACCGGCATCGCGGGCACACTCGTCCGCAAGATCGTCGAATTCGGCGGCGACCGTCCCGTCGTGGTCGCCCTCGGCGTCCTCGCCGTCTCCACCCTCGTCGGTACGGTCACGGGCTCGGCACCCGCCGCGATGCTCGCCGGCATCATCGGCATCCCCGCCATGATCGCCGTCGGGATCCCCAAGGTCACCGCGGCCGGCACCATCCTGATGGGCATCGCCGCCGGTATGCCCTTCGAACTGCCCATCTGGCAGTTCTTCTCCACGGCGCTGGAGCTGCCCGTCGACACCGTGCGCGGCTTCATGATGAAGCTGTTCCCGTTCGCGCTGGCCGCCGCCGTCCTCTTCGTCCTCGTCGAGACCCGGCGACGCGGCGTCGAACACGCGTGGTCCCTCAAGTCCGCGTCCGCGAAGCCCGTTTCGCGCCGCGGGCAGCTGGGCGACGCCCCCTGGTACGCGCTGCTCACCCCGGTCGTACCGCTGGTCCTCGCCCTCGGCCTCGACATCGCGATCCTGCCGTCGATGCTGGCCGGTGTTCTGTACGCGCTGGTCACCACCACCCGGCCGGGCGAGATGAACAAACGGCTGCTGCGCACCCTGTACGGCGGCTTCGAGACGGCGGCGGCGCCGATCGTGCTGTTCATCGCGATCGGCATCCTGCTCGCCGCGGTGAAGCTGCCCGGCGCGGTGGAGGCGCTGGAGCCGCTGATCAAGGCGGTCAGCCCGCAGAACCCGGTGCTGTTCGTCGTGGTCTTCACCCTGCTTGTGCCGCTCTGTCTCTACCGGGGGCCGCTGAACGTCTACGGCCTCGGCGCGGGCATCGCCGGTGTCCTCATCGCCGCGGGCATCTACCCGGCCGCCGCGGTGCTGGGCCTCGCCACCTCGTACAACCAGGTCTTCGGTGTGTCGGACCCGACCAGCACCCAGACCGTGTGGAGCGCGCAGTACGCGGGGGTCACACCGCAGCGGGTGATGCTGCGGACCCTGCCGTACGTCTGGGCCGTCGCCCTGGGCGGATTCTGCGTCACCGCCGCCACCTATCTGTGATCTCTCACTCCCGGGACGGAGCACGACATGACACAGCACGACATGACACAGCACGACATGGCACAGCACAACAGCAACGCGCGGCAGCACCACGCCGATGAGCCGCGGAACCCCGGCCGGCGGATGTTCCTGCGCGCCGCGGCCGCGACCGCCGCGGCGGCATCCGGCGTGATCGCCACCGGTACGGCGGCGGGCAGCGCCGCCGCGGCCCCCGCCCTGGCCCCGGAAGCGGCACCGGCCGCCGCCGCGGCGCCCGGCGGATTCCCCGACTACCGCTACCTCAAGACACTCCTGACGCCCTCCCAGCTCAAGTACAACCCCACCGGCGAGATCATCTTCCCGTGCGTCCGGGGCGTCTACGACAAGTTGCCGAACCCGCTGGGCCGTTACTACCTCTACTACGGGCCGCACGACGCGCCGGGCGGAATCTGCCTGGCCTACGGCGACTCGCTGGAGGGGCCGTTCACCGAGTACACCGCCAACCCGATCGTCTCCAACAACTGGCAGCCGCACTACAAGGTCAGCCATGTCGCCTCGCCGCACGTCCTCTGGAACGAGGACGTCAAGGAGCTGTGGCTCTACTTCCACGGCGAGAACGGCACGACCCGCCTCGCCCGTTCCAAGGACGGCATCACCTTCACGTACGACAAGGTGGTGCTCACCACCGCGATGATGCCGGCGGGCAGCACCGAGACCTCGTACGCGCGTGTCTTCCGGCACGACCTGCCCTCGCGCGGCGCCCGCTACGTGATGCTCTTCATGCTCAACAACCAGTCCAACCACCGTGACATCGCCTGGGGCTGGTCGCAGGACGGCCGCGACTGGACGTTCGACCAGCAGCCGCTCGTACGCCACTCCGACGTCGGCGCGAACAACATCGGCGGCCCGCACCTGCTGAGCCGGAACGGGAGCACGTACGTCGTCTACAACACCGGCAAGGAGAACGGCGGCAATCTGCTGATCACCGAGGTCGGCAACGACTTCAGCCGCCGCGTGCACCTCGGTCTCTTCTACGACTCGGCCGACAGCGCGCCGGACAACGGGCGCAGCGCGTCACCGTCGTTCGGCACCGACCGGGGCGTGCCGTACATGATCTACGAGGCGGGTGAACGGCTCCAGGGCTCGATCGCGGTGGCGCGCGGCTGACCCACCGCCGCCGTCTCTTGTCGGGCGGGGCCGGCGGTTCGGCGAGGCCTGGTCAGCGGACGACGTCGAGGACGTTCATCTGCAGGCCGTTGGCGTATACGGCGTGTTCGACCAGCTTCAGCTTCTGGGTGTCCTTGTCGCTGGCGGGGAACAGGCGCTTGCCCGCGCCGAGCAGCAGCGGGAAGACGAGCAGGTGGTAGCGGTCGATCAGGCCGGCGTCGGTGAGGCTGTGGTTGAGGGCGACGCTGCCGTGGACGATGATCGGGCCTCCGTCGGTCTCCTTGAGGGCGGCGACCTCGTCGAGGGAGCGCAGGATGGTGGTCTCGCCCCAGTTCGATACGAGCTTGTCCTCGGTGAGGGTGGTGGAGACGACGTACTTCGGCATGGTCTTGTAGCGGGCGAACTCGCCCATGTCCGGCCATACCGGGCTGAACGCCTCGTAGCTGGCCCGGCCCATCAGGATCGCGGTCGACTCCTCCTGCTCCCGCCCCTTGATGTCGAACGCCTCGGGGAGGAACTCGATGTCCTTGAAGGTCCATCCGGAGTTGCGGTAGCCGGGTTCGCCGCCCGGGCCTTCGACGACGCCGTCGAGCGAGATGAAGGCGGTGCTGATCAGGGTACGCATGGTGGTTTCCTCAGGTTTCTGATGTGCGGTTTTCTGTGCGGGTTTCCGTGTGGTCTGCGATTGCTCGCCGCCGCTTCGGCTCATGTCCGAGGCGGATCACAGCGACGTCCAGCACCGCTCCAGAATCCATCCGACAAATAAAATTGTCAAGGCGAGAAAAGTCGTCGGCGGGGCGCCGTCAGGTGATGTGCCGCAGCAGCGCGGCGACCGCCGGGGGTGCCTCGCCGGGGGGCCGTACCACCATGACCTTCCAGTTCGGCGCGTGCCGTTCGAACCGGTGCTGGGGCAGATCGGGGAAGCGGTCCGCGATCGACTTGGGCATGATGCAGACTCCCAGGTCGTTGCGGACCAGTTCGGATGCCGCGACGATGTCGTTGACCTCGAACGTCGTGCTGCGGTCGACGCCCGCGGCGCGGAAGGCCCGGTCGACCGCGTAGCGGATCGCCCAGCCGGGTGTGAAGTCGACCAGCGGCAGATGGGCGATGTCGTCGAGCCGTACCTCACCGTTCGGCGTCGTCGCGGCGAGCACCCGCCGGGGCGACGTCACCAGCACCATGTCCTCGCGGGACAGCAGCCTGGTCACCAGCCCGCGCTGCTGCTGGCGGTCGAGCGCCACCACGGCCAAGTCCACCGTGCCCTCGCGCAGCGCCTGCCGGATGTCGGCGACCGCCGCCTGCCGCAGATGTACGACCACTCCCGGATGCTCGGCCCGTAGCGCGGCGAGCGCGTGGTGGAGCCCGGCCCATACCCCTTGCATCGTGCCGACCGTCACCCGTCCGCGCAGCTGTCCCTGTACGGCGTCGACGGCCTCCCGTGCCAGTTCCGCGGCCCGGAGCGCGGTGCGTGCGGCGGGTACGAACGCCTCTCCGGCCGGGGTCAGCGCGAAGCGGTGTGTGGTGCGCTCGAACAGCGGGGTGCCCAATTCCCGTTCGAGGGCCCGGACCGTGCTCGACACGGCGGACTGGACCACATGCAGCCGCCTCGCCGCTGCCGTGAAACCGCCCGCGTCCGCAACCGAGACGACGACCTCCATCTGCCGCAGATCCACATCCGCTCCCGGTCCAGTAGCGCTCCGTCCACTGCGAAGGCGACGGTGCGAAGGCGACGGTCCTCGGTCCTCGCCGCATCGTATGCGGAAGGCGGGGCGGTATCGGTGAAGGCTCCTCAGGCCGGGGGAGCCGGTACGAAGTTGGGGCCGCTGGTGCGGAAATCCTCCTTGCGGCCGGCGACATACTCTTCGACCGTCAGGGGAGCGCGCCCGCCGATGTCCTGGATGACATCGTTCGTGCCGGCGAAGATTCCCTGCTGATAGTCGACCGCCACATTGCTCAGATGCTGGACCAGATGGGCGGACCGCCCACGGGCGGTCATCGCGGCTGCGAATTCTTCGACGCTGATGGGCTCGTAATGGACCGGAATGCCCAGACCCCTGGACATGGCTTCCGCGATCTCGTAATGATCCATCTCCACCGGCCCGTGCAGGGTGTAGGTCTTGCGGTTGTGCGGCTCCGGATCGGCCAGCACCGCCGCGATCACACGCGCCTGGTCGGTCTCCGCGACGGGCGCATGACGCCCGCGCCCGAACGGCAGCCGCAGCACGCCCTCGCCGTCCCTGTATTCCCACCAGTCCCTGAGCCACGCGGCGAAGAACGTGGGGCGCAGGTGGGTCGTGAGCATGTCCGTCCGGTCCAGCAGCCGCTCACCGAGCCAGTGCCCGCGTGCGGCGTTGCTCTTCGCTTCCCGCCTGGCGGAGATCTGGGACATGTTCACGACGGACCGGACGTCCGCATCGACCGCCGCCTGTGCGAAGACCGTGGTCGCCTCCAGCAGTCCGTCGCGGATCGGATAGCAGAAGTAGGCCCCGCTCACCCCGTGCACGGCGCGGCTCATGTCGTCGAGATCGAGGAGATCTCCGACGACGGTTTCCGCGCCCGCCGCGGCCAGGGCCTTCGCCCGGTCGTCGTCCTGCCGGACCAGCGCGCGGACCTTGTGACCGCGCTCCAGGAGCAGTTCGGCGGCGGCGCGTCCCGTCTTGCCGGCCGCGCCCGTGATCAGGAACACTCGTCGGTCATTCACCATGTGGACCTCCGTGGTATCAGTTGCCGGCTGCGCTCGCACGGCCGGTGTTCACCGACGGCGCGGGCGGCCGACGGACACCGAACCGAAGCGGTGTCCGGCTACCAGTTGATCTCAGTCGTCAGGAAGGGCTCGCTCTCCGGAGCCTCTTTGCGTGCCCGCAGGACCCGTTCGGCGGGTGCACCGACCGGCACGCGCAGCGGAGGTTCGGGCTGCTCGATCGTGTCGGCCACCACGGTGGCCACATCCTCCGGGGTGACGGACTCGCCGCGCAGGGCGCCGAGTGCCTCGTACAGCGGGGTGTAAGGGTCGTTCTCCCGCAGGAACACCTTGGCGCGCTCACCGCCACCCGAGGAGACCGCACCGGGCTGCACGACGCTCACCTTGATTCCGAAGTGCCCCGTCTCGATGGCGAGCGTCTCGGCGAGCGCTTCCAGCGCCCATTTGCTGGCGCCGTAAGGGCCGATCATCGGCAGCACCATGCGCCCCTGGATACTGGAGAGGAAGACGAGGCGGCCCGCTCCCCTTTCCCGCATCGCCGGAAGTACGCCCTGTGCCACCCGCAGCGCACCCAGGGTGTTGATCTGGTAGAGCCGTTCGACCTCCGTGAGCGGGACGCTCTCCAGGGGCGCGCGTATGGTCTCGCCGGCGTTGCTGACCAGTACGTCGATTTCGCCCGCGTCCTTCATGGCCTGGTCGACGCTTTCCTGAACTGTGACATCGAGGCGCAGGCGCTGGTCGACGGGGAGTTCGGCCAGTGCCTCCGGATGGCGTGCGGTGGCGATCACCCGGTGGCCCCGGCGTGACAGTTCGATGGCGATGGCCCGGCCGATGCCTTTGGACGCGCCGGTGATGAGTACGGACGACATGTGGGACCTCCTCGCGCCTCATGTCGGCTCGGTCGTGTGACCTGCCTGGCGCGGTGGACAGGGGCCAGGACTGACTGACCCGTACGAGAAGCTTGCCTCCTTGGCGCCGGATACGGCTCAGGCGGCGGCCCTGTCGCCGATGACGTTTCCCCTCATGAGCCACGTCGGGCCTTCGGCGTAGGCGCCGGCTTCGGCGAAGAACTCGGCGAAGTAGGGGCCGCCGGCGTGAGCGTTGAACGCGTCGGCGTCCGCGTAGACCTCGTTCAGATAGAGGAGATCCGGGTTCTCCTCGTCCGAGATGACCTCGAACCGGTGGGAGCCGGGCTCGTTCGCGAGGGACTCCCGCGCGGTCTTCTTGGCCGCCCGGACGAAGTCGTCGCGATGCTCCGGCCGGACGGTGAAGGAAACGAGAAATTGGTACATGGGGCATCCTCTCAAGCTCCACGCAACGCCAGTTCGCTGACTGAACTGCTCCTGCTCGACACCGTAACATGCGTCAGTTCAGTGAATGAACTGGCGCTGGTAGGATCCGGGCATGACCCTCCCCAACACTTACGCGGACCGGAACTGTCCGCTCGCCCGGACCCTGGAGGTCGTCGGAGAGCGGTGGACGCTCCTGATCATCCGCGACGCGTTCTACGGGGTACGCCGGTTCGGGGACTTCGCCACCCAGCTCGGGATCCCGCGCGCCGTTCTGACCAGCCGGCTGAAGTCCCTTGTGCAGGAAGGCGTGCTCGCCCGTGACGACGGCGCGGCGGCAGGCGTCGAGTACCGGCTGACCGCCAAGGGCATCGCACTGTGGCCGGTCGTGCGCGCTCTGATGAACTGGGGGGAGGACTTCTACTCCCCTGCCGGAACGAAGCGCGTCCTCCGCCACGACCAGGACGGAGGTCGGCTCGACCATGAGGGGCGCTGCCAGGACTGCGGTCTGGTTGTCCCGGTCCCGGAGATCCGTATCGAACCCGGACCCGGCTTCGATACGACGGACTCCGACCGCGACCCCGTGTCCAGCGCGATCAACACACCACGACGACTTCTCGATCCGCTCCCGGTCGGCGGATCGCCGCGCCGGACAGGGGCCCCGGCGGCCCAGTGACCGCCGGGGGTTTGCCGGCCGCGGCTGCGACGACCTCGGACTCCCCGGGGGTACGCCCGTTTACAGGATCGCTGTGTTCGGTTTCGTGTCTGCCCGGTGTCGGCGTTCGGTGGTCCAGTAGAGCAGCGCGACGAGGGGAAGGGCTGCGCCGAGGCCGGTGACGGCGGTCCAGCCTCCGGCGTGGTAGAAGACGGAGCCGAGCTGGGAGCCGATTGCGCCCCCGACGAAGAACATGGCGATGAAGGCGCTGTTCAGGCGCGCGCGGGCGGCGGGGTCGAGCTGGTAGACGGTGTGCTGGCCGAGGACGAGGGCGGTCTGGACAGCCATGTCGATCAGGACCGCGGCCAGGGCGATCAGGACGATGCTGTGACCGCCGAACCCGGCGAGTGCGAAGGCCAGGGCCGCGACCGCGAACGCGGCACCGGTCATGGGACGTACGAGCCCCCGGTCCGCCCAGCGCCCGGCGAACGGGGCGATGACCGCTCCGGCCGCGCCGACCAGGGCGAAGACGCCGACCCCGATCTCCGAGTAGTGGAAACGGGGACCGGTCAGGACGAAGGACACCGTGGTCCAGAAGGCGCTGAAGGCGCCGAACATCGCTGCCTGGTAGAGGCCGCGGCGCAGCAGCGCCGGGTGGGTGCGAACCAGCCGGACGGTCGAGCGCAGCACGTGGTGGTACGGGATGGTGGTGGTCGGCGCCTGCCGCGGCAGCGCCACGCGCAGGGCCACGGCGAGCAGGGCCATGAGCCCGGCGGAGCCGAGGAAGACGACGCGCCAGTCGGTGAGGTCGGAGACCAGGCTGCTCAGGGTGCGGGAGAGCAGGATGCCGGTGAGCAGGCCGCTCATCACCCGGCCGACGATACGGCCGCGGGCATGGTCGGGGGCGAGGCCGGCGGCAAAGGGCACCAGTATCTGGGCGACGACCGAGGTGGCGCCGCTGACCAGCGACGCGATCAGCAGCATGGGGAAGCTGGTGGCGAGTCCCGCCGCCACGAGGGCGAGGGTCGTGATCGCCAGTAGGACCGCGATCAGGTTGCGCTTCTCCAGCCGGTCGCCGAGCGGGACCAGGAAGAGCATGCCGATCACATAGCCGACCTGGGTGAGTGTGATCAGTGCGCCGGTGGTGGCCGTGCTGGTGTGGAAGACACCGCTCAGCGAGGACAACAGGGGCTGCGCGTAGTACAGGTTGGCGACCGTCATTCCGGTGGCGACGGCCAGGAGCGCGACCAGCCATCCCGGCACGCCGTGCGGGGCCTCGGCGGTCGCGGGCCGGCGCGGACTCCGGACGTCGGGTGATGCGGACATGTGCACCTTCTTGGCGGGGAGAGCCGGTGGACCGGCTCGGACGGAAGCGCTGTGCGGTGGCCGGCAGTTTCTTCGGTGCCGTCACGCAGGTGTAAGCGTCGGTCCGCCCCTCGATGCTTCCTCATCACCCGCGATGGTTCGGGATTTCAGTCATCTCCATCGGAGATGAGCCGGGTGTACGTCCCGTTCGCCGGCGTCGGGGTGTCGTTCCAGCGCCGTCTCAACTGCCGGTCCCCGCCCAGATCTTGCCGCACCGCCTTCTTGACGGCCCACCGGAGCGCGCTCAGACTGTTGGGCGACGGTCACGATTGTCAGCGCTCGCCCGTGCGGAAGTTCCCGCTCGGGTGGGTCATCGGCCCCGGCCCGCTGGCAGGCAACCCTTCCACTGCGACGGGGTGCCCCGGGTGACGACCAGGTCCCGCCCGGTGGGTGGGGCAAGTGCGGTCTCGTTGTCTCGCGAGGCCCGATGGACGGGACGGGACCGGCGGAGATGGCCAGGACATCGCGGAAGAGCAGGAGCGCCTGCCGGACTTTCCGGCCGGTGCCGCTGCCGCGTCCGCGCCTGCTGACCAGGCGCCGCCACATCGATCTGCTGCGGCTCCGCAACGGCTGCTCCCCGGCTTCCTGAGCCGAACCCCTCCGCAATCGCGTTCCCGGGTCCGGGCGTTGTGCGCTGCCGCGCGCCGCCCGGCCCTCCTCCCATACGTACGGCCACCGGCGCCGAAGAAGCCACCGGGGCTCCACCGCAGCCATGGAGAGAGCCATGTCCGAGACCTTTGCCATGTCCGAGACCGCTGCCATGTCCGAGACCTTTGCGCAGACGTCCTTCCCGGCGGCGCTTCGCACCCCCCGCCCCGGCACGCCCGTGCGTTTCCGCGAGCGTATCGGCGCCGATCTGGGCGGTGGTTACTACCCGGCGGCGCACCGCTACCACCTGTATCTCTCGCTGGGCTGTCCGGGCTCGATGCGTATCTCGATCACTCTCGGCCTGCTCGGACTCAAGAACTCCGTCGGCACCACGCTCCTGCCCTCGCCGCCCGGCGCCCGCGACGCGCTCGCCGCGCTCCGTACGGCGTACGCGACCACCCGGCATCACTACGACGGTCCGCCGGCCGTGCCCGCGCTGTGCGACCTGTGGAGCGGGCGGGTCGTGAACAACCACACCCCCGACATCCTCGACGACCTCGCCCTCCGCTTCACCGACCAGGACAGCGCCGGTCTGCCCTGTCTGCGGCCCGCCGCCCTGGCCGCCGACATCGACGGCGTCCGTGAACTCCTCGGCGAGGACCCGGCCCCGGACCCGGCGCTGGAACTCCTGGAGCGTCAACTGGCCTCGCATCCTTATGTGTTGGGGGACACGCTCACGGCCGCGGATGTGGATCTGTGGGTGGCGCTCGTCCACCTGGACGCCGAAGCCCTGCGGCGCGTCGCCGCCGGTGACCGCCTCTGGTCGTACGTACGGCGGCTGGGCGCCCACCCGGCCTTCCACGGATTTCCGTGTACGGAGGGAGGTCGGGAACGCACGGAGGGAAATACGGAGGGAAATGGCGAACGTAGGGAGGGGGAGCGGGAATACAGCGGTGAGGATCTGTGTTCTTCGGAGAAGGACAAGGACTGTGCCGGGGACCAGAGCCGCGTCACGGTGCCGGTGGATCAGGAGTGCCGGCCTCAGGCCCTGGCTTGTTAGCGCGAGCCCGGGACGGCGCGGGCCGACCGGGATGGAGGTGACGGCAGTGCGGGGAGCCCCTCAGCGGCCCATGGTCACCACCGCCATGTACTCGCGGCGCCACATCGATCTCCAGCGCGTCGCCGCCGCGCTCTGTCCGGCGTACGAGTCCGTCGCCGCGCGGCACCGGGCCGCTTAGGCATTTCGCGCACCTGGCCCTCGCTGCTTGGCGCTCTTTGCCCGGCCCTCCTTTCTCTCTGTTTCGCTGACTCTCCACCTTCGACTCTCCACCTTCGCCCGGCTCTCCACCCCGACCGAGCACGGGCGCGGACGTCTTTCGGCATGCTCACAGGAAGCGGTGGCCCCATGCCCCGAGCATCACACGCACCCCTCCACCTGGCCGTCGCCCTCGACGGCGCCGGCTGGCATCCCGCGGCCTGGCGGGAGCCCGGCGCCCGGCCCGGTGAACTGTTCACCGGGCGGTACTGGACCGACCTGGTCACCGAGGCCGAGCGGGGTCTCCTGGACTTCGTGACCATCGACGACTCGCTGAGCCTCCAGACCTCCCGGTACGTCGAGCCGGACGAGCGCACCGATCAGGTACGGGGCCGGCTGGACGCGGTACTCATCGCCGCCCGGGTGGCGCCGCTGACCCGGAACATCGGGGTGATCCCGACCGCCGTCGTCACCCACACCGAGCCCTTCCACCTTTCGAAGGCGATCGCCACCCTGGATTATGTGAGTACCGGACGGGCCGGAATCCAGGTCAGGGTGTCCGGACGCGTCGACGAGGCCGCGCACTTCGGCCGCCGTACGGTGCCGGGCCTGCGGATCGAGGACCTGGCCACGGCAGCGGGGCAGCCGGCGGCGGGACAACCGGCATCTGGACGGTCAGCAGCGGAACGGCCCTGGGTGAAGGAGCTGTTCGACGAAGCCGCCGACTACGTCGAGGTGCTGCGCCGGCTCTGGGACAGCTGGGAGGACGACGCGGAGATCCGCGATGTCGCCACCGGCCGCTTCATCGACCGCGACAAGCTGCACTACATCGACTTCGAGGGCGCGCACTTCAGCGTGAAGGGCCCCTCGATCACCCCGCGCCCGCCCCAGGGACAGCCGCTCGTCGCCGCGCTCGCGCACGCGACCGTCCCGTACGAACTGGTCGCCCGCTCGGCCGACATCGGATTCGTCACCCCGGGCGACGCCGATGACGCCCGGGCCGTCCTGGCCGAGATCCGCGCGGCACAGGCCTCCGCCGGCCGCGCCGACGAGACCGTGCACGTCTTCGGCGACCTGGTGGTCTTCCTCGACGACGACCCCGGCGCCGCTGCGGACCGCAAGGCCCGCCTCGACGAACGTGCAGGCGCCGAGTACAGCAGCGACGCCCGTGTGTTCACCGGGTCGCCCGCTCAACTCGCCGACCTGCTGGAGGAGTTGCGGGATGCCGGACTGACCGGCTTCCGGCTGCGGCCCGCGGCCCTTCCGTACGACCTGGAGCAGATCACCCGCCACCTGGTGCCCGAACTCCAGCGCCGTGGCGCCTTCCGTACCGCGTACGGGGCGAGCACCCTGCGCGGGCTGCTCGGACTGCCCCGCCCCGCCAACCGCTACGCCGTCGCCTGAGCCGGAAGGACCGTACGAGAAATGAGCAAGTCCGCCATCCCGCCGAAGTCCGCCGCGCCGCTGAACCCCGCCACGCCGCTGAAGCAGATCCACCTCGCCGCGCATTTCCCCGGTGTCAACAACACCACCGTATGGAGCGACCCCGAGGCGGGCAGCCACGTCGAGTTCAGCTCGTTCGTACACTTCGCGCGGACCGCCGAGCGCGCCAAGTTCGACTTCCTCTTTCTCGCGGAGGGCCTGCGGCTGCGCGAACAGGGCGGCCGGATCTACGACTTGGACGTCGTCGGGCGGCCCGACACCTTCACCGTCCTGACCGCGCTCGCTGCCGTCACCGAACGCCTCGGCCTGACCGGCACGATCAACTCGACCTTCAACGAGCCGTACGAGGTGGCCCGCCAGTTCGCCAGCCTCGACCACCTGTCGGACGGGCGCGCCGCCTGGAACGTCGTCACCTCGTGGGACGCCTTCACCGGCGAGAACTTCCGCCGCGGCGGCTTCCTGCCGCAGAACGAGCGCTACTCGCGGGCGAAGGAATTCCTGGCCACCGCCATCGAGTTGTTCGACTCCTGGCATGGCGACGAGATAGCCGCCGACAAGGAGTCCGGCATCTTCCTGCGGGACGCGCGGGCCGGAGCCTTCGTGCACAAGGGGCAGCACTTCGACATCGCCGGACAGTTCAATGTCCCGCGCAGCCCGCAGGGACGCCCGGTCATCTTCCAGGCCGGCGACTCCGAGGAAGGACGCGAGTTCGCGGCGGCCGGCGCGGACGCGATCTTCAGCCGCTACAGCACCCTCAAGGAAGGGCGGGCGTTCTACACGGACGTCAAGAGCCGCCTCGCCCGCCACGGCCGTACCCACGACCAGTTGCTGATCCTGCCCGCCGCGACCTTCGTGCTCGGCGACACGGACGCCGAGGCGGAGGAGCTGGCCCGCGAAGTGCGCCGGCAGCAGGTCAGCGGGGCCACCGCGATCAAGCACCTGGAATTCGTCTGGAACCGCGATCTGTCCGCGTACGACCCGGAGGGCCCGCTTCCCGACATCGAACCGGACCTCGGCGAGCACACCATCGCCCGCGGCCGCGCCCAGGTGCGGATGTACCGCGACCCGCTGGCCACTGCCCGGGAGTGGCGGGAGCTGGCGGCCGCCAACAAGTGGTCGATCCGGGATCTGGTCATCGAGACCGGCAACCGCCAGTCCTTCGTCGGCTCCCCGGCCACGGTCGCCGAGACCATCAACTCCTTCGTGCAGACCGACGCGGCCGACGGGTTCATCCTCGTCCCGCACATCACCCCCGGCGGTCTTGACGTCTTCGCCGACACCGTGGTCCCGCTGCTCCAGGAGCGCGGTGTGTTCCGCACGGAGTACGAGGGCACCACCCTGCGGGACCACCTCGGCCTCGCCCACCCCGACGCCGGTGCCGGCGCCGACACCGAGGCCGGTGCCCCGGCCGGGCGGGTGGCTTCGTGAAGTTCCTGGCCATCACCTTGATCGTGCACGCCCCGGATCCCGTGACCGGCGTGCAGAAGTCCACCCAGGACCGCTTCCGGGAGGTGATCGACAACGCCCTGCTCGCCGAGGAGCTGGGCTTCGACGGCTTCGGTGTCGGCGAGCGCCACGAGCGGCCGTTCATCTCGTCCTCGCCGACAGTGGTGCTCAGCCACCTCGCCGCCCTCACCGAGCGGATCCGGCTGTTCACCGCCGTGACGACGCTGAGCCTGCTCGACCCGGTGCGGGCGTACGAGGACTACGCGACCCTCGACCACCTCTCCCGGGGCCGGCTCGAACTGATCATCGGCAAGGGCAACGGCGCGGCCCAGCGCGAGCTGTTCCAGGTCACCGCCGAGGACCAGTGGGACCGTAACGCCGAGTCGTACGAGCTGTTCCGCCGGATCTGGCGGCAGGACAAGGTGACGTACGCGGCACGCTTCCGCCCGGAGCTGACGGAGGCCGAGGTCTGGCCCCGGCCGTTCCAGCGGCCGGTCCGGGTCTGGCACGGCAGCGCCACCAGCCGGGAGTCGGTGGACCTGGCCGCTCGCTACGGCGACCCGCTCTTCTCGGCCAATGTCACCCATCCGATGGAGCCGTACGCCGAACTCGTCCGCCACTACCGGGAGCGCTGGGAGCACTACGGCCACGACCCGGCTCGGGCCGTGGTGGGCGCGGGCACGGCCGGTTACTACGCCGCCCGCACCTCGCAGGAGGCCCTGGCGGCGTACCGGCCGGTCTTCGAGGGCCGACTGGCCTTCCAGAAGAAGCTCGGTCTGGAACCGGTCTTCGACACCCTGGACGATTTCGTCGAGCGCAGCTCCGCCCTGATCGGCAGCCCGCAGCAGGTGATCGAGAAGGTGCACCGCTACCACGCGCGGTTCGGCCACAGCGTGCTGCACCTCCAGGCGGACGCCGGCGGCCTCACCGACGCCCAGCACCGCGACAGCCTGGAGCTGTTCCAGTCCGACATCGCGCCCACGCTGCGCCGTGAGATCCCCGACCCGCCGTTCGCCTGGGGCCCGGTCGCGCCCGCCGCGGCCACTGACCCCGGCGTGGCCCACTGACAAGGAGAACCGCCGTGGCCGACATCCCCCTGGCAGCAGGAGAACGCCCCCGGTTCCGTCGCCCGTAACGCGCGCCACCACCGACAAGGAGTCGACATGACGATCCAGCACACCGACACGCGCACCGACCGTACGGACTTCGTCCGGCAGTGGGAGGAGTGGCACGCCCAGCACGAAAAGAACCTGGCGGATCCGCACGGCTTCCTCGCCGTCACCAGCCTGCGGTGGCTCGACGGTGAGCCGGCCCGGTTCCCTGACGCGCCCGGAGCGTGGTCCAGCACCGACGACGGTGTGACGGTCCAGCTGGACGAGGGCGAGGAACTCACCGTCCAGGGCACCGTGGTGACCGGCCGGTACCACTTCGGGGTCATCGAGGAGCGGGCAAGCCTGCTGGCCACGGCGGGCGACGCCGTGATCGAGGTCGCCAAGCGCGGCGGCCACGACATCCTGCGCCCACGCCACCCCGACAACAAACTGCTGCTCGACTACACCCACACCCCTGCCTACGCCCCCGACCCCCGCTGGGCACTGACCGGCCGCTACGTCCCGTTCGACGCTCCCCGCGCCGTGACCGTCGGAGCCGCGGTCGAGGGGCTCCAGCACGTCTACGACGCCCCCGGGCAGGTCGAGTTCGCGCTGGACGGCCGTACGTACCGGCTCACCGCCTTCAACGGCATGCGGCCCGGCAGCCTCCTGGTCCTGTTCACCGACGCCACCTCAGGCGTCACGACCTACGCGGCCAACCGCAGCGTCTCCATCCCCCAGCCCGACGACCAGGGCACGGTGGTCATCGACTTCAACCGCGCCACCAACCTGCCCTGTGCCTTCACCGACCTGGCAACCTGCCCGCTGCCGCCGGCCGAGAACAAGTTGCCGGTCGCCGTCGAGGCCGGCGAGAAGATCCCGTACGAGCGCACCGGCGGCAGCCCCCGGGGGTGATGTCCCCGGCCCTCACGGAGTTCCGCACCTGGCGCGGCGCGTAGCCGACAGCCAGGACGCGGGCCGTGGTGTTGCCAGTGGGCGGAAACAGCAACACCGCCAACCCCAGCAAGGTCTGGCCGCGGTGGCGGGGCCGGAACCAGGATTGGGGGTGTGGTGGGTGGGCGGG